>NZ_JABIOQ010000066.1 GCF_018698455.1 Sulfurimonas sp. | reverse complement strand
CACGATTACATTTCCCACCATTGTCACAGTTGAAATATTGATGTCGCTTGAGCCTACTGAGTAAGTGATTACGTCACCATCTGTATCCGTCGCGTTTACCGTTATGTTAAAGTCGCTGAAGTCTTCGCTTGTGTTTATATCAGCGATAGCACTTAAAGTTGGAGGAAAAGTTTGGTCAAACACTTTAATGTTAAAACTTTTAAGTACCGAATAAGTACCATCGCTAATATTTACATCCACTCTTGTAGAACCAAGCTTATCCGCTATGGGCTGTATTGGTATTGTGAGTTGAGTATTGTTGTAGTCATTATAAACTAGACTTTGATTATAATCGCCAAGAGTAATAATCGAAGTATCGTTCATGTCTATGTTAAGAGTTAAGCTACTCTGGTCTAAGTCGTCTATCTCCAGAGTAATGTTTGTATCTGCAAAATTTTTATTTAGGTGCAAGTTAAGATTAGTATCTAGTATAACTAAACCATTAGCACCATCAGCGACATAAATCTTCGTTCCATTTTCTGACAATACAATATCACTAGTATCTTTCGTACTATAAGATGCTATTTCTATAGGGCTACTTGGAATAGTTACATCAATTACACTTACCTTTTTATCAAGATTAATGTATGCCTTTGTGTTATCATCTGACAATCTAACCCCAAAAGCTTTACTAGATGTATGGAAATTTGATATTAGACTAGGAGGGTTAATGCCGGTAATGTCGAGAGTAGTCATACCTAAGTTATCGGTAATGTAAGCCTTTGTCCCATCATCGGAGAGAGCGACTGCTTCAGGATAGTCTAAAGCATAAGTTGGCAACCAAGTAGGAGTAGCTGGATTTGAGACATCCAATATTACTAAACCACTCTCAGAAGCACAGATGTAAGCCTTTCTCCCATCATCTGAGAGTACAATATTAGTAGCAGAGCCTTGTGTATCATATGAACCTAACATTATTGGTATGCTTGGGTTTGTAATATCTAGTATAGCTAATCCACCGTCATAAGCTATATAAGCGGTCGTTCCATCCGTAGATAAGACAACCTTATAAACTACTCCATTTGTGTCAAAGGTTCCAATCTGCAATACCCCGGTTGGATTACTTATATCAAGAATGACCAATCCATTTGTACCTACGACATACGCTTTTGTCCCGTCATTTGATACTGCCACTCCATAAGCATTTTCAGTAGGAACATAATCCATAAGTCCTGGTGTGCTAGGACTTGAAATATTTAGAACTTTAAACCCATTATTAGAAGCTGTTTCATCATGATTAGCTGCAACATATGCTTTTGTACCGTCATCTGAAAGAGTAAGACCTCTAACATTTCCAACGCTTTCAAATGATCCCGGCAAAAGCTGAGATTCAATGTTTGCGATGTCTATAATTACTAAACCACCTGCACTATCTGCAACATATGCTTTTGTTTCATCATCCGACAAAGCAATTTCGGATACTCTTCCAGTAGTCTTTAATGTTGATAAAAGAACCGGTTCTTCGGTAGGATTCGTAATGTCTAGTATCACTATTCCTCCATGACCAACTGAAACATAAGCTTTAGAACCATCACCCGAAAGAGTGACTCCCAAAGTATTTTCATTCGTGTCAAAAGTTGATAAAAAAATTGGATTACTTGGATCACTAATATCGAAAATGTCAACACCATAAGAACTTGAAAGATATGCTATAGTATCATCGCTAGACAATGTTACAGCGTTATAAGGCATCTCTAAAATCGGTGATAAAGGAGTAGAAGTTGCCGGACTGCTTATATCTATAACAAATAGTCCGTTTGCGTCGGCAAGATAAGCTTTAGTTTCATCGTTTGAGATTCTAACTTCTAGACTATTGGGCGAACCTTCTACTTCTGGTTGTATGAATGAACTTTCACCTGTTGGATACGAACCTACTTCTACTGGTGCCATAGGGTCACTTATATCAACTATTACTAATCCCTTCGTATAGTCAGCTATATATGCTTTAGTCCCATCACTTGATAAACTCACAAAAGCGGCTTTGCCGCTCGTATCAAATGTTCCCAGCACTTCGGGGGAGATTGGATTTGAAACATCAACGATTACAAGTCCATTCTCCCAATCCCCAATGTAAGCAATAGTTCCATCCTTTGAAAGAACAACACTCCTTGCTGAACCATTAGTAGGTAGTGTTCCAAGAGTAACTGGAGCAGTAGGATTTGTAATGTCTATAATGGCTAATCCATTTATATTATCGGCAACATAAGCTTTTGTGCCATCACTTGATAGCGTTACTCCATATGTATAGTCGGTAGTATCCCATTTTCCTAAATACTGAGTAAGGTTGTTTGTAACTTTTAGAGTTGGTTTTCTAGGTGCACTAACAGGTATATCAGGCAAGACAAGTCCATCTGTCGCAATAAAGTGATCGGCACTTTCACCAAAAGGTAACCAGTTTCCACTACCAGAATCGTATACTGACTTATTTAAGTCTGAGTAAGTAGCGACAATTTCATAAGAAGCATCAGTAATCAAAGGAATGGTAAAGCTTGTACCTGCGATTTGACTATCTGTAATCTTATAGCGAGTATAACCGCCATCACTATTTTTGAAATCAATAGAGTCAAGGTTTTGCTCATCTAAATTCACGGTAATATTTGAAAAGGATACATTCACATCGCTTACAAATATATCTTCTGTCGCCTTAACTTTCCTGTATATATTCGTCTCCCACAAGACTCCCGGCATAAAAATGGATATATTGGTAGATAGAGTTTGAGAGCTTGATTTATGTGCAAATGTTTTATTATAATCTAAGCTTGTATTTAGAATAGGTTGGAGTGCTGAGTCCATGATAGTATATCCATCAAGGTGGCTTTGAATAATCGCATTATTATTAATAACAAGTGATGTATTCCCTTCAAAATTAAAGTGAAGGTCCAAAGCAGAAAAAAAAGTTGTCGAGTTAGCATCGATGTCGAATGTATTCGTCGTTGCGTTTATTATAGTTTTGTAGTTAGCTAATGACGAGTTAGCTAATGACGAGTTATATATAACATCGGAATCAAATGTAGAATTAGGAAAATTATAGTAGTAGCTATTTTCTACCCCAGAGTTATTAACGTCGAATCTAATACTAAAGTTATTATCCTTATTGTAAACTAGAGTGCTTAAGTTGTTCACCCCATCGGATAAAGCTTCTGAGCCTTGAATATTGAAACTGTCGGTATTTCCATCAGTTTTAATGAGTTGCATATTTGTAATATTATGGTCTGACAAGTTTACATTTGTTAAGTTAAACTGTGTGCTATATGGATTCACATAAGCTTGAACATTTACTAGTTTATTTAAGTCTATTCCATCGCTTGCGTTAAAATCAAGTACTTCTCCAGCCGTTCCATCAGCTGTATATAAAAAAGTTCCAGTTGTTCCATCAAAATTCCGAAGAGTAGAGGGAATACTTCCGTTATAACTGTAAGTAGGGCTACTTGTATTGTTTTCAACAAAGAGTTTGTGAAAGGTATCCATAGCATCTGTCGTATAAAGCTTATCCCCATAGAGAATTGGTGCATTTTCCGACCAAGCAGCTAGACTTATAACTCCATTATTGGCACTTAAGCTTCTGTCATTCGCCACTAGCCCGGAACCTTCGTTTAGTGGCCAGTAACCAACTAGTCCAGTTTCGTCCCCTTTTAGAGAAGTATGCATGTTATGTATTATCTCATTTTGAGATATCACTCTGTTAAAGATGGAAACTTCTGAGATACTTCCATTAAATACTTCAGTATCAATAATATTTGCACCGATTTTTAAATCAATATTATTTTGAAATAGCCCTTGATTATAAGCTGCCGTCTTGTCTAATTTACCATTGAGATAAATTTGAATATTTAAGCCATCACTTACTATGCTTAAGTGATACCACTGACCAATATTTATATTTGACGAACTATTAACGGTAGTTTTGTTTGTCCCATCAGGGCTAATCGCTACTTCAATCTTTTGTTCTCCACCTATATTTACTAGGCCAATAGCATAACCCCCCAATTCTTCATTATATTTATTAACTAGTTGCTGTATACCAGTTGATGAGTCTTCATTAGTTTTAAACCATGTATTAATAGTGAAAGTAGTGTTTAAGTCTAAAACATTACTTTCTGCAACTGTAATAGTACTACTATTGTTGTCAATCTCATCAAAAACAAGTCCATCACCTAAAAAATTCAGACGAGTCACATCTCCACTAATCGTTCCGTCAAGATTGTTTGAAGTTATATCTTTAACCGTTTTCCCTACTCTCTCATCAAAGTTATAATAAGCTACTAGTCCTGTTTCATTTCCATCTAACTGATGATTTATTGTTGCATTTATCTCTGCAGAAGTTCTAGCTGTATTCCAAACCTTTACTTCATCAAGTTCACCTTTAAGTGTTCCAACAAAAGAAGTCGCGTTAAGGTCATGGCCTCCTAGAACTAAAGGAGCAGTAGAATTAAAGAGTAACCCAGTACTTGATACGTTTCCATCTAATTGTCCATTAAGATAAATTCTCTTTTCGCTTCCATCATATACTGCTGCAATATGATACCATTGTCCAGTTTGTAAAGTTGATATTCCTTCTAGAGTATCTGCATTGTCTCCGTTTGGTGAAGTAGAAAAATTAACTTTGTTGTTTAAAATTTGTAGCTGATAACTACGGTCATTTGTTGCCGTATTCCATTTTGTAATTACATGATTAAATTGAATTTGTTCATCCATATATATCCATGCTTCCAAAGTTATATTTGAAGAAATATCTAAAAGAGGACTATCGGCTATAGAAACTACACTTGTATTCCCATTAAATTGAGCAACTCCACCATGAGCTTTTAAACTTAGTTCAGCCGAAAAAAGTGAAACCTGAGAGATAGAGAATAGGACAAGTAATTTTAATATTATATTTTTCATTTTGCGACTCCAAACACGCCGTTAACACTACCCACATTGTCGCTCGTCAAGTTAAACGAGCCTCCCGCCGCTTCGGCATTTGTTCCGTAAAACTGTCCACTCAAGTCTCCGGCGATGTTTGTTGCAGTACTACTTGTTGCAGTAGTGACACTAGTCGTGTCAAATCCGTACTTATGTACATTTCCAGCGACATCTGCACTAAAACCACCCTGAGTCACATTTATGTTACCTGCGAAGCTTTGATTTACAAAGTCAAAATCTAAGACTACGCTTCCATCGGATGCTATAGTGGCTCCATTAGGATCCGTAACTATTGCACTAAGTCCACCAGTATATGTCGCTGTTGGGGCTAGTCCAATCATCTGATCAACAGTCTCACTTGAAGTTAGCATACCACTAAGATAAGTGTAAACAGCAGCTCCAGTATCGACACTTTCCCAGTAGCCATACTCCAAATAAGCATCTCCAAATGCACTTACTTTCGTTAAGTCCGCTGTGTCTATTTGTAAATTGTCCAAAGTACTTGTTGAAATAATTTCATTCGTTACATCTGCTACGGATAAATCGCTAATTATAATTATCGTTTCAGTAACTATTTTAGCGTCAGTTTGCACTACTTGTTCAACTGTTTGCACATTATCTTGAACTTGGGTCAGAGTATCACCTACTTCAGTTGAAGATGTATCTTGAGTTTGTGTTGTAGAGGTGTCTATCACGGTTCCCACTTCGCTAACAGAAGTCGAATCAATTCCAGAACCTTCAAGGTCACTCACCGAATCGTAATCGCTTTCATCAGTTGTGGATGGTATGCTTGCAACTGGAACTGATTCTTCAGCTACAGTTGGAGTAACTTTTGTCGATGAAACATCTTCAGTTTCTGAAGTCGGATTCACTTCCGATTGCTCTTGCCCAGTTGTTGCTTCCCCTTCATCGGCAGTCGATGGAGTACTTGCAAGAGGAACTGAAGCTGCGGCAGCAACTGGAGTTGCTTCCGTTGTCTCTTCCGTTTCTGAAGTCGGATTACCTCCATCTTCTACTTGAGCACTTGTTTGTTCTCCGTCTTGAACCTCGCCTTCACCCGTTTGTTCTTCTCTCTCAACTGCACCTTCACCCGTTTGTTCTTCTCCCTCAACTGCACCTTCACCCGTTTGTTCTTCTCCCTCAACTGCACCTTCACCCGTTTGTTCTTCTCCCTCAACTGCACCTTCACCCGTTTGTTCTTCGTCTTGAACCTCGCCTTCATCCGTTTGTTCTTCGTCTTGAACCTCGCCTTCATCCGTTTGTTCTTCGTCTTGAACCTCGCCTTCATCCGTTTCTTCGGAATCGCTTGTTGCCTCTTCCTCTTCAGATGAAGCTTCTGTCGAGTCTTCAATGTCACCAGCTTCAATACTACCCGCTACATACACTTCTGGAACACTCGGTGGAGATTCTTTTGGTGTCTTAGAAAACATTCCAGCAGGAACAGAGCGAGTAACGCCATGAGAACTTACATTTATCTTTCCGTATGTACATGCTATTTTATCTTGGTTACCGACTACTGTTGTTCCCCTTATCCCAATTGTCGCTGTTTTAGTTCTAAGCTTAAACTTCTCAGGTGCAAATTTACCTATCTGACCCGTTATAGATTTAAATGAACCCTTTAAAAATCCGAAGTTAACTTTGGACTTCTTAGGAGATGCCGCGTCAAAAACATACTCCGCTATGTCAAATGTTGATGATTTACCTATTGTAACGATACTTCCATCTTTAAAAATTATTTGTAGTTTTGATTTCTTTCCAGTGTTTAATACGTCTTTTGCTTTTAATTTAAACCCAATTGAAGCATCCATTTTCATATTATCTCTAGATATGATGCATGAGCCCCTTAAGGAGCTTATTTGTCCTATATTCGCAAAAAGTGTTGCTGATAATAAGAATAACAATATTAATATTTTCATATTTAAGCCTTTTAAAATAATAAGATGATGTTAGCCGTTAGAGAGTGTTTGTTAAACTCCCACGATGGAATGTTTGATATATGATTCATATATGAGTAATCCATGCTAAATAAAGAACTTTTACTAATGGAATAAGTCGAATTTAGTAAAAACTGAAGTTCTTTGTCTTCTTGCTTCTTTACATAAAAAACATCCTCATCCTTATACCACTTCATGTAATACTGTAACTTTGGAGTTATACTTAATAGAGGTGTAAAACAATACGATGTAGAAAAGGCGACATTTATCAAATCAGAGTCTATGTTTTGTAAACCATCTGAAACTTTTCTCTCTGCTGCCAATCTCGTATAAAATAAAAATGTTGTTTTACTCGACTGTATTCGTCTAAGGGAAAAATCAAGTTCTGTTATATGGGATGTATTTGTTACGATATTTTTTTCTTGATACTTAAAAGAGGAACTCAAAATATTATATGCATCGAACACATACGTTAATCTCGGGTTGATACCATAGTAGGTCATTGTTGATTTCGAGCCTAACCATATTTTACTAAACAAGAGAGCGTAATCTACTAAAATTTTATTGTGATTGTAGGTGACGGAGACCGCTGGAGAGTATTGGGCGAGCATAATATCTCTATTATGATGCTCAACTATCGTTTTTGCAAAAAATACGAAATTATTCTTGAAGTTAATTTCATTATCAAACTTATACAAATGATTTAGACTAACAGCTTGTTGATGAGCGTATCCAGAAGCTTCTGGTGTAGAGTTTGTCGTTTTTATGGGCTGATTTGTGATGTTGTCTATAATTCCGGGTATTGTAAATATATCGTCATTTGCACGGCTATATATGTTTGAGTCATAATTAAGACCTAGGACTACTGATCCACTAATAAAGTTTTTTTTAGTTTTTGAATCTAATGCTTTTAAATACATTCTAATATTTTGCTGTACATTCGTTGGCATTTGATCGCTTAAAGTTTCTAAAAATATTTTTTTTGATTCTTTGTAGTCTTTGAGCTCGAAATAACATTTTGCAATTTCAAGGTTTGATCTAACGGATTTTGGATCACTCATAAGAACTCTTTCATAGGCAGCTATCGCTAACTCAAAGTGTTGTAACATATAAGCACTTCTTCCTAGATAAAAATTAATATTCGGATCTTCTAGGTTTTTTTCAAAAAGCTTATAAAATAAGTCATACGCCTTTTGGTACTTTTTGTTTTTAAAAAGTTCTTTGGCTTGATTGTAGGTATCTATCTGAGGGGTTACGTATGAGGGTTCATATGTAAAGGCTAAACTCGTAAAAGCGATAAAAAACAAGATAAATAGTTTTTTCATTATATTCCTGTATAGGGTATTTAAAATAAACAATTTTACAGTATAATTACTTATAAATTATTAAACAGGACTTCATTTGCATAAATTTGTATTACATTTATTTATATCAGTGTTATTTATTGGGTGTGGAAGTGGAACAGAGCAAAGCGATTCAAATGTTAATATACAAGTTCCTGTAGCTTCTTTTAATGACAATGCCATTAACATGCCAAATCTTCCTCCAGATTCCCAAGCCATACCTACTCAAGACTTGAAAACTATTCTTGAGTAAAAGTTAACTTATTCTCTTGTAGTTTATATATTATCTTAAGGCAAAATGTGAAAAAATTTCTTATCTACTTTAGTTTGTCAATATCCGTTGCTTTATTCTCTACCTCATTATACTTATACCTGCCAAATCACTTTGACACAATTGACAAAAAACTCAGAGACATGCTATTTATTAATCGTGGTGCCATTGAAACAACAGGGCAAGTCATTATTATTGATATTGATGAGAAATCATTAAATGAGATAGGCCAGTTTCCTTGGGGTAGAGATAAAATTGCCACAATGGTCTATAATTTAGCGCTAAATGGGATTGCAGCTGTCGGATTTGATATTATGTTTCCCGAGGCTGATCGATCAAGCCCAAAGAAAATAATTTATGACTTAGGTATAGAAGATTTAGTCCCTGATGATAAGGAAGTAGATTATGACGAGATATTCGCTTCCGTGCTTTCTCAAACTCCAACTATTTTGGGATATACCTTTGATTTTAATGGGAACCAACAATATCTAGATGTAGAAACTCCCGATATCCCAGCGATATTTACTCAAAAAGGCAAAGGGAAAACTGAACATCTCCTCCAGCCCAAAGGGGTAATTAAAAATATTCCAATAATTCAAGATAACTCTTATTCGAGTGGATTTTTCAATGCCACTCCTGATACTGACGGAGTTATCAGAAGTGTTCCTTTGGCTATGAGTTATGACATGTCTGTTTACCCATCTTTAGCCTTAGAGCTAATTAGGGCGGTTCATCAAATCAACAAACTTACTGTAAATTATGATGAACTAGGAGTACGAAACATTGAGCTAGGGGAGTTTAACATTCCAACAGATATATATGGAAGACTAGCTGTCAACTTTAGAGGACCCTCATATACTTTTACCTATATTTCCGCTGCTGACATTATAAAAAATAGAGTTGATCCAAAAGAGTTAGAGGGTAAAATAGCACTTGTAGGCACTTCGGCAGCAGGACTCTTGGACTTAAGGAACATCCCTTATGATTCTATTTATCCTGGTGTAGAAGTCCATGCAAATGTTATTGACAATATCTTAAAGGGAGATTTTTTATATATTCCTGCTGAAGCAAGTGCATACAACATAACAATAACTTTAATTATGTCCATTATAGTTGTCATGAGCATCGGATATAGTGGAGCCGTTCTGCTTCCTATCATTATAATTGTATTAGGAGCTTCATTTATATATTTTGTAAATTACATGCTTTTTGTCGAAGGTATAATTCTCACTCTATTTTATCCACTTTTTGCTCTTGTCTTTGGGGCACTAGTCTCCATAATTGTTAACTATTTTCTAGAAACAAAACAAAAAAATCTCATTAAAGGAAAGTTTGCTTCTAAAGTTTCACCTCAAGTTATGGAGGACATCATGAAAAGAGCTGCCGATAAAGGCAATACTTTTATTGCCAAGGAACATGAAATTACAGTAACATTCTCCGACATTAGAAATTTCACAAACATATCCGAAGTGGCTGGAGGTGCACGTTTACTTATACAGTTTTTAAATGAGTATATGGATGAAATGACTCAAATAATTATGAAGTACGAAGGCACTGTTGACAAGTTCATTGGCGATGCCATCATGTCATACTGGAATGCTCCCGTTCTTGTAAAAAATCATGTCGAAAAAGCTGTTGATGCAACACTTGACCAGATCCATGCTCTTAAACCATTAAATGCAAAACTAAAGTTAGACGATAGATATAAAGCTATATGTGATTTAGCTGCAGACAATGGAGTAGAACCCATAGAAATTGGCATTGGAATTAATGTTGGAGTTGGCGTTGTTGGTGAAATGGGGAGTAGTGGTAGAAGTGACTATACTGTTATTGGAGACCCCGTTAACCTTGGTGCAAGACTTGAATCTTTATGTAAATACTACAACTCATCATGTAATATTTCAATTTATGTAAAAGAAAAAATACCAAAGGGAAAATATATATTTAGATTTTTAGACCTGGTAACCGTTAAGGGGCAATCAGTTCCTGTTGAAATTTGGCAAATTGTAGACTATCAAGCAATACCAATGAAATGGGAAGGAAATCCACTATATAAAGCTTCCAAAGAGAGATTATTAGATGAGCTTGATTACTATCATAAAGGTATAGACCTCTATAAAAATAAAAATTTTGAAGATGCTCTACTTGTTTTTAATGAGTTAGAAAGTTGGCCAGATAAATCTAATAAAAATATTTATGGCATCTATATACAAAGATGTGAACACTATATAGATATGCCTCCAGTTGACTTTAACGGTGTATTCAAACACAATACAAAAGGCTAATTTTTAGAAAAACTATAGCTAAGTGTTATCAAATAAATCTATTTTCTTTAGATATAAATCCTATTTGTGATAACATTGCATTTATCATTACAAAGGTATATACAATGCAAGATTCACAAGAATATAAAGATAAAAAAAAGTTTTTTGAGAAAATAATCACTCTCTACGGAAGAAATGTGGTTATAGAAGTTTTGCAGGATACAAGTGTTGAAATTCATAAGCTGCATATGGCTGACTCAAACAAAACTGATGGAAATATCAAAGAGATACTAGCACTTGCACAAAAGCGCGATATTGAAATCTCTTACCACACTAAAAGTGCTTTAAGTAGAATTAGTAAAAATGCAAAACAAGACCAAGGTGTTTGTATAGATATTATTTCTCAATCTTACTCAAATGCGACGGCAATCTTAGAACTCAATTCGTACAGACTTCTTGCACTTGATGGCATTCAAAATCCTCAAAACTTAGGAATGATTATAAGGAGTTGTGCGGCTGGAAATATTGATGGACTCATTCTTCCTAAAAAGAACTCTGCAAAAATCTCTCCTCTAGTTATAAAAGCAAGTGCGGGAACACTTTTTAAACTTCCTATCTACTTCTGTGATGCACTTGAAGATGTACTCGCAAAAGTAAAAGATACTCAAATTTATTCTCTTTCATCTCATGCAAAACAAAGTATTTATGATGTTAAGCCTACTGGGAGAAGTATCTATGTTCTTGGAAATGAAAGTGAAGGTGTTAGTAAAGAAGTCGAAGACTTATGTAATGAATCACTCCAAATTCCTATGAAACGCGGAGTAGAATCACTTAATGTTGCAGTAACTGCATCACTAATTGCATTTATGCTTTAAGTGATGGATTCGCTTCTGCTACCATTTTTTGAAATAATTCAAAGAGTTCAAAACTAGCCTCTTCTGCATTTTTCATAGATAAGATTATCTGATCTCTATTTTCAGGAGATGTACAATTTCCCTTTTCAACACATTCCAATGTTCTCAGTATATTTGTATGAATTTTTTCATGCGGTACATGTATCTCTTTGTAAGCTTTTGTAGCTCCAAATCTTTCTTTAGCTTGATCGCTATCATTATCATACCACTTTCCTAATCTACAAGAGTGATGATCGCCCAAGAATTCTAAGTTATCTTTATCTCCATGAAATATTGCTACATAAGCCTTATGCTTAAAAATAATATGATCAACTTTTGCCAAGCTTGTAAAGAGTGAATTATGTACATTTTCAGACTGGTTTGCAGATTTATCTGCATTGAGAGAAAATCTCTCTAGTGTATTATGGAAATTTTCTACATCCTCTTGAGAACCAGTAGCTAAGCTTGTCACTTTGTCCGAATTCATTTGTATATCATTTGCTTCTTGCTTTAAACTGTTTGTAGTTATAGCTATCTCTTGTGTCGCTTTTTGTGTTCGTTCTGCAAGTTTTCTCACCTCATCGGCGACAACGGCAAAACCTCGTCCATGTTCACCCGCACGGGCAGCTTCTATAGCCGCATTTAATGCAAGTAGATTTGTTTGTTCTGCAATATCTTTAATCAATTCTACCACAGCAGTAATGTCATTAGTTCTTTCACTCAACATAGAGATTGAGTCATTGGAGTTTGTTATGAGTGTGATAAGTTCATCTAGACTTGAGGTGATGTTTTGAATCACATCCCTTGATTCAACCACTTCGCTAAATGTTTCTTTAGTTCTTATGGCTATCTCGTTTACAACATCCAAGTTTGTTATAATATCTTCTTGAATAATTGACAATCCGCGGGATACACCACCCTTACTATTATTCTCAAATATCTCTGAAAGTGATTTAGCTTGTGCACCTTTATAAGAAAGGAAGATAGAATGAATTGCCGTGTTAAGAGAAGGTACTGCCGTTGCAAAATCACCTTTGTATCCACGGGGTGGAACAATTCTATTTCTATGCCCCTTGTTTGCATTCTCAATAGCTGCTTTTCCATCACGCATATATTGTTCGACTTGATCTAGTAGATCATTTACACCCCAAGCAACATCATGCATGGTATGCTCATCATCAATATGTGTTATTCTATACGAGAGTTCGCCCTTACCCGCTTTTAAAAGAACATCTCTTATCTGTCTTACTATTGGATCATTAAAAATCTTTTCGCATGTTTCATTCTCTCTTAACGAAAGAAGTGTCGTTATGGCCATAAAAATAAATAGTACACCTGCTATTAAAAATTCATCTATAACTATAAAATAAACAACTATAAAAAGGAGAATTACATAGAGAGCTAATGTCTGCTTAGTTTTGTAAATCGAAGATAAAATCGTCATATGATACTCCTTTGTCATTTAGTATATTCATAAGCATCTTAGTTCCACTGTCTATGCCTGCTTTCTTCTCTTGGGCAAGTAAGGCTTTATAAAGTCCCGGTATCACTTCCATCGCTTTTGAAGATGGCTTTCTTCGGACAGAGTGTAAGTCAACTACTCCACCATTTTTGTTCAGAGTAACTGTTACATTTGCATATACCCAGTAAAAAGATCCATCTTTGGCTAGGTTTTTTACATAAGCAAATATCTCTTGCTTCGCTTGTAGTCTCTCCCATAATAGTTTGAAAACACAACTTGGCATGTCTGGATGTCTTAGTATGGAGTGGGGCTTATCTAAAAGCTCATGCTCTTCATATCCTGATATTTTTATGAAAATCTTATTTCCATATAATATTTTTCCATGTTTATCAGTTTTAGAGACGATAAATTCATCGTCCGAAAGAAACTTCTCATTATTAATCAGTTTGACTTTGTTCATACTTTACCTTAATAAAATTTTAAATATTATACTATTTGTTGACATATGAAACTCTTAAGTCATTATCTCATAAGGACGCTGTATCTCTTTCATGAGTTCATTCACACTCATATTTCTAGACTTACGTACAAACTCTTTTGAGTCTAAAAAGATAAGTACCGTAGGAATAGTGAAAATACCAAAATGCGGTGCGATGTCTTCATCAATAGAAATATCTACACTCTCTACTTTAAACTCACTAAAATTTTCATCAAGTGCCTCTAGTAACTTTGGCTTTAAGGCATGACAAACATTACAAGTTGGTGCCGAGAAGTAAACCATTACTGCTATATTTTCTTTTATTGTTTTATTTATATTTTCTAGTGTTTGCATATAAAATTATAGTAAAATTAGCCTATGAGTTCAATTATATTTAGTATATTAAGCATTTATGTTTTTATTGTGATGGGTTATCTCGCTAAAATGAGTTTTAAAGAGAAAATTGATGATAAAACCATTACTCTCATCAATGTCTATTTCTTACAAGTTTTTTTAACATTTTGGGGTCTCTTGATTCGTCCTGTAGATATTTCTTTACTCTATGCCCCTTCCATCTATCTTTTTATTGTCCTGGTTCTTTTACTCATTTCTGCATTTTTTGCAAGATATCTCTTTAAAAACAAAAAAGAATACTCTATTGCAACTGTTGCTGCTATCATAGGAAATACAGGAAATTTAGGGATTCCTCTAAACATTGCCATTTTTGGAGAGGATTCTATCCCCTATACGACCATAGTCAATCTTGTCAATGTATTTGTAGTTTACACTATTGGTGTATACTTTTACTCCCGTGGAACTTACGATACTAAGACTTCCCTACTTAACATAATCAAACTACCAATCCTCTGGGCAACCATCATTGCCATTCTTTTAAGTGTTTATGAAGTGAGCATTCACTCTTCTATTTTAAATATGCTCATGATGGGAGCTTATGCTTCTATGACAATGCAACTCTTTTTATTTGGTATCTATCTTTATGGCACAAAAGTTAAAGAACTGAGTAAAAAATTGCTGGTTTGGGTTATGATTTTCAAGTTTGTCCTTTTACCTCTCCTCGCGTTTTGCGTGCTCTACCCTCTCTCGATAGACCCGATGATAAAAGGTATAGTATTTATAGAACTTCTTATGCCACTAGCAGTCGCTAATGTAAATCTTGCATCACTTTATGAGTGCAATGCTAAAGTCGTGACGGCGTTAGTTTTTATCTCCTCTTTGATTTTTTTAGGGGTTATTTTCATTGGGGTAAAGCTGTTAGAGCTGTTTTAAAGTATCTACTTTTATCGAGTCGATTTTTAATCCCTGAGTGGTTGGGCATCTTTATTACATGATATTTTATGTTCCATATCAACTTTGTAAAACTCGCTTAACTCATGCAAAGAAGCTACAGTAGCATCTCGAAAACCATCTCCACGATTTATATAAAGAAAAAATCCATTCTTATATAGGGCAAGTCTAGTTGCGAATGCAATGGAGTATGTAGTTAAAATACTATTTTGCTTCATACTCTTTTTTATATCCGCAAAGTATTCCTGCGTCCATAGCATTGGATTTGTGCTAGGGGAAAAAGCATCTTGGTAGACTATGTCAAACTTGTTCTCAAACTTTTTAATATACTCTCGGGCATCACCTAAAAAAACTTCTATGGAAATATTTTTATCTTTACACACACCTTCTCGTGAGAGAGTTAAAATAACATCTCTAAACTCATCAAATTCTGGAGGGTAGGTAAAATTTTCTAGTGATTTCACAAGTAATGTGTCAAGTTCAGGGGAGTAAATATTTAACTTTTTATTTGGGAAATTTCTTTTACAATGTAGTAATGTTGCAAGGGTATTAAATCCGAGTCCGTAACAAATATCTAAGATATTTACTTCGTCTTCCTTTATCACATTAAACGCAGGAATAACATGTTTGACAAGAGACTCATGAAGTGCCCCATCTCTTGTCGAGTGGTAATGTTCTTCATACTCTTTTGAATAGGCTGTATAAGAGCCATCTTCACTCAGAGTCATTGTATGGAGTTTACTGTCAAACACTTGCGAGGGTTACTGGTCTACTTTTGTTAAATCAAGAGTAAGGGCATCATTATCCATGATGTCAATGTCTTTATTTAAAATGTTTGAAGCTATATCTTTTGCCTCTTGAAGTGAGTGCATTTTATATGTTCCACACTGGTAAATATTTAACTCAGGGATATCACTCTGTGCTTGTACTCCAAGAACGTCTTGCATAGCCTCTGCCCAAGCCTTAGCCACACTCTCTTCAGATGGTGCGCCAAGTACACTCATGTAAAAACCTGTTCTACAACCCATAGGTGAAAGATCTATTATCTCCGTATCTTTAGAATTTAAATGATTTCTCATAAAACCAGCAAAAAGATGTTCCAATGTATGAATACCTTTTTCTGAAAGTATATCTTCATTTGGTCTTACAAAACGTAAGTCAAAAACAGTAATATCATCCCCACTTGGAGTTTTCATTCCCTTAGCTTTACGAACTGCTGGAGCTGGCATAATTGTGTGATCTACTGTAAACGAGTCTAATAATGGCATTGCTATTTCCTTAAATTATATTAAAGGCATTCTAGCTGATTTTAATTTAATTTTGTTGAAACAAAGAAGTTATGTAATTAGTATCAACTAAACTACTTTTATGGAAGTACTTTTCTAATGCAACTGCATAGCTCATCTTTATCAAATGGTTTTTGAATAAAGCCATTTGCTCCAAGCGATGTAGCTTTTGAAATCATTGTTTTTGATCCATGAGAGCTAACCATAATCACAATAATATTAGGGTCATTTTTTTTAATCAATTCGAGTGCACTTATCCCATCTCTTTCTGGCATTTCAACATCAAGAAGAATCAAGTCCGGTTTAAATTTATGTACTTGCCAAACGGCTTCGTTGCCGTCAAATGCATCCTGGCATTCCACATCTGCCAGTCCATTTTCTTTCAATATTTTTTTGGCCATAAAATGTATTATTTTCGCATCATCTACTATTAATAATTTCATTTACACTCTCTTCTTTAATTTAATTATTTTGAAAAAAAAGAAGCTAAGTGCTTACTTTTTATTTCTTAAAAATACTATTGCCTCGTAAGCAGTAGTAAATATATACTCAGTATATTTTTTTAAGGTACCTTCATCATCATAACCACTCAAAACACCGATCGAATTTACACCTGCATTTTTTGCAGAAATGAGATCAAGTTTCGTATCGCCTATCATCCAGATTTCTTTATTTAGTACATCAAAACTCTCTAATGCCTTTAAAATTGGTTCCTCGTGCGGCTTTGGATGTTCTACATGTTCTCTACCTATTAGCACTTTAAAGTAATCCATTATATCAAAATGTTCCATCAGTACTTCTGAATATATACCTGTTTTTGTTGTTACTATCCCTAGCTCAGCAAAATCATTTGCAAGAAGTACTGATTCTTTTGCTTTAGGAAGTAAGTAAGTCTTTTGAGTAGATACTACTTGATAGTACTCTTTATATGTTTTCACAAAAGCCCAAGCAAGACTTTCATCTACTCCTAGTTCTTTATACATTACATCTAAGGGGTAACCAATAAGATTTTTTATATCTTTATCGTCTGGGTGTGGGAAATTATGTACATCAAAAGAGTTATGAAAACTCTCTAAAATAGCATCGGTTGAATCTATCAATGTTCCATCTAAATCAAAAAGAATTATCAAGTAACATACTCAGTAATTGAATTATTCAAAATTTTAAGTTCTATCGTGTATGCTTTGATGTATTTAGGAAGAAGGTCATACTTTTTATAAATAAGTTGCTTATGCATCTCTGTTGCTAACTTATGCATATCATCCGCACAGATAGAACCAGCTAAACCTTGAAGGTCTAAACATAGCATTTTAGCTTGCTCATATCTGTGATCTTCAACTAAATCTTTAAATACTTGATGACTTTGTCCATAGGCATCTCTAAACTCCCCTAGAAGCTCTTTATAAAGCATAGAATTTCCATCAGCCTGCTCAATTCCTTTGTGTATATCAAGCCCTTCATATACCAACTCCTTAACTTCTTCAACTACTTCTTCTTCAACAGTGTTAAGCTCTGTATTTATAAACATAGAAAATGCCGTAAATAGCTTTTCTTTATGTAAAGGTTTTGCAATGTATCCATTCATTCCAGAAGCAAACATTTGGCTTACTTCGTTTACAGAGGTCAATGCACTTAAAGAGATTATAGGTAACATCTTACGATTTAAATCATCTCTTATTATTTTAGTCGCTGTATAACCATCCATGATCGGCATGTTAATATCCATAAGAACTAAATCAAACTCATCGTGAAAGTTAATCATATCAACAGATTCTTGACCATTATTTGCGATAGAAATATCAATACCGGATTTTCCTAAAATACTTATAATAACTTTTTGGTTTATTAAGTTGTCTTCAACAAGCAAAATCTTCTTACCACTAAATTTAGAAAAGCTACTAAGTGAAATACCAGCTGTATCTGGGAAAACACTCTTATATACTTCAAGTTTTTCAGTACTCTCCTCTTCTACTTCTTCAATGACAACTGCTTCTTTAACTACAGGTATATATAATGCACTTAGTGCATTATATATACGCTCTTGAGTAAATGGTTTTTTTAAACTGTATGTATTTAGCTCATCAATATCCATATCTGATGAACTTAAAAAATTTCCTAGTGATATGATTTTACATGATGATGTTTTAAGTGTATCTATACACTTAGTTGTAAAAAGTCTCTCATCTATAACAACGATATCATACATTGAAAAATCATTTAGATTCCTCAAATATTCATCGCGTTTTTCAACTTTCACACTATACTTAAAGTTTAAAAATATTTTTTCTAGAGCTGTTGCAGAATCGTTATTATCGTCCACAACAAGAATTTTTTTCTTTGCAAGTCTTGGATCAAGTCTTCTTCTATAATCTTTATTCTCTCCTTTCTCGCTTGAAGTATTAAAAGGAATAGTTAGAGAGAGTTCTATGTTACCTATACTTGTGTTTCTTGCTACAAGTTCTCCTCTCATAAGAAGAGATAAATCTCTAGAAATAACAAGCCCAAGACCTTCATATTTTTTTGTATGTTCACTATATGTATACTCAAAAATACTTTTATCTGCTGGAATTTTAACATCAGTTGAAATCAAAAAGTGAAGCTTTGTCTTTAATGACATCTCTTTTACTTTTGAGATTCTTAATGTTACTTTTCTAGCTTTTTTACTCATACAGAACTCGAGAAGGCTTTTTAATATCGTCGTTAAATTAAGTGTATCTCCAATGAGAATATATGGTATATCACTGTCCACATCAAAAGTAAGCTCAATATTACTATTTTGAAAATCTGATATCAGTAAACCAGAAACATCATTTAAAAGGTTGACAAATTTAAAATTTTCTTTAGAAATTTCTACTTTTTTAGATTTAATACGCAAAAATTCTATGAGATTACTTGTCATATCTAAAACTTTTTTCTCTGAATTCATTACTTCTAATAATTCTTTATCTTGAGGGTTATCTTCTATTTTTTGAGAAAGAAGACTCTTATTATCAACTGCTTCTTGAACGATACTATAAATATTTTCGCTCATATCTGAAATAATTTTATCTTGGGAACTCTGTATTGCATTTTGTTTTTGAAGTAACTCTTTATGCTCTTTTTTAAGCTTTATAATTTGAAAAGAAGAGACTAATAGAGCAATAATGCTTGCGCATACTAAAAGCATCCATAATAACCTTTCAGAACCATTCATAAATGCAGGGTCTGCTAAGGTCTCTGCTAGTAAAGCTGTACTTATCAATAGAATCATCAAAAATTGTCGCATTTTATTACCCTTGAAAAAATATTTAAAACCATTGTACTAAAAAAATCTGTATACAAACATAATATTTATTAATCTTTATTAATCTTTATTAATCTTTATACCACTCTTTGTAATTGTGCCAAATTCCACTCAAACTTGGCTCTATATTCTTTATTTTTTTATCAACTGCAGTTATAGAATTTGGTATATACAGAAAAAGATAGGGATTATCATCTGTTATCAATTTAAATATTTTTCGTAAATTTTTAGATAGCTTTTCTCTGTCTACCATACTTTGAGACTCTTCTATCATTTTGTTTACCTGAGGGTTGTTATATCCAACAAGATTAAATCCACCTTTTTTGTCACTATCTTTATGCCAAAAAAGATAAGGGTCAGGAGTAGGAGAAAGTCCCCAGCCAAGTAAAACAGTATCAAACTTATGAGGGAAAACAACCATATTTAAAAAGGCTTGCCACTCCATAACTCGTAATTTTACTACTATACCAGCCTTCTTAAGTTGATGTTGCAGTATCTGTGCTGCATAAGGCCGAATTGGACTAGAGTTTGAAGTCACTATCTCAAAAGTAAAAGGGTGACTCTCATCGTAACCAGCAGTTTTTAAAAGTCTTTTTGCTTCTTCTAGATCCGTTTTGGGCGCAACTACATCTGAATTAAAGGCATTACTTCCTGGTAGAAAAGGCCCTGTACAAACTTTTGCATGTTTGAAAAATAAGATGTCTACTAGTTCTTCTCTGTCAATTGCTAAAGATATAGCTTTTCTTACATCTGGATTTTTAAACTTTTCTAAACGCAGGTTGAATCCTAGATATGTGTATGAAAGACTTATTTTTTCGTAAAGATTAAACTTTGAAAAGAAGTCTTTTGTTAGCTTTCTCTCATGGGCAATTGGCTCAATACTTCCAATATCAAGTTGTGAAGATTTCAACATTAAAAAGCGTGTCATAGAATCAGCAATAATATGAAAAGATATTCTCTCTATCTTAGCTTTTCCCTCAAAATAATTATCAAAAGCTCTAATAACAATATTTTTTGAATATTCAAGCTGTTCTAGTTTATAGGGTCCTGTACCAATAGGGTTAGTATTAAAACTCGAGCTCATTAAATTTTTGTCATTGCAAAGAATATGAAAAGGAAGTATCCCCATCATCCATGTCTCTAGTGCTTTAAAATATGCCTTTTTATATTTTACTTCAACTGTATATC
The DNA here is from genome assembly GCF_018698455.1 of Sulfurimonas sp. Classification (GTDB taxonomy): domain Bacteria; phylum Campylobacterota; class Campylobacteria; order Campylobacterales; family Sulfurimonadaceae; genus Sulfurimonas. The sequence continues at coordinate 13,383 of NZ_JABIOQ010000066.1, read as the reverse complement.
TATCAAGAGCTATAACACTTTTAACAAATCTAAATCCCGATCCATATGGAGAGATCACATTATCGGAGATAATAGTTTCATAGGTAAATATAACATCCTGTGCCGAAAACTCTCTTCCATCATGCCATTTCACCCCTTTATGGAGTTCAAAAATAAGAGTTTTATCATCTTTGAAATAAAACTTCTTTGCTAAGTCTCCAATAATATTTTTAGAGTCCTTATCATACTTAACAAGCCCATTAAAAAGAAAGCTTGCTATTTCTGAAGAGCTTGAATCTGTTGCTAAGATGGGGTTTAACCTTGCAGGATTTGTAGAAGTTGCAAGGTGAAGAGTTGATGCTAAGAGATTAGCATAAACAAAAAGAATGAAGAAAAATTTCATATTACTCTAGTTTACTTCAACCACTCTATCGTGAAGTTCTTGAACTGGACGTTCATTATCCACATAAAACTTTCTAAAATGTTCTATTTGTACTGCAGAAGCAGTCTTTGGAGCCTTTAGCAGATACCATTGAACATTTTCAGAACATGGAGGTGTTGTTAAAGAACCCACATAGTGGTAGTAATGAGAGTTGTCTTTTGGAAGTAGATTTTGAGGGTCAAGAGTTACTGTTTTACCTACATTATCAATAACCGTATCTAAGATACTATTTGCTTCGCCCTCTTCAAAGAAAACTGCTACAACTGCAAACTGTTTTGTTATAGGATTTTGGTGAACCATATGCACAACCATATCATAGCGCTTACCATCAATAGTGTGCTCAGACTTTCCATGAAAATGAAACTGTAAAAGAGTAAAAGTCTCACCATGAAGATCTATTGTACCACCATGCTGTGGAGTTACTTTAATGGAGTGACCATTATCTAGGATTTTTGCTAGTCCAGTAACATCTTCATGCATACTTAAATCATAATTATGATCCATATTGATTGTTTTTCCAGGGATGATATTTACTGGAGATTGGTGAATACCCGTAGCACATGTTTGAGAGAACTCTTCCCAGTGTGCTGGACCGTTATTTTTTCCATAGTCCCAGTGCTTATCATGTTCTGCTTTAGTATGCATATGTGCTGTCTCTTTAACTTCTGTTGAACCATTACACCCTACTAATAAAAGTGCTAATACACTCAATGCTAATACTTCTTTTTTCATATTATTTTCCTTTGTTTTCATTAAAATTTATAGTTTGCTATTGCTCTATTAAATGATTCACATTAGTAAAATATTTTACTATTATTATAATAAAAGATTAATTAAAATATAACTTTTGATAGAATTTTGGAGTTTTTTTAGAAAGAAGATTTATCCAGAGAAAACTCTGAATAAAGTAAAGCGATATTAACGTTTAGAGAACTGACGAGAACGACGAGCTTTTCTCTTACCTGGTTTCTTACGTTCAACAACACGTGAATCACGAGTCATCATACCTTCTGGCTTAAGGATTGCTTTAATCTCAGGATTAAAAGCAACTAAAGCACGAGAAATTCCGTGACGAAGAGCATCAGCTTGACCACCAAAACCACCACCTAAAGTAGTAGCAACGATATCAACTGAAGTATCTTGCTTAGAAAGAACTAATGGTTGCTTAACACGAAGTTTCTTAGCTTCAAGTCCACCTAACCATGCATCTAGAGAAAGACCATTGATCGTCATTGTACCAGTTCCTGGAGTTAACCATACTTTTGCTATTGACGCTTTACGGCGTCCTGTTGCATATATTGTTTTTGCTGACATATATCAATCCTTACTTAGCAAGTTGTGCAGTGTGAGGATGTTCAGCACCTGCATAAATTTTTAATTTTTTAATCATTTTAGCACCAAGCTTAGTTTTAGGAAGCATACCACGAGTAGCTAATCTGTATAGTTTCTCAGGATTTTTTTCTAAAAGCTCAGTCATTTTAACACTCTTAGTAGAACCGAAGTAACCTGAGTGAGAAAAATATTCTTTGTTGTTTAGCTTACTAAGACCGTTAAATCTTGCTTTAGAAGCATTAATGATAACTACATAGTCACCACAGTCAATGTTTGGAGTCCAGCAAACCTTGTTCTTACCACGAAGAGCAGTTGCTACTTCAGTGATCATACGACCAAATGTTTTACCTTCAGCGTCAATCAAAATCCACTTTTGATCAATTTGTTCAGTTGTTGCAATTTTTGTAAATTTCATCATGAACCTTTTTAAGTAATTTTATTAACAGAATACAAATGTATTTGTTTTGTGGCGAAATTATAGCTTTAATAGCTTTAACATAGCTTAATTTAAGGATAAATTAATTAATTTTGACTTAATTTAAGGATTTATTAAGATTTATGGGTACTTAATCTTTGCAGGATATAATTATATCATTAAATATCTATATAAAGGTCTTAACTGTGGGTATAGCTCCTTCTAAATTATTATTTTTATCTCTTCTATTGGGACTAGTAACTTTAAATGCAGGAACACTTAATGTAGCTGTTGCATCAAATGTCAGTTATGCAATACAAGCAATAAAGCAAGAGTTTACAAAAAAATATCCTGATACAAAAATACAAATAATTCTTGCAAGTAGTGGAAAACTCGCAGCTCAAATACGACATGGTGCCCCGTATCATATCTTTATGTCCGCAGATATGGCTTACCCTGAGGCACTATTTAAAGATAATCTTACTCTCTTAACCCCTGTGCTTTATGCCAAAGGCTCTTTAGTGATGTTTAGTACTACACCTCAAGATTTTACTCTTGGTATTAATTTAGTAAATAGCAAACTAATTAATAAAATTGCCATAGCATCAAAAACTGCACCCTATGGAATCGCCACACTTCAAGCTCTAAAAAACTCTAGTACTTATGAAAATAACAAAAAGAAACTAGTCTATGCCGAATCTATTTCACAAACACTTTCCTATGCGAGAATAGCTACGGATATTGGTTTCATCTCTAAATCAGCACTTTTTACTCCTCAAATGTTTCAGTATACAAAAAACAAGCATTGGATAGAGGTCAACTCAAAACTCTACACTCCCATAAATCAAGGCATTGTAATTCTAAAAAATGCTATTGCCAATAAAGAAGCCAAAGTATTTTACAAGTTTATACTTAGCCTAGAAGCCAAAGCAATATTTAAAAAATTTGGATATATAGTCGAATGAGTAAATTTAAAGCAAGTATCATAGATATACAGAGTGAGCAAGAACTGCACATTGTAAGCTTTAATGCCCATGGTGTAATATTAAAAATGATTAGTCTTGATTTAAACGATAACATAAAAGTCGATACAAATGTTCAGCTCACATGTAAAGCAACTACAGTTGCGTTAGCCAAAGAATTCAAAGGCTCTTTGAGTTATTCAAATCAAATTCTTATGAAAATAGCTATTATTAATCATGGAGAGTTACTATCAAGTCTTATTCTCCAAAAAGAGGACTTCACCTTAGAGTCTATTATTACAACTTCATCATTAGAAAGAATGAACTTACAAGTAAATGATGAAGTTACAGCACTAATAAAATCTTCTGACCTCTCCATAATCGGGATACTTTAAATGTTTGAACCTTTTTTAATCTCTTTTAAATTAGCATCTATTACCGTCATTGTTCTGTTTTTCATATCTCTACCACTTGCATGGTATCTCTCTCAAACGCAGTCAAGACTTAAGCCATTCATAGAAGCTCTCACTGCTCTACCTATTGTTCTTCCACCCTCTGTTTTAGGCTTTTACATCTTAGTATCACTTTCGCAAAATTCACCTATTGGTGCATTCTTTAAAAATGTTTTTGATGTCAGTTTAGTTTTCAACTTTACAAGTTTAGTAATCGCAAGCTGTTTTTACTCTCTCCCTTTTATGGTCCAACCCTTACAAAGTGGTTTTGAGTCTATAAATAAAAATATGCTCGAAGCGAGTTATATCGCAGGAAAAAGTAAGTGCGAAACACTCTTTAGAGTTGCTCTTCCTAACATCAAACCTGCATTTATCACTGCTATCATAGTTACTTTTGCACATACTGTCGGAGAGTTTGGAGTGGTACTAATGGTAGGTGGAAGCATCCCGGGAGAGACAAAAGTTGCATCTGTTGCTATCTATGAAATGGTCGAACTTATGAACTACAAGGGTGCACATATTTATAGTGCTATCATGCTAGGAATGAGTTTTATAGTTCTACTAAGTGTATATGTTTTTAATGCTAAACACAACAGAAAGTTTGGACTCAAACGATGATAAAAATCTGCATAAAAAAAGAACTTCATGGTTCAAACGCAGCAATGAGTTTAGATGTAGATCTCACACTCAATGCAGGTGAGTTTATCGCTTTAACTGGAGAAAGTGGAAGTGGGAAAACAACACTACTTCGTATTTTAGCAGGATTAGAAGAAGCAAATGGTGAGATAAAAGTAAATGATACAAGCTGGTTAAACGCAGCCAAAACACTCCCTCCTCAAAAACGCCAAATAGGTTTTGTATTTCAAGACTATGCTCTCTTTGAGAATATGAGTGTTTTACAGAATCTACTGTTCGTGAGTATAAATAAAAATCTTGCTCTGCGTTTACTAGAAATCACAGAGCTCACTGAGCTACAAAATAGATACCCAAATACTTTAAGTGGTGGACAAAAACAGAGAGTAAGTCTCTGTCGTGCTATGATGAATGAACCAAAACTTCTTCTTCTAGACGAGCCTCTTTCTGCTCTTGACCCTCTAATGCGAAGAAAACTCCAAGATGAGATATTAACACTTCATCGTGAATTCAATACAACAACTATAATGGTTAGCCATGACCCAAGCGAAATATACAAACTAGCATCACGTGTTATAGTCCTCAACCAAGGGAAAGTTACAAGTGATGGTAATACCAAAGAGATACTCCTCAAAACACAGGGAAGTCAAAAGTTTTCATTTACTGGTGAACTTTTAGAACTCAAAAAAGTAGATGTTATTTTTATAGCTATTGTAGCTATTGGTCAGCAGTTAGTAGAAGTAGTTCTTAGTGAAGAAGAGACTAGTGAGCTGAGCATTGGTGACAAAGTCACCATCAGCACAAAGGCTTTTTCCCCAATTATAAGTTAGTCTAGTAAACTCTCTAGTTCATGTAATGCATCTATGTTATATGTCGCATCACAAAGGTCATGAGAAGATGTAAAGTCGTTATACACAACCACACACTCTATACCTGCGTTTACTGCTGAGCGAAGACCGCGACCAGAGTCTTCTACAATTATGGCCTCATGCTTTTGTCCCTTAAAAAGTGCTAACCCTTCTAGATAAGGATCTGCATGTGGTTTAGCACGAGTGTACTCTCCACTACAAAGTGCAAACTCCATATGAGACATAATATCTCTTGAGTTGTGAATAAGGTCAAAGTCATCTCTACGCGAGGATGTTATCACTCCCATTCTATACTTTTCTCCTAGTCTTTTAAGTATCTCACCTACACCATCTATATCTATATTTTCAGTACGAATATAATGCTGATACAACTCGTTGCGTTTATCGCGGTAGCTCTCGACTACTTCACTCTCAATACCATGTTCATCAGCAATCATCAAAGCACTCTGCCCATTTATCATTATCTCTCTATAGCGTTCTTCACTTATCTTTAAGCCCATAAGCTCCAGAACATCTACATTAGCTCGATGGTACCACTTTTCAGTCTCCACTAAAACACCATCATTATCAAAAAGTATATATTTCTTTTGCATATTAATTACCTTCCAAAAAAGACTCTATGTCAACAATTATCTCATCGATAGCCTCTGTTGCTTTTTTGTACAGAACTTTAGAGTACAACTCATCGTTAATAGCATCACTTGGTTCAAGATTATTGAGTATAGATAATTTGATGGCCCGAGATAGAAACATATCGGTATTTATCACATTTCCACTTGTTCCAATGACCACAAAAACCTCACAATCATTTAGTTCACTATACAGCTCTTCATACTTTGGAGCAGCCTCACCAAAAAAGACAACATTTGGACGAAGTTTATTATGACATTCTGGACAAGCGTTATAAGCCTCTTGAAGTTTCTCATAACCGATATTGTCTTTAAATTCACAAGATTCACACAGAATCTCTGGTAAAAAACCATGAAGATGCAGGACATCTTTACATCCAGCTTTTTCAAACATATTGTCAATATTTTGGGTGATAAGTTTTACATCATGTGGATACTTCTCTACAAACTTTTTGAGCTCTTTATGAGCATAGTTTGCTTCCTTTTTTTCTATGTCTTCACGGCGATTATCATAAAAATCTATCGTCTCTTGATAGTTCCAGTCCAAGCACCCTGCCATGCATATATCTTCTATCTTATTGTTTTCCCAAAGTCCATCACTATCTCTAAAAGTCGAGATTCCGCTCTCAGCACTAATACCAGCACCTGAAAATATAATAATTTTTGCCAAAATAGACTCCTTTAGTTACAGCTCTAGCATCTTCTCTTCATACTCATCAAGTATCTCATCGAGCTCTGTTTGGACAACTTCTAGTTCTTCAAACAACTCTTCAACCTCGGACTCTTCTGACGAGACTAGTTTAGAGAGTTCCATTAACCTTGCACTATCTCCAGAGTTTGAAACTTCTATAAGTTCTTGATGATGTCCAGATAAACCATCTTCTAAGTTCATTATCTTCTCTTCAAGTTTCTCTACTTTTTTCTTTAAAGGTGAAGCAACCTTATTTCTTTCACGTACCAGTTCAGCTTTAAGTTTTTTATTCTCTTTGTTGTTAGACTTTGGAGCTGACTTTATCTCGCTCTCTTGTGCTTCACCACCCAGGTGGTCCCTCTCTCTGGCTTTGCCAGATTCACCTTGATCTTCCCATCCTATCTTAGTCAAAAAGTCATCATAGCCACCATCAAAGAGCTGAGCACCCTCTTTTGAAAAAATGATGAGTCTGTCACAAACGCGACGAAGCATCTCTTCGGAGTGAGTAACAATCATCACAGCACCCTCAAAGTTAATGATAGCTTCGGTAAGTGCTTCTATACTTTCCATATCAAGGTGATTTGTTGGCTCATCTAGAAAAAGGAGATTTACTTGACGAGCTAAAATCTGTCCAAGCATAACACGAGATTTTTCTCCCCCTGAAAGAAGAGAGACTTTTTTATCAGCACTATCTCCACTAAACATCATCGCCCCACAAATACTTCGAATGACTTGTGTACTAAGTTTTGTGTTTGCCGAATGAATTTCATCTGATACCGTTGCTTTTTCATGGAGTCTTGCTATGTTTGTTTGTCCAAAGTGGGCAAACTCTACAGAGGGGTGAGAGTGAGTTGTTCCACAAAGTGCTTTTAATTCTCCAGCTATTGTATTTAAAAGGGTTGATTTTCCTTTTCCATTTTTTCCGATGATGCCTATGCACTCACCGCGTTTAATGTCAAAGTTTATATCTTTAAACAAAATATTATCAGGGCTATAGCCAAAGCTTAGATTTTCAACCTCTAGCATTACTTTAGCTGGTGTCTCTTTAAAGTTAAAGTCAAATGCGAGAGTATTATCAAACGCAAGGTCATTCATGAGGTCCATCTTCTCTAACTGTTTCACTTTAGACTGTGCTAATGCTGCTGTTGAAGCACGAGCCTTGTTTCTTGCTATAAACTCTTCTAACTCTTTAACTTTTTTATCTTGTGCAACTTTTTGTTTTGAGTAAAGTTCATCGTTTGACGCTAACTGTTCATAAAACTTATGAGTATTTCCTTGAATAATCTCAATGTCTTTTCGTACAAGTCCCATAGTATGAGTACAAACACTATCCATAAAGTCACGGTTGTGTGTTATAAGAATAAGTTCACCATCAAAGGCTCGTAAAAATGTCTTTAACCAACGCAAGGAAACTATGTCAAGGTAATTGGTAGGCTCATCAAGTAAAAGTAGGTTTGGCTCAGTCACAAGTAACTTGGCAAGATTTATACGTATCTGAAATCCACCGGAGAATGAGAGTGGATCTTTTTCTAAGTCATCCTGTGTAAACCCAAGTCCAAAGAGAATCTTCTCAACTCTATACACATCATACTGCATCTCATCTTCTAGTGCTAATGCAGCCTCTTCTCTTAGAGTCTTCTCAGTAAATACAAGATGCTGTTTAAGCGTTCCTATCTTGTAGTTTTTAGGGATGATAATGTCTCCACTATCAGGAGTTTCTTCTCCTAAAATCATCTTAAAAAGAGTAGACTTTCCACTCCCGTTTCTCCCAACTAAGCCTGTACGGTTTCCAGAGTTTAACTTAAGGTTTAAGTTAAGAAATAATTCTTGTGAAGCAAAGTTTTTTGTAATGTTTTGAAGTTGTATCATATGACTCTTTTAATTATTTATCTTTTCGTTGTATTATACACTTAAAGGGGTAAAATGAAAAACTATATCTCCCCCTGGCATGATGAAGACTATGATGTTTTGTGAAGAAAGTGTTGAAAATGTAAGTAAAAAGCTCACTTCTTTTGTTCAATAATCCCTTAAGGTTTATGGAACTTTGTAGTTTTTACTTTTTGAACACTTTGTGGAGCACGGGAAACTAATATGAGTGCTTCGTGTTCCAAAAGTAAGAGATTGTTGAATGTATCACTGTCTAGTTTATTGGTGACATTCCAATTACTGAACTATATTACAGATAAGTAAAGTTTGGTTGTAGCTAATATCTCCAGGGTATGAATTAATTATTTTAAAGACAGATTAACAAAACACTAGTATAAATAAATTTAAAATAACAGCTAGCAAGAAGTTTTCCAGACATAAAGATGTCCGATATACACAATAAACTTCTTATATGCGAATAAAAGGAAAATAATGAGTGATTTCAACAAAGATGAGTTTAGGGATTATCTTGAAACAAAGGTGGCATCGGCTACAGCAAAAACATATGCATCTGATATGCTGGTATGTGTAAATGCATTTGAAGAGATGGATGTGTATAAAGGAAAAGAACTTACAAAAATACTTGAAGATTTTTTAGAGAATAAAAAAATAAATAGGAATTATCTATATGATGAGTTTTTAGATGCACTTGTTAAGGTTGGATCATCGGATACTGGGTTATATGGTTCACTACCTAGTAAATCTAAACATTATTTGAAAATGCTTGCTAGTAATGCAGGAATTGAAGAGAAGCAAAAGATAAATGCAGGTGCTTTACAAACATTAATGCCTATTGCAGACATAATTAATGAATTGAAAAGTGTATATGCAGGTCATGAAGATCTTGAAGAAATGATTACTGATTTAGAAGATGATGGCTATCATGACTACTGGGCTGAAAAATTATGTACAGAAGATTTTAATAAAAATTTAAAACTTGCAAAGTCATTGTATGAAATAGCAGTTGAGAAAGCGGAAGATTCTAGCGATTTAAAAAAACTTGCAAAATGTATAAAAGATCCTGATGGTTTTAATAACGAAGATTGGGGAAATAAACTTTTGAAAGTTGCATTAGATAATGCAGAAGACTATATGGATTTTGCTGGTTTTGCTAACGATTATGCGGCAGAAGAAGAAAGCAAAGCAAGAGAACTTTACCAAAAAGCAGTGGATACTGCAAATGATCCATTGGAATACCAAAATATTGCTATGTTAGTCGAAGAGTATTTAGGAGATTCTAAGTGGGCAGAAGAAATCAAAGAGATAGCTCCATTAAATACAATATTTATCCGAGCAAATGGTGAGTGTTCTGAAGAAGATGAAGAGTTCTTACAATTAGCTATAAGTGCTAAGTCAATAAGCAGTGGTGATAACCTTTTTCATTATATGTATGTACTAGGGCAACCATTTACCGAAGGAGGATGGTTCTTTAAAACTGATGTTGTATCAGGTCAAGTATGGAAAGGGGTTGACTCTAGTGAGTGGACCGTTGTTGTTAATGCTGCTGGAGATATATTAGAAGAAAGTATTAGCACAGAAGAGGAAGATACAAGTGTATTAGATACATTAGCAGAAAATATATATGAATATGTAATACATGCTAGTGAACTTAACGAAGACGATACAGATGATATTTGGTATTTAAAAGAAGGTGCTGCTTCTAATATGGAAGAAGAATGTGAAGATGATGAAAAAGGTTTTGAGCTTTGCATGTTCTACATAAAAGAAGGAGATATAGATATGATCCAAAATGCAATAGAGCCAGTAGAAAACTCAGGTTATTGGCCATTTCATTTAGGTACAGAAATAATTTAATAATGGATAAAAAGGAAAATTATGGATAGCTTTAATAAAAATGAGTTTAAAGAATATTTAACAGGTAAAGTAAAAGAAGATACAGCAAGACTATATGCTTCTGATATGCAGGTTTGTGTCAATGCCTTTGAAAAGATAAAACTTTACAAAAATAGAAATTTAGCTTGGGCATTAGAAGATTTTTTTATTCACAAAGATGCAATAAAAAACTATCTACAAGATGAGTTTTTAGTTGCTTTGACTGAAGTTGGCTCTAATGATTCTGGTCTATATGACTCTCTTTCAAGTAAAGCAAAACACTATTTGCAAATGCTTGAGAACAAAGCCTGAGTAATCTGATGTCATCAAAACAATCACAATATGATAAACTAGTTTCTAAAAGAAAAGAATTTACATTTTGTGATGGACTAGTTAATCCTAGTAAGATTGAAAATGGCAAATATGACTCTGCAAACCATCTTGGACCTTGGTCAGCTTGGCATGGTGATTTAGAAGCTAAAATCTTAGTAGTTGGGCAAGACTGGGGTGATGAAAACTATTATCTAAATAATAAAGGATATGACACTGATTCTAATCCCACATCAAAAAATTTAGTTGAACTTTTTAGTATGCTGGATATAGATATAGGACTTCCTAACAATCCAAATCTAAATACAAAACTCTTTTTTACTAATGCTATCTTGGGAATGAAAGATGGTGGTATGTCTTCATCTGTAAATGCTAAATGGGTTAATGAAGGTGTAAATGAATTTTTAGCACAATTAATTACTATACTTCAGCCAAATATTATAATAACACTTGGAACAAATCCATATAAAGCTGTGGCAGAAGTTTATGACTTAAAAAAAAGTATGTCATTGAAAGAACTTGTCGGTCAAGAACCTGTTAAACTCAATGATGGAAAATTACTATTTCCTATGTTCCATTGTGGTGGTTTAGGTTTACGCAATAGAAGCTTGAGGTTACAAAAAGAAGATTGGTCAAAGGTGAAAAAATATGTTAAGTGATAACCCATGTTCTATGAGGAAGTATTTCGATTCTGCTAGTAGTGAATGGAACTCAAGTGAAATAGATCAAAAACTTCAAGAACTTCAAGTGCTTGTAAATGAAAAGAATGCATCTATATTAAAGTTATCTGTAGAGATGATAGATTATTGTAATAAAGAGAGCTCAAAAAATATAAAGCCAATGGACTTAGTTTTGTCCATGAGTAAACTACTCGATGCAGTATTGAAAAAAGATTATTTACAAGAGCATGTAAGTGCATTTAGATTGACTTTTTTACTCCGTAAAGATAATCTCATTATTGCTCCAACATATGAGAAAGAAATAAAAACTTTTACTTTTCACAATGGTGTCTTTCCAACAAAAGGGCGAAATATTACTTCTATGAAATTTAAGAGTGATATGTTTATAGCTTTAATTGAAAGTATCCACCTTAATGAGTATGTGATAGAACTATTTCCAAGTAAATATGAAGTGTTTTTATCATCTATTTCATTTGATGTAGGTGACGAAACATGTACTTATAGTTATATAGATGAAGATTATATTAATGACTATTGGATGTCAGAACCAAAACACTTTTTGGATGAAGAACACGGACGAATTGAGTTAGATAACTATAAGTTTGATGACTATAAACAGAACTATGGTTTTGATAATGATAATTTTAAATTTTCTATATAGGTACTTGGTTGGAACTGGAATGTTCCCTATAAATAAACAGTTACTAAACCTGTAGGTTTTGGAGATTTTCCCTGATTTTAAAGACTACTGAGAACAGTATTTCACATGTAACAAATGAAAGCTTTTCTGTGACTATCTATAGCTAAGTTGTTGAATAAGCATCTTTACGGTGTCGTACTCTGATTATTTCAATCAATAGTTTATCATCTTCTATAAAATATACAACCCTATAGTTACCAACTCTAATTCTAAAGTTATGCTCAGTACCTAATAATTTTTTATGGCTTGAAGGATGTGGATTTGAAGCTAGATTTTCTACCGCTTCAATTATTTTTGGAATCTGTTTCTTATCAATTTTACGAAGTTCTTTTTTAGCTGATGTTTTCCATTCAATACTATAAAGTGCCATCAGCTCTTAGTTCTTTTAAGAAGTCACTATGTGAAGTTGTATCTTCGTCTTTTCTATCTGCGATAGCAGTTAAATCTTCTATGTCTTCTAACATACTTTCAAATTCTTGCATACCTATAACTACGGAGACCTTATCACCATTATCATCTGTAATATATTGAGGATGTAAATTTACTGGCATAGTCATATCAGTTCCTTGTATTAATTATCTAGATTATAGCTAAAATAGTTTGGTGTTAGCAAGACAAAACTCTAAGCACAATTTGAAATTATATTAAATAGTAACCTGTAGGCTTGATGTGTGTTCCACAATTCAACTCTATTTTGAACAATCCTCCCGTTGCTAAAAAGTTGTTCCAAATATAAGAGAGACTGTGAAACAACTTACTACATTCTCAATTAGAACTTGATTTTAGTCTTACTTTACTTGAAAAATGCATGATTTTGAGCATATTTGACATAAAAATCACGCTTTGAAATATAAATTACAGGTTTTTTTGAGTTCTTTCACAGTCTCTGTAGGTTTTGGAACTTTAAAATGTGTTATATACTGATATATTACATTCCAGCACACTATTTATTTCCATTTCTAATTCTTCTTGCTTATAGTCTTAAAGACTCTAAACAGCATGAATGCAATAAGTCCAACTATTAAACTCACACCAATTTCAGATGCAATAGTTATCAGAAAAGCTATTCCAGAAAAGGTAAGGTTGCTTTCAAAGAAGCTGTGTAATAGATGAATATTATGAGTAAAAATTCCTCCGGCAACTAAAAGCATCGCTGTAGTTCCAATATATCCAAGTGCTACAATAATTACACTCATCATCTTAACAAGGAAAACTCCAACTTCTTTTTGTCCTCTCTTTACAAACCAAACACCGAGGTCATCTAGTCTCACTATAAGAGCAACAATTCCATATACCCCAACAGTTGCTGCAAACGCAACAAGAGATGTGATGATGATCTGCTCAGTTAAACTTTTATCCATGACAGTACTCAAGGCAATCAATACAATTTCAATAGACAATACAAAATCCGTAACAACCGCATCTTTAATATTCTCTTTCTCTTGTACTAACACTTCTTCATCAGTAAGCTCGGCTTTATCCTTGCTATCTTCATTGTGAGGAAAAATGT
>NZ_JABIOQ010000065.1 GCF_018698455.1 Sulfurimonas sp. | reverse complement strand
TTGCCTACTTAACTATGTTGTTTTTAATTTATATTTTAACAACTCCTTATTTGGACTGGCGGTTTTCTGTGCTTCTTTTGTTAGCTTGTGCAGTTTCAGTTTGTTTAATTATTGCTATAAAATTTGTGGGGTCAAGGTATGAAACATTTTCCACTTAGTTATGCAGCAATTTCAGATAAAGAAGTTGGTTACTCGAACCCTTACGCTGCAATTAGGAAAATACCTCTTGGTACTATTAAACCGCCTTCTTACTATGGTGGTGGTGAGATTCCAGAAGAGGATATAGTCTACATAAAATTTGATGCTTTTGATACAGAAGATATTGAACGTAGTGCTTTTAATATTTTAATCTTGGCAGCTAGTGGTGACGGTAAGAGTAAATTGGCAAAATTAATTTGGAGTGTTTTGCATGACGCTAACTATTACTGTTTATATATTGATCCAAAAACAACAAATTCAGGTAATGCTAAGATTGCAGGGCCAAACAAGTTTCTCCCACCATTACTTAAACCTAAAGGAATAAAACTAAAACATTATTTACCTATGCCAGCAACTAAGGATTTTAATAAACAGGTTCACAATTTCAATTTATTCAGTTTAGATTTAAATGATTTGGATGAAAGGGATATGTGGATGGGTTTAGACTTCACTTCTAAGGGTGCTATGCGGATGTTAAAAATAATTTCTGAACTAAATAATAAAAAACTTTCTCTTAAACACATTGAAAACTATTTGAAGTTATTACATCATCAAAAAGATATAAATTCTCAAACAAAAAGTTCAATAGAAGACAGGTTATCAGAATTAGAATACTTAAGAATATTTGAACGCACTATAAACAAACTTGACTTAATGGACGACTTTAAACAAGGAAATAGTGTTTGTATCAGTTATAATAGTAGGGATAAACATTTTATGAGTTTTGATGTGGGTGAGAAGATTCGTCGTTTAGTAAAATCTCATCATGACGAGAACAACCCAAGAATAAATCCAGTAATGGTATTTCTAGATGATAGCAGTTATTATGCAAAATTTTTCAAGAAGCAAGACTTTAATCTGGCGGTGAGTGAGATACAAAACATAGGAAACAATTACCGAGCTTTAGGTATTTTTAACTGTATGATGGTTCAGACGTTAGGGATTATTGATGAAGACGTAGCAGAAACATATCCTATCAAAATAATCTCTCCTTTGTTTAAGAATCCAGAAAGTTTGCATAAAATAAATGTGCCAAAAGAGTTTATTCGGATGTTACAAGATAGTAAGAAACATTTAATTCAAGACGAAGACAAATATTTGTATGAATGGACTTTAGTTCAGGGTGGGAACCACGTTCAATTTTTCCCATTCATGCCTCCCTGTAACCACTTCAAAAGAGTTTACTTCCCTAAATAAGATGGAACAAGAAATAATAGATGCAGAAGAAGATAGCCACTTAGAAGCTATTAGAGAGAGCTTGAAAGGTAGTTACTTTAAAATTTGGAAAATGCTTAATGATAACAGTTTGCCTGCACAGATGATTACTCGTAGGAATATGTTTTATGTTTACAAATATGTTTACTTAAAGAACGAGAAAGGCAAACGGCAAAAACAGATTAATGTTTTGATGATAGCTAAGGCTTTGGGCCTACGTAGTGAATCAGTTGATAGCGCCCTCATTCGGTTGTGTTTTATGCGTAAGCCATTATTAAAGGTTTCAGCTATTGCAAGTATATCGAAAAACAGGAAAAGTCCAAAAGTAGTAAAGTCAATAAGGCTGGCATAAAGGTAAACCTTTATAGTTACGCCACCTATATAGTTACCGTAACAAAAAAGAGGAATTTAGAAAAAATGGAACCCACAAAAGACAGTTTATTGGCAAGAGCCGCACTTGAAAGATTACATCAAGAAAATCAGCGTTTGAAGCAGAATCTAGCACAAAATGGCTCTTTAGCTAGCCAACCACGCACGGTTTTGGATATTCATAAACGTCTAAAATTCTTAGAAAGACTTACTGAAAGGCAAGATATGACTATCAAACGAATCCATAAACGCCTTTTGAACGTAGAAGAAAAGAGTACTCTTGAAAAAAGACAATGGTTAGAACAAAATATTGATAAGCTAAATTTAGCTCAATTAAAAGAGTTAGTATAAAAAAACCCCCTGTGCAGGCAAGAATGGTTTACACCGCGCCTGCATCAAGAGGAAAAGAGGTGATGGATGGTTAATGTAGCGAGCATTCATATCTTTATAATGTTTTAGTTTCACAACGTAGTAGTATATCAATCGCACAAAAAATGGTTTTCATGTTGGTTTAATTTTAATTATCACTGCAACAATTGCTGCGACAATTACTGCGAAAAAAGTATAGGTTATTACTGAAGGAAATATTGAAGTAGTTAAATCAAAAATTTTTTTAGATACGAGTGGCAATCCAATTAATAATCCTAAAGTTAACCAGGGCAATAATTCTTCAAATGTGAAAATCTCTGTAATCTTTATTGTTTTATTTGCCATGGTCAAAACTTAGTCCTCAAAGTATATATTTGTTTAGTGTAACTTTCTGGTGAATACGCATTGGTTGTCTTTTTTCTACTTTTGAGTTATAGGGTTTTTTTAAATAATACTTAATCATTCAAATCAGCGATGGTACTAAAAAAGTGTAAAAAAAAGAGCGATAGCACACCCCCCTTTGTAAAAAAAAACTATTTTTATTCGTATATCATATCAGGGATAAAAAATGGATTAAATCTTAGCGAGATAGCAAAGAAATTAAACCTCTCTAGGCAAAGGCTAAACTATTATGTTTCTCCTCTTAAAAAGGCTAATGTGATAGCTAAGGTGAGTATGGGTGTTTGGGCCATAAAAAATGAAGACAATTTGCAGCACGTTGGTGTAAAAAATACTACTTCGGTAGGTTCCCAACCACTTCCCTTATCTGTAAAAAAACCAATACGTGGCCATGGTTTTGTATTTACTGTTAAGTTACCAAAAACAAAAAACTGGGAAAATCGTGAAAGTTATCTGAAATCAAGGGGAATTACTTACAAATCTATTAGTCAAGGTCAAAGCGTTTCAATAACTCATAGTGGCACTAAGTTTACAGTTTGGCTTTGTAGGCGTTCTTTAGTGGTATATTTTCCTAAGGGGCTAAGTTACTTTGGAAAAACTGCAAAAGGTTCTTATTTGCACGCTTTCAGCCAATTAAGCGAGGTTGTGCGTAAGGTTGAGTCTTTATTGAACGTTAATTTTCGTGTAAAAGGTAAGCTTGAAGTAAAAAGTAAGTGTTTCAGGCAACATTATGCGGAAATAAACAATGAATTAGCAGTACAATGTAACAACGACAAGGAAAAATTTGAGATTCGTGATGACCATGGTAAGTTATGGTTATTGATAGACAAATCTTTTAATCAGAATGAGTTAGAAACGGTTCATGGTGTCACAGCTCAAGTAGACATGGATAGGGTTGCTGCGCCTTTCTTTAACAGTTTGAGAGAGCATTACACTGCAACAGGTGAATCTATTACTATTAATTCTATTCTTAAGGGGCTTTCTGAGCTTCAAAAGATACAGTCTAACCAAACAGAGTTTAATAAGAGCTTGAATGATTTGGTACAAAACTTCGCATTAGAGATTGTGCAATTAAAAGAGGCACGACGATAATGGCTTGGTTTGATAGTGTCCCTAATGGCTTTTACATTGATTTAAGTAAGGTTCGACAAAGTAAGCCTCGTAAGATTCCTGACTTCTGCTGTAATTGCAATAAGAAGACTCAAGATAATAAGTTAGAAAGTTATTGGTGTGT
>NZ_JABIOQ010000064.1 GCF_018698455.1 Sulfurimonas sp. | reverse complement strand
ATTCCGAACCCAGAAGCTAAGCCCCTCATCGCTGATAATACTTATCCTTTCAGGATTGGAAATGTAGGTCGCTGCCTAGTTGGTTGTTTTTTACTTCTTTATTTACTCCCTAATTACTTTTATTATTACAAAATTTACTTGACTTTTACTACTACAAAAATCTAATTATTATTATTTATATGATATTATTTTATATACTATTTTAGGATGTTATATGAGAGAATATATTAAAGATCAGATAAAAAAATCTTTTGAAACAAAACAAGCTATTTATGAGAATGAAGAATTATTAAACAATATTGAAAATGTTGCGAAAATGTGTGTTGCACTTTATCGTGGAGATAAAAAAACTATTTTGGCTGGCAATGGTGGTAGTGCTGCAGATGCTCAACATATAGCAGCTGAACTTGTTGGACGTTATGGTTTTGACAGACCTTCTATTCCTTCTTTGGCACTTACTACAGATACCTCAAATCTAACTGCAATTGGTAATGATTATGGTTACGATCAAGTTTTTTCTCGTCAACTAGAAGGTATGGGACAAGAGGGAGATATTTTTATAGGTATATCAACTTCTGGTAACTCTGTAAATATTATAAAAGCTTTTGAATCTGCAAAGAAAAAAAATATTACAACGGTTGCTTTGACTGGTTGTGATGGTGGAGAGATGGCAAAACTTGCTGATATATCTTTAATTGTTCCATCTAACGCTACACCACGTATTCAAGAATCTCATATTTTAATTGGTCATATCCTTTGTGATATTATTGAGAAAGAGATATTTGCTGATGGTGTTAGCTCTTAATTGATGAATAAAGCTCTATTTTTAGACCGAGATGGTGTGATAAATGTTGAAAAAGATTATCTCTATAAAATAGATGACTTTGAATTCATTAATGGTATTTTTGATCTTTGTAAACATTATATTGATTTAGGCTATATTATTATTGTTGTAACTAATCAATCGGGTATAGCACGAAAATATTATACTGAAAAAGATTTTTCAAAACTTACTACTTGGATGCTTGATGAGTTTATAAGAAATGGAATTAAAATTTCTTATGTATATCATTGCCCACACCATCCATCAATATCTTCTGTATGTGATTGTCGTAAGCCAAATCCTGGAATGCTTTTAGATGCTCAAAAAGATTTTGATATAGACTTGTCTTCTTCAATTGTTATAGGTGATAAAGAAAGAGATGTTGAAGCTGGACTAAATGCAGGTTTAAGAGAATCTTATCTTTTTGATGAATCAAAGAAAACTATGAATTCAAAAGCTACAAAAATAGTTTCAAATCTTAGTGAGATATGGAAATAAAAATATGTTGATTTTAAACTGTGGTGGTACATTTAATAAGCGCTATAATAAACTAAATGGTGAACTTGAAATACCATTTGATAATAAGGTAGTCGATACAATTTTACAAAGTGTAAAATATGAGTATAAGATTGCGGGTGTTTGCTATAAAGATAGTCTTGATATGAATGAAAAAGATAGAGAAACTATAGCTAATATCATTCATAATTCGGATGAAGATAAATTTATAATAATTCACGGTACGGATACAATGGATAAAACTGCTGAATTTTTAGATGAGATTTTTGATAATAGAACTATTGTTTTAACTGGGGCTATGAAACCCTTTGAAATAGATAATATAGAAGCAACTCTTAATATTGGTCTTTCTTTAGGTTTTATAAATTCTTTGCCTACGAAAGGTGTTTACATTTGTATGAATGGTTTTATAAAAGAAAGGAATAAACTAAAAAAGAATAGAGAACTAGGAAAGTTTGAACTTGTCTAGCACTGTAAGCTGCTCTCATTGTCATTTAGATTTCTCTCCATCTGTTATGATAAAAGAAAATGGGAATTACTTTTGTTGTAAAGGATGCCAAGGAGTTTATCATCTTTTGTCTGATGAAGGATTAGATTCATTTTATGATAAAAGTGGAAATACTAAGTTGTCACCTCCTAAAGATCAATATGAAGACTCTTCTAATTATAATTCAGATGCTTTTTATAGTAAGTTTGTTAAAGAAACAAGTGATGGACTGAGCGAAATTTCTTTAATAGTTGAAGGGATGCACTGTTCTGCCTGCATTTGGCTAAATGAGAAAGTACTTCATATCTTAGACGGTGTTATCGAAGTTAATATTAACTTTACAAACAACAAAGCACATGTAGTTTGGTTAGATGAAAGAGTAAAGCTATCTAAAATTATAGATACTATACGTTCTGTAGGGTATAACGCTTATCCTTATGATACTTCTATACAAGAGATTAAAGTAAATAAAGAAAGAAAAAATTACTATTTAAAAATGTCAGTTGCAATATTTGCATCGATGAATATTATGTGGATTGCAGTAGCTCAATATGCTGGATATTTTACAGGTATTGATCAAGATATAAAGAATACTCTCAATATTACTGAAGGAATTTTAGCAACACCGGTACTTTTTTATAGCGGTTGGGTATTTTTTAGAGGTGCATACTATGGGCTAAAGAACAAGGTCTTAAATATGGACTTTCTTGTAGCAACAGGAGCTTTGCTAACATACATTTATTCTATTTATATAACAATTACAGAACATGGTGAAGCATACTTTGACTCTGTAAGTATGATAATAACTTTTATACTAATAGGAAAATTTCTAGAAGTTCTCAGTAAAAAAAATGCAGCAGATAGTCTTGATATGCTTTGTGAACATTTAGCAAGTGAAGTCAAAGTGTTTAAGAATTCTAAAAGTTCTTTCATTAAGCTTGAAGAAGTTCATGTTGGAGATACTATTGTTATTTCCTCTGGTGAAAAGTTACTTATTGATGGTGAGATACTTAAGGGTGAAGGATTCTTTGATGAGTCTAGTTTAACTGGGGAAAGTGAACCTATATATAAGAGTAAAGGTGAAAAAGTTATTAGTGGAACTCTTAGTATTGATGCTGATATACACTATGCTGCTACAAAGAATTTTAAAGATTCAACTCTTTCGACTATTGTTTCTTTACTTGAGAATGCCATAAACAAAAAACCAAAGATAGAACAATTGGCTAATAAACTATCCCAACATTTTTCATCTGTTATTTTATTCTTATCTTTACTGACATTTATAAGTTGGTTATTACTAGATTATGGATTTGAAGAATCCTTGATGGTTGGAATCTCTGTTATTATAATTGCTTGCCCTTGTGCTTTAGGTCTTGCAACACCTGTAGCAACATTAGTAGGAATAAACTTAGGTGCTAAAAAAGGGATACTATTTAAAGAGGCTGCTCATATAGAAACTATGGCTAAAGCAAATGTACTTGTTATAGATAAGACAGGAACCTTAACTATTGGAAAACCTGAAGTAGTTCAAGAAAAGATTTACAGGGAGTTTGACAAGAGTTTATTGTTTTCGCTAGTTAAAGGATCTAATCACCCTATCTCTAAAGGAATTACTAAATACATCGGTATTTTAGATGAGAATGTTTTGAGTACATTTAAACAGATTCCAGGGAAGGGTATACTTGCAGAACATAATGGAAACCTGCTTCTCGGTGGTAACAAAGACTTAATGAATGAATATAATATTGAATGTGAGCATGAAAATGAAAATTCTATTTTCTATTTTGCTATTAATAAAGAAGTTGTTGCTACTTATGAATTACAAGACAAAATAAGACAAGGTGCAAGTGAATTAATTCAACATCTAAATAAGCAAAATATCGAGACTATCATGCTTACAGGTGACCATAAAAAAAGTGCTTATAATGTAGCTAAAAAGATAGGAATACAAAATGTAAATTATTCTCTCTCTCCGAAAGATAAACTAGAATTTATAAATGAGTTGCATAGAAATGATAAGGTTGTGGTAATGGTAGGTGATGGAGTAAATGATATACTTGCTCTAGCAAAATCAGATATTGGAATATCAATGGGAAGTGGAAGTGATATAGCAGTTCAAGTAAGTGATATAGTTCTTTTAAATGATACTCTTATATCTTTAGATGATGCTTTTAAAATATCTCATACTACTTTTAATCTTATAAAACAAAATTTTGCTCTGTCATTTTTATATAATGCTATCACTATACCTTTAGCAATGGGTGGTTTTATCATTCCTTTGATTGCCGCTCTATCGATGAGTGCTAGCTCACTTTTAGTAGTTGGAAATTCACTACGCATAAAATATAAATGGACAAGGAGTTAAAAATGGATAATTGGATTATTACTATGATGCTAGGTGGTTCTCTTTTTTTAGGAGGACTTGCACTATTTGCATTTATGTGGGCTGTAAATAATGGACAGTTTGATGATGAAGAGAAATTTTTAAATGCAACTAAGTTTGATAATGAAGAAGATTTAAATGATGCTAAAGTAAATGAAGAGAAAAAGAGAAAGTCTAAAAGAGATTATAGACCAGAGTAAGTATAGAAAGCACCGATAAAGGTGATTTCTATAGTAAAGTAAAGTGTAGAAATTAATTTAGTTAATTTCTACATCAGGCTTTAGCCTCGAATTATTTACCTATAGTAGCTGCAAAAGCATCTAAGTCAGCATCAGAATATGAAGCAACTTGACCTTTCATAAGACCTTTCATTGGTCCACCGTAAGTACCAGCTTTGTAACCTTTAAGAGCTGCAGCGATATCAGCATGAGTCATTTCTGAAACAACTTTAGATTTCCCCATTGCTTTTTTAGACCAATCTGCACCATGACAACCAACACATTTACCAGCGATTACACCAGCAGTTAAAGTAGATGCTAGGCCTAGAGTTACAAGAGTAGTGATTACTATTTTTTTCATTTTATTTCCTTGATTTTAATGTTTGGATACATTATAATGTTTTGTGTCTTAAATACTTGTTAATGAATTAAAAGGTATTATTATATTTAAATAAATATAGTGTGGATGTGAATATGAGATACATAGATAATGATTTAAAAGATAAAACAATATTAATAACAGGTGGAGCCGGTTTTGTAGGTTCTAATTTAGCATTTTACTTTCAGGAGAACCATCCTGATGCAAAAGTTGTAATATTGGACTGTTTTAGAAGTGGAGAGACACTCTCAAATGGTAACCTAAAGAGTTTTGGTCACTTTAAAAATCTCATAGGCTTTACAGGTGAGATAATTAGTGGAGATATTAACGATAAAGATCTACTACTTGATTTAGAAATAAATTATAAATTTGATTATATTTTTCATGAAGCGGCAATTAGTGATACTACGGCTCAAGAGCAAGACTTAATGATAAAAACAAATGTTAATGCATATAAAGATTTACTGGACCTAGCTGTAGCACATGATGCAAATATGATATATGCTTCTTCAGCAGCAACATATGGTAATGCAGAGTCACCACAAAGAGTAGGTCGCGAAGCACCTCAAAATGTATATGGATTTTCTAAACTTTCTATGGACCACTTAAGCCGTGAGTATATAAAATCAAGTGACATTAGTATAGTAGGACTGCGTTACTTCAATGTTTATGGAGCAGGTGAGTACTTTAAAAATACAACTGCTTCTATGGTTCTACAGTTTGGTCATCAAATACTTTGTGGAAAAAATCCTAAACTTTTTGAAGATAGTGATAAAATCCTTCGTGACTTTATCTATATCGGAGATATAATTCAAGCGAATGTTAAAGCGATGGAACCTAAGCAAAGTGGTATTTATAATGTTGGAACAGGAAAGGCGAGAAGCTTTCAAGATATTGTAGACATACTACAAAAGGAACTAGGCACTACTCTAACCTGTGAATATATTCCCAATCCTTTTATTGGTTCATATCAGTTTCATACAGAGGCAGATATAACAACTACAAGAGATGCTCTAGGATATGAACCTGCTTATGAGATGGAAGATGGAATAAGCGCATATGTAAGTGAGATAAAACGCATATACGAAGCAGAAGTGAAATAAATGAATGTTTTAAAAGAGGCACAACCAAATATTTTAGTTGTTGGTGACTTGATGATAGACCATTACCTTTGGGGTTCTTGTGAACGTATTAGTCCTGAAGCACCAGTACAAGTTGTAGATATAGCAAAAGAGACGACGGTTTTAGGTGGAGCAGGTAATGTTATAAACAACCTGAAGGCATTGGGTGCCAATGTAAGTGTAAGTAGTGTAATAGGTGATGATGACAATGGTAAAGAACTCCTTTGTATGTTACAAACTATTGGTGTTGATACTCAAAATATAATTACTCAAAATGAAAGAAAGACTTCTAAAAAGAGTCGTGTTATAGCAGTGAGTCAGCAGATACTACGATATGATAAAGAGAGCAAAAATAATATTACAGATACTTCTGTTAGTAAAATACTTGAAGCACTTAGTAGTACAATAAACTCTTATAATATGTTGATTTTATCTGACTATGGGAAAGGTGTATTAACCGATGCATTATGTCAGGGAATTATCTCTTTGGCCAAAAGTGCTGATGTAAAGGTACTAGTAGATCCAAAGGGGAGTGATTTTTCAAAGTACCGCGGGGCTTATCTTTTAACACCAAATAAAAAAGAGGCAATTCTTGCGACAAATATAGAAATTAATGATGAAAAAACACTTAAAGAAGTACTGTTAAAACTTAAAAGTGAGTGTGACTTAGGCATTTCTCTTATAACTCTTTCTGAAGATGGAATCGCTACCTTAGATAATGAAGTAGAAGTTTTCCCAACTGTCGCTAAAGAAGTTTTTGATGTAACTGGAGCAGGAGATACGGTTATAGCTTCTATAGCATTTGCTCTTTCTGCAGGAAAAAGTATACAAGAAAGTGCTGCATTTGCCAATCTTGCTGCGGGTGTTGTAGTTGGAAAGATAGGTAGTGCTACTGTAAACATAGAAGAGATAGAAGAGTATGAAGCATCTTTACACAAAAGTACTTCAGATGCACACATTAAAAGCTTTAAAGATATTGAAGCCTTAGTTAAACGTTACCGTGACAATGGTAAAAAGGTAGTCTTTACAAATGGCTGTTTTGATATACTGCATGTTGGACATGTTAAGTACCTTCAAATTGCTAAAAGCTTTGGAGACATACTTATAGTTGGATTGAACTCTGATGCATCTGTATCGCGTTTAAAAGGTCCAACTCGCCCTGTAAATATAGCAGAAGATAGAGCTTACTTACTAGCTGCTTTAGAAGCTGTTGATTTTGTTGTGCCATTTTCTGAAGATACTCCGATTGATCTGATAAAATTGATTAAACCAGAAACATTGGTAAAGGGTGGAGATTATGAAGGGAAAGAGGTTGTCGGAACAGAATTTGCTGGTGAGTTAAAACTTGTTGATTTTGTTGATGGTAAAAGTACAACAAAAACGATAGAAAAGATTCAAGGAAAATCATGTTAAACAAACTACTACTCATAACTACACTTAGTGTTGGAGCATTCGCTATGCACTTAGGTGAGTTAAATATAAACGAAAGAGATTTAGAAATAGGTGCTAAGTTTGATCTAGGTCAATTTAATGATACGATAGAACCAAATACTATGTTTCTAGGTGCAAAGTTTCTAAATGCTGACCAAGTAAACTCTGATTCAAATGCGACAATTGAACCATACTCAGAAGTTAATTTTCTTATTATGAATAAAATTGGAGATAATGGAATGAAGCTTGGATTGGGTGTTAAGTTTAACTATACAGAAGACTTCTCTTCTCTCCCTTTAGGAATAGAATTTGCATATACGATTCCTGCAAAAGAATTAATTCCAATGACTTTAAATGGCTCAGTCTATTATGCCCCACAGTCTTTGAGTTTTAGTGAAGGAAAAGATTTTCTTGAGTATAGAGTAAGTTACGATGTAGAAATTATAAAAAATGCAGCCGTAACAATAGGCTTTAGAAAAATAAACACTACGTATAAAGCAGACAAGTCAAGTATGATTAACTACAATACATCGTGGTTTGCTGGATTTAAAGTAAGCTTTTAATACTTGTAATTACTTCAGCTGAAGTGATACTTTTCATGCAATCGTGATGTCCTAAAGGACACTCGCGTTTCATGCATGGACTACACTCCATTTCATGCCTTACAATCAAACTTTTTTTATTCTTCCATTGTGATGTTTCTGTGTATTTTGTTGGTCCAAAAATAGCAACAGTTGGAACATTGTAAGCAGCAGCTACATGCATTGGTCCACTATCATTTGTGACAAAGAGAGAACATCCTCCTATACTTACACAAAGTTCTTTTATATTGGTTTTTCCAGCTAGGTTTGTGTAATTCTTAACACCCATTGTTATAAGGTGATCCTCTATCTCTTGAGCCATCTCTACTTCAGAAGGTCCACCAAAAATTATAATGTTATACTCACTGCTAAAAGAAGCACCCACCTCTGAAAAACTTTCAGGATACCAGCGTTTAGCACTCCCATAAGTTGCCCCAGCATTTATGCCAAGAGTGGGTTTAGCAAACTTTTTAGCTTCTATGTATAGTTTTAATTTTGGTGACTCTCCATCAAAGTTATCACTATTTATCATTGCTAGTTTACTATATTGTTCTACTAAATGTCTATCTGCTTTTATATGAGGAGTGTGTGAAAGTAGAAGTCTTGAGTGCCATGAGCTTTTAGCTAAACAGATGACAGTTTTTGTTAAACGCAGTAGTAGAGATGAATGGAGTTGGTTTCTAAAAGTAATCGCTAAAGAAAACTCACCAAGTTCTTTGGCTAGTTTGTAAGTAGCCAGTAAGCGCGATGGTGCTTTTTTTGTCTCATCAACAATGGCTTTTTCGCAAAGTGGATGGTATTTAAGTGCTTCTATACTTACATAACTTCCAACAAATGTAAAGCTTGCATTTGGATAGTGTTTACTTAGGAGTTCTATTGCTGGTGTTGCCATAATAGCATCACCCAGCCAGTTTGGTAAAATTACTAGTATTTTCATAAGGTAGACTCTTTTTTAAATATAAGTTTATAGAAAATATGAGAAAAAATCCAGACGAGAAAAAATGAGGTTAAAGCATCACTCAAAAAGTGACCACCTGCGATTATTCTAGCAAAGCTTACAGCTACACCGTATGAGAGAGCTAGTGACATATAGAGTTTTTTTCTCCGTTTTGCTAAAAGCACAAAGCCAAGTACAGAAAATGCAGAAGCAACATGTCCAGAACTAAAAGAGTTTCCTTTTTGGTTGGAAAGAATAAATGCAGGTGTAAATTCTCTTGTTCCTCCAAACTGTACTATTTCTGCCGGTCTAGCTCTTCCCCAATTCTCTTTTAAGAGCGAGTTTACAATTAAACCTGGCGCAATAGAATAGACTAAAAATATATAAAGAAGCACTTTTTTACTAATGCTAAAAAATGTTTTCTTAGTAAAAGTGTAATAGATAAGTGAAAGCAGATAGTAAAGTATCATAAACGCAGTCATAACACGGACTGAGTGATAAAAGATTCTTTCAAAGAGTGTCTTGTCTAGTGGAAAACTACTTCCATCATAAAAGAGATTTGTTACATAGATATCTAGTTGTGGTTCTAATATAAAAAGAAGAGAGAGAGCAAAGAATAAAAGCCAGATGATCCCATGAATATTTAAATATTTTTTAGTAAGAAAGTACATTACTTTGCATCTTTTATATGGATATATAGAGGTGAAGAGCCTATTGTAAGTATTGGATCTTTTATAAGTGCACCATCTCTCGAGTAAACTGTAAAAAAGTCTTCATTTTTGAGAGTTGTTTCTTTGAGTGACCAGTGAATTTGAAGGAGTTTGTTATCAACTAAACATTGAAGAATGTAGTAATCGCGTTTAATATCCATTCTTAAAAACTGAGCATCTTTGAGGTTTTTATACATATACTTGTAAGTTGTAAACGCAGCTCTTTTTTTTATGTTTTTACGGTTGTCAACTAGTCCATATCCAGGAGCTATAAGCTGGTGCCAAGAGAGAGATTCTACTTGTTGTGAAGCAAAGGCTAGAAGATGATAGCGTAACATATAGTTAGCATATAACTCTTCACTTACACATTCATGTTCACTTGTCGGAGCATAGGGTGCAGTGTTAGAAATAGGCCAGTTCACTTCTGTAATGTAGAGTTCATTTGTAGTTTTTGGGCTTAACCATACCATTGTGCTTAACCAAGCGATTTTATCTGTTAGGGAAAAGATAAACTGCATGTTTTCAGGAGCACCGCGTCTATCTACATAGAGTAATGAAGAAATACCATTGTACTTGTACTTAAAGGCGTTAAAGAGTGTGTGAGCAGTGTAATGATACTCAAAATCTATAACACCACTTCCTATGAGTTTTATATTTTGAAACATAGTGGTTTTTAAATCAAATGCGACTTGGTAAAAACGGTTATATTCGTCTACTGAAAAGAAACCCCATTTAGAACGGTTAATGGTTGAAGCAATCTCAAAAATATCTACATGAGTCTCTAGTTCTTTAAATAGTGTTGTTAGGTTAGTTTTTAGAAGTTCTAAATCTTCAATGTTTTCTCTGTCTTGTAAAATTTTAAGTATGACTTTTTTATCGCTATTTTTTATGAGAAATTGTTTTAAGTTCACAAGGGAATCCATTTCCCAAAGTTTAAAACGCACTAAAATACTTTTTACTTCTAGTTCATCTAAAAGAGCTTGTGTATGTTCTTCCTCTCGCTCAAAGTCAACACCCATAGAAAAAAAGTCTTCTGATTTTATATGTTTACGTTTAACAAAGGGCATAGCTACAAGAGAAATAGGAAGGACAATAACTGCTGTGAGAAATGTTTTTAAAAGAGAAAAGTACTCGCGTTTACGCATCTTTTTTTTATACTCTTTATCTTTAAGTAGTGCTGGTTGGTCGGAATAATCATCCCATCTAAAAGGTACTTTCATAAGTGCAATTATAGCCATTTTAAGGTAAAATATAATAATTAAATTTTGGGAATTTTATAATATGAATATACTTGTAGTTCGGAACGATAAACTAGGTGATTTTATAACAGCACTTCCAGCTATGTATGTTCTCAAACATCATAATAAAAACAATAAGATTGTAGCTTGTATTTCAAAAATTAATGAAGCATTAGCAAGAAAATGTGACTTTATAGATGAGGTTATAATAGACAATCCTGAGAGTTCAGTTGAAGAACTCTCCCTAGAGATGAAAAAACATAATATAGATGCTTCTATAACTCTTTTTTCAAACACGAGAGTTGCATTTGCACAATTTTTAGCAAGAATCCCAATTCGAATAGCACCTGCAACAAAAATAGCACAATTTTTTTATACTTCGCGAGTGAAGCAAAAACGTAGTGAAGTAAAAATGGCAGAGTTTGAGTATAACTTAGAACTTACAAAAGTACTTTTTCCGGATATAAATCTAGAGTACCCTCAACCACTTTTAGTACTTGATGACACAGCTAAAGTTTATGATGTTTTTCGTATTAACAATGACTTCCAAAAAGATGTCATGGCGTTTCACATAGGTTTTGGCGGATCTTCTGATGCAAACTGGAATACAGCAGAATATGAGAGTTTAATACGAAGCGTTTTAAAAGAAAAAAAGTACCAAGTAGTTCTTACGTTTGGACCAGATGAGAAAAAACTCTATGAAGAGATGCAGATACGATTAAGAGGCTTGGGTGTAGTGTTTTACTTTTCTCTTGATGGACTCATTTACTTCGCAAAGCTCATTAGTAAGTTTAAACTTTTTGTGAGTACGTCAACTGGAACATACCATTTAGCCTCTTTGGTAGGTACTCCCACTTTGACTTTTTTCGGAGATTCTAGATTTGCTAGTGCCTCTCGTTGGAAAGGTATTGGTGATGAGAACTTACAAACTCATTTTATGTTACCAAGTGATGATATCAAACGCGATGATATTTTTGAAGAGGTAAAGCTTAAATTAATAACAAACTAATGATTTTCGCTTATTATATATTGTATAAAGCAAAGCTAAAGTACAATCATTTGAAAGTTATGTAAGGATTTTATTTTAATGAAAAAGTATAAAATAGCAGTAGCAGGAACAGGTTATGTTGGTATATCAAACGGAATACTTTTAGCACAAGGTAACGAAGTAGTAGCCCTTGACATTATTCCTGAAAAAGTGGAGATGCTAAACAATAAAATATCTCCTATCGAAGATAAAGAGATAAGCAACTACTTAGCTACTAAAAAACTAAACTTCAAAGCTACACTAGAAAAAAAAGAAGCTTATGAAAATGCAGACTTTGTAATAATATCAACTCCTACTGATTATGATCCTGAAACAAACTACTTTAACACTTCTCTTGTAGAAATAGTCATAAAAGATGTACTAGAAATAAATCCAAATGCTACTATGGTGATAAAGTCTACAGTACCAGTTGGTTATACTAAAAGTATAAACGAAAAGTTCAACACTACTAACATTATATTCTCTCCTGAGTTTCTAAGAGAAGGTCAAGCACTTCATGATAACCTTTACCCAAGTAGAATTATAGTTGGTGAAAAGAGTGAAAGAGCTGAGACATTTGCAAACCTTTTAGCACAGGGTGCTATAAAAGAGAACATAGACATACTTCTGACAGATTCTACAGAAGCAGAAGCTGTAAAACTTTTCTCTAACACTTATCTAGCGATGAGAGTATCTTACTTTAATGAGTTAGATTCTTATGCAGAGTCTCATGGACTTAATTCAAAAGATATCATTAACGGTGTAGGACTAGATCCTCGTATAGGTAACCACTACAACAACCCGAGTTTTGGTTATGGTGGATACTGCCTGCCTAAAGACACGAAACAACTCAGAGCTAACTACAAAGATGTACCAAGTAACATTATAGGTGCAATAGTAGACTCAAATAGTACTAGAAAAGACTTTATAGCAGATAGTATCATCGCGAGAAGTCCAAAAGTAGTTGGAATTTACAGACTAGTTATGAAGTCAGGAAGTGACAACTTCAGAGCAAGTGCCATCCAAGGCATCATGAAACGCATAAAAGCAAAGGGTATAGAAGTTGTCATATATGAACCTGTAATGCAAGAAGATGAGTTCTTTCACTCTAAAGTCATAAAAGACTTAGAAGAGTTCAAAAAGATGAGTGACGTTATAGTAGCAAACAGACTTGAAGATATACTAAACGATGTAAAAGATAAAGTATATACTCGTGATATATTTAATAGCGATAGTTAAAATTAAGGTTATATATTAGCTTTTATTCTTCGTTTCAGATTTACCTTTTTTTCTAATTTCTGAGCCTCACTTTGAATTATTTGGATAGCAGTAGATTCATCGAAACTAGATAGAGAAGCATACTCTTTTGCAATAATTACTAAATCATTTTTCTCTTTTACCCAAAACTTATTAAAATTTTTTAATCCTTCACTTGCTGATATCTCTTTAAATTGCATTCGGTTTATATCTACTAATGAGAACTTAAAAGTATCATTAGTATTAGTGATAAGGATATTGCCAAGGGAATAGTCAACATGCCAAACACCTTTTTTATGAAGTTCATATGTGAATCTTGTAAATTGTTTTAATATCTCTTGTGTATCTTCGACTTTATGATGAAAGACTTCTCTTATTGTAAAGTTATATGGTTCATAGAGTGATATAAAATAACTCTTGTTAAGTAGACCAAAATTAAAAAATTCAATAATACCGATTGGCTCTGGAGTGTTGACATTGAGCTCGCTTAGTTTTTGGGCATTATTAAAAGATTTTTTTGCTTTACCATCACGAAAATAAGTGTAAGCAACTCTATTAATAAGATGAGGAATTTTAAATGACTTAACAACACATTTGAGACCATTTATTTCTATTATTTTTAGTTCATTTCTGGCTTTGTGAATAGTTTCATCAGCTGTAGTAAATATTTTTTGTATATTTATTAATTCATGTTCAAAGTTTTTATATTTTTTATTTATTTGTAGTTTGTATGACAAATTTAACCTTTTTAATATATTCTAAATATTTTTCAACTACTGAAGATGGGGTGTATTCAAGTAAATGTTTATCGAAGTCAGTAGTACTCTCTGATTTTAAAACTTCAACCATTTTACTTGCAAATTCTTTAACATCAAAGGAGGTTAGATTGTTTTTTAAATCTCCACTCATGATATCAAGTGTCCCACCACGACCTTTTGTTGAGATAATATTTGTGTTACAGGATAAAGATTCTAGTAAAACATTAGGCAATCCTTCATTTTTTGATGTAAAAGCAAAAAGTTCTGCATGTTTAATCCACGGGTATGGGTTTGGTAATATACCCGTAAAGTGTACTATATCTTCAATATTTAATTGCTTGGATAAGCTTTGCAAGTTTTCAAGTAGATTACCACTACCAACAATAACAAGGCTGTAATCAAAATCAAAATTTTCAACTGCATATGCAAATGATTCTATTAATAAAGATACATTTTTTACAGATTCAAGTCTTCCGACATTAATAATGTACTTTTCATTAATATCTGGGATATATTCGAGAGATTTTTTTTGAATTAACTCTTTATTTATAGGACTTGGAATTACTTTTAGAGTTTTTGGATGAACATTACTCTCATCAAAGTCTTTTTGTAATTCTCTAAAAACGGCAGGAGCATTACAGACTATATTTTTATTAGAAAATATAGTCTTTCTGAAAAAGTTGTTAAGAGGTGTTTCGTATTTTCGTAGTACATTAACTTGCTGAATGATTAGTTTGTTACTGTTGTAAGGCCAAATCATTTCAAAAGTACCTTGACCTCTTATGATTATTAAATCGAATTCTCCATTCCTTTTTTCTAATTTATTAAGTTTATACTTGAATATAGGTGTAAGTAATAGACCTTGAAAATAAAAATAACTATGTCTAGCGATACCATTAATTAACTTTGAAAATAAATTTAATATTGCACCAAGAATAGTAAATTTTAGTATTTGTTCAAGATTGAAGAGATGCACTTTCACTTTTTCATTAGGAGATAGCAGTCTTTTTTTTGATTTAAAATATATTAAATGACTCTCATGGCCTTCATTTGCAAATGTGTCTGCTAGGTTAATAGCAGCTCTTTCCATTCCTCCTATTTGAAGGCTTTTTACTACAGTAACGATTCTCATTTTTCTTCTTTAAAGTTATAAAATTCTTTATACCACTTTATAAACTTTTCGACTCCCTCATTAATATCAGTTGATGGTTTATAATTAAAATCATTGACTAATCCACTAACATCAGCAAATGTTGACTTTACATCTCCATCCTGCATAGGAAGCATCTCTTTTTGCGCTTGTTTTCCAAGGTGCAATTCAATTGTTTTAATGAAGTCAAGGAGTTTCACACTTTTATTATTGCCAATATTGTATATTTTATATGCTGCCGAAGAACTATCCGGTCTTGGATTATTGGCATCCCAATTAGGGTTTATAGAAGACGGATTATTAATTATCTTAATTAAGCCATCGACTATATCTTCTACATAGGTAAAGTCTCGACTCATCTCTCCATTGTTAAATACCTGAATTGGTCTATTATTAAGTATTGCATCAGTAAAAAGTACAGGTGCCATATCTGGTCTTCCCCATGGTCCATATACTGTAAAAAATCTAACACCGGTAGTTTGTATTCCATAGAGGTGAGCATAACTATGTGCCATCATCTCATTGGACTTTTTTGTAGCGGCATATAGGCTTACAGGATGATCCGTAGTATCGCTTGATTTAAAAGGCTGAGATTTATTTAAACCATAAACAGATGAACTCGAGGCGAAACACAAATTTTTAACATTATGGTTTCTACAACCTTCAAGTATATTTAAAAACCCCAAAATATTACTTTCTATATAAACATGAGGGTTTTCTATGGAGTATCTTACACCAGCTTGTGCCGCGAGGTTACATACTGCATCAAATTGTTCCTCTTTAAAGATATTATCTATAGCTTCTGTATCAAAGATATCGATTTTGTTAAATGAAAAATTCGAGTATTTTACAGATTCTTGTTTAGAAAAAATATCTTGTGTAGATATTTGAACACCTAGTTCATTTAATCTACCATATTTTAGATTTACATCATAGTAATCATTTAAATTATCAATACCAATAACAGTGTCGCCTCTTTGAAGTAATCTTTTGGTCAAAAAATAACCAATAAATCCAGCACAACCAGTTACTAATATTTTCATCTCTTTCCTAATTGTAATTAATCTTAATTTTGTATCTTATTTGTCATTATATCATTAATAATAAATAAGAGTGTTAATGTGAGTTGTAATTAATCTACTTTTATGAAGTTGTTAGTTATTATTATCTTTATAACATATAGAGGATTAGAATGAACAACACCATAAAGAACTATTTTGTCAATAAAGATAAATATATTTTATTTGTCTATCTATTTTTATTTTTAACTCCTTGGAATTTGATTAAGTCTCAGGTTGCATTTTTTTCTATAATTCTTGTTATTTGGGGATTTTTTAAATATAAAGTTGTAATTTTTGAAAAAATTAAAATTTTATGGCAATTTAAACCTTTATTATTGTGGATATCTTTTGTCTTATTTTGTTTAATAGCTGTTTTTTGGAGTGACTCTTTTTCTGAAGGCTTTAAAAGAGTCTTTAATTTTCATAAGTATGAAATGCTTTTTGCTACAGCGTTATTAATATCTTTAAATAAAGAGCAAGCATTAACAGCAATTAAGGTAGTACTTATGAGTTTTACCGCTTATTCAATATTTAGTATCATAATTTATTTTGATTTGATTACAATAGCTGGAAGCTCATCACTGAATCCAAGAGGAATTTTAAGATACTCAATTTCTACTCAATATATGGTAATAACTTTCTTTTCTTCGTTATTTTTTGTATTTTATTCAAAGCTAAAAGAAGAAAAAATATTATTTATACTTGCAGCTTTCTTGTCATTGTTAGCCTTGTTAGTAAACAATGGTAGAACAGCTCAATTAGCATTTTTATTAATTTTTTTTATTTTTGTAGTAATGTTCTCTATGAAAAGTAAAAAGCTTATTTTAATAAGTCTTTCGGTTTTAATAGGCATAGTATTTATCTTTTCTCAAAATGAAAAAATGATCGATAGATTTAATACTGCTGTAACAGAAATAAAAAGTATAAATAATGATCATACTTATTCGGGTTCTTTTGGTGCAAGACTATATTTTAACAAGGCAGGAATCGAAATCATCAAAGATAACTTCTTCCTTGGTATGGGTCCTGCGGATAATAGACATAAGTTAGTAGAGATGGAAAAAGCAGATAAAGAGTATAAAGCTGTAGTAATTAAACATTTTCATAGTGAGCATATGGAAATATTAACGGCATATGGTTTTATTGGATATATTTTGATTTTTTCAGCTGTTGTATTGTTAATTTATAAATTAAAAGACAAAGGTCTATATTTCTACATATCTTTAAGCATTTTTCTTACACTCTTCTTTGTATCCTTCGCAAATAAAACATTGTCCTTGAAACCTTTGAATTATGTATATGTAATATTCTTTATATTGTTAAGTATAATCGCATATCAGAGTGAGTTAGAAAAGAAATCTTTAGAAAATAGTAATATAGAAGTATAAAATGAAAATAACAGCAAATATAATTACTTTAAATGAAGAAAATAATATAGAAGATGTCATAAAGTCTGTTCAGGAAGTATGTGATGAGGTACTTGTTGTTGACTCTTTAAGTAATGATAGAACTCGTGAAATTGCACTCATTTTAGGTGCTAAAGTTGTAGAGCAAAAGTATCTTGGAGATGGGGTACAAAAAGCATTTGGGGCACCATTGGCAAAGTATGATTGGATTTTAAGTATAGATGCCGATGAGAGACTTGACTTAAATGCACTTAAAGAGATTAAAAACATTAATTTAGAAACAACAAATTATGCTGCTTATAGTTTTAGCCGCAAAACATATGTAGGTAAAAATTTTATAAAGCTTTGGTACCCAGATAGAGTTACGAGACTCTATAATAGAAAACTTTGTTCTTATTCAACAGTTGGTGGTCATGCTAAGGTTGATACTGATAATGTATGTGATTTAAAAGCAGATATGCTCCATTACTCATATGACAACTATTCACAGATGATAAAGACCTCCCATAAGTTTATAACTCGTGGAGCTCGGATTTCATATGAAGATGGTAAACGTGCTTCTAAACTAGACCCTTTATTGCATGGGGCAGGAGCACTTTTTAAGGGTCTTATCCTTAAAGGTGGCTTGTTTCATGGTGTAAATGGATGGAATGTCGCAGTTATATCTGCATTTAGCTCTTATATGAAATATGCTCTTATGATAGAAATAGAAGCAAATGATAAATAATTTTTTAATAAAAATAAAAAATAATTTTATTATTGCTAGTTCGACTAGCCTTTTTCTCCTCATTGCAGAACAACTTTTTAGATTGAGTAATCCTCTTCTAGTATTTAACCTTGATTCGCATAAAGTAATTGTTCAGTTTGCAATATCTTTTACTCTATTATTATTAGTAAGTAAAAAAGCAATACAAGGACTTTTTACCTTCATACTTATATTTATGTTTATGCAATTTTTGCATTTTAACTATTATGGCACTTGGATATTTCCATTAGAATATCTTCTATTATTTACTAAATTTACGGAAACATTAGATACTTTTAGTACAGTTTTAGAAATTACAGTTATTCCTATTTTAATAATGTTACCCACAAGTCTTATTGTTTTTTTCTTACTAAAAAAATTAAATAATCAAAGAGTTACTTTGAAATACCTTTCATTTGTTATGATATTGTTTTTATTATTTATTCCTTTGCGAGTTTATGTCAAAAAAGAATCAAAAAAAGGTGCAAGGCCAAACATAGAAGTTTCGGCTATCGTTAATGGTGTTGAAACGATGGGATACTTCCTTGGAAGAATAGCTCCTCAAAAATTATTTGGAACAGGTAATTTATCTAAAAATATAGTAAAAACACCAACTATTATTGAAAAAACACCTGATATTAACATAGTCGTTATAATGGGAGAATCTTTAACACATTCTAAAATGTCACTTTTCGGGGAGCAAGATATCACCACCCCAAACTTAGATAAATTGAGTACAGATAAAAACTTTTTTAAACAAATAGCTTTCACTTCTGGTATCGTGACAGATGTGGCACTTCCCTCATTTTTTAATATTTTATATGAACCTGACAGTACAGAACAAATTATAAGTACAAATACTTGTCTTTTTAAAATGGCTAAAGATAATGGTTTTGAGACCTACTTTTATAGTTCGCAGAGTCAAATAGGTTTAGCATATATTAAAAGTTACCTTTGTTTAAATGCGGTAGATAATTATATGGATGGAACAGATGATACTCACGAATTGAAAAAGAATGCTTTAGATGAGGTGCTAGTGGATAGACTTGAAAATGTAAATTTTAAAAAGTCTAATTTTATTGTTTTACATCAGATAGGTTCACACTCTCCATATGAGTTAAGATATCCAAAAGAGTTTGCAAAGTTCAAATCAAATAAAGATGATAAATATGATAGAAATAGTTACAAAAACAGTATTCTATATACCGATTACATAATCACTAAAATAATAAAGACATTAGAGAATAAAACAAAAAAACCTACATATGTTTTTTTTACATCTGATCATGGGGAAGGAATTGAAACTCATCGTGGACATGGAAATTTGAAGTTAGCTTCAAATTATGAAGTACCATATTTTGTATATACATTAAATGTAAATAATAGGTTCAAAAAAGAAGTAAATAGCAAATACACATCTCACTATAAGATATCTAAACAAGTGGCAACAACCTTAGGATATGATATCTCAAATATGAAACATGATGAAAATAAATATGTTGTATGTGGAAAAGACTTGTGTGGTGTTGCTGGTTACTTGGAACTTTATGTGGATAAAGATGAGATAGTAAAAAAGAGAATAAAGTAGTTTAATGAAAAAAGATGTAAATAAACAAACAATTATAGAACTTTGCATGTCTCCTGACTTAGGCGGGCTAGAATTGTATATGGCAGAAGCCGCAAAATTCTTAAGTTCTTGCTTTAATGTGATTTCCATTATTAATGAAAAATCTAAACTTGAAGAGTATTTAGTGGATGAAAACTATTTAAAAGTACATAGTAAGTCAAAGTTTTCTATCTATCTAAGTGCAAAAAAGATTGCTAAAATAATAGATAATAATTGTGTAGAACTTGTTCATATTCACTGGACAAAAGATTTGCCTTTAGCTGTTTTAGCTAAACTGATTTCAAAAAGAAAACCAAAAATTGTCCAAAGTAGACATATGACAATGACAAGATTTAAAGATGACTTGTATCATCGTTTTTTATATAGACAAGTTGACATGATGTTATCCGTAACGAAGCAAGTTCAAGAACAAATAGAGAGATTTATTCCTAATGATATTAGACCAAAAGTTTTTTCTCTTTACCCTGGGGCAAAAGTAAATAAATTTTTAAGTGAAAATGAAAAAATAAGTTTAAAAAAAAGACTTGGTTTTAATTCACAAGGATTTAATATAGGTATGGTTGGAAGAATTAATAGAGATAAGGGCCAGTATCTTTTAATAGAAGCAATAGAACTTCTTAAAGAAAGAAGCTTAAATGTAAATGCTTACTTCGTTGGAAACGCTATGCAAGATAGTTATTTAGAATCCTTACAGGTAAATGTAAGAAATAAAGAGTTAGAAAGTAATGTGGCTTTTTTAGGTTTTATGGATGCCCCAAGTGATTTTTATCAGTTGTGCGATGTTATAGTCCTCGCTTCAAAAAGAGAGACATTTGGTTTAGTTCTAGTAGAAGGGATGATGCATAAATGTGCAGTAGTAGGTGCTGATACTGGTGGTGTTATTGAAATAATTGATGATAAAGAGACTGGACTTTTATTTAAATCACAAGACTCTGAAGACTTGGCGAATAAGCTAGAATTACTGATGCGGGATACTCTTCTTTTGGATAATATCAGAGCAAAGGGACAGAAAAAAAGCTTGAGACTGTTTAATAGTCAAAAACAGTTTCAAGCTTTAGCGGAAATTTTTCAAAATGAGTTAGTATGCTAGTAACAGTTATTATACCTACATATAAGGATGTTGAAGCACTTCGTTTAATACTCGATGCTTTGCAGTTGCAGACATATAAAAACTTTGAAGTTCTTGTCGCAGAAGATGATGACTCGAAGGAAGTGAGTGATTTTCTAGTGGGATATAGTTCTAGTTTTGTTATAAAACATCACTCTCAAAAAGATGAAGGATGGAAAAAAGCAAGAGCATTAAATGCTGCAATATTACTTAGTGAAGGAGAATACCTAATTTTCTTTGATGGAGATTGTTTACCTTATAGTACTTTTGTGGATGGACATGTGAAATTAAGTGAACCAAATAATGTTCTGTGTGGAAGAAGAGTAAATACTGGGGATATGATGACTCAGCAGTTAAGAGAAAAAGTACTAAGTATTACAAAAATTGAAAAAGATTTTTTTAGCTTTTGGAGTCGTTTTAAAGCAGATGGTGCTCGACATATTGAACAGGGAATTTATCTATCTCCAAAAAATATTTTATATGTATTACTCATAAAATTACTTGATAGGAAAAAAACTTTAGTAGGATGTAACTTCTCTGCTTTTAAAAGTGATATGTTGAAAATAAATGGATTTGACGAGTCATATCCAAGTGGTGATATCGCTGATGATATTGATGTGGAATGGAGACTAAATTCTATAGGTGTAAAAAATAAATCTTGCAGGTATGCTGCTAATTTAATTCATTTAAATCATGACAGAACAGATAGAAAAGAAGCACATAAAAATAATTTTGATTTAATGTTGAAAAAACAAAAAAATAAAACAGTATATTGTAAAGATGGAATCATTAAAAGCTATAATGAACCCCTAAAGATTAACCAGTAAATCTTATTTTTTAATTCCAAGATGTTAGAATAAAAAGATGAAGATATAGGGATTAAAAATGGAGAGTACAAAACGATAGTATAATGGTTCCCTTTTTTCAGACCAGTAAATTAATTTTTCTAGGGTAATAGTTCTTGTGTTTCTTGTAAAAAAGAGAGTACTCCCTATTAGTTTATATACTCCATGATTAATCCCAAGTCTTACTTTATACTAACTTTTATATCTCCTAAGACAATCAACTTCTTTTCATAAGGCTTTACTCTTTCATCTAAAAACTCTTTTTTTCCTTTGTTTATAGCTTCATAGTTCTCTTTAGATGCTTTTATAACTTTAAATAGGTAGTTGCGCTTAGTGTTTAAAAACTCTTCTATCATATGAAAGGAGTAACTATCCTTGAGTTTATGAAGTATTTCATCTTCACTAGGTCTCTGAATATTAAACCTAGAGGGGTCAGATGTGTGTAATTCTTGAGATTGCTGGATTTGTTGTTCAAAGTACATGAGAGTTGCTTGAACTTTTTGCTCATTTGAATATGAGAGGAGGGCGTTAAAGTGTGCATTTTTCTCTTTTAAACTTCCTATGTCTTGAAGCATCGCTATATGGTAAGAGTTGAGAATGTTTTCATGCGTTTGTGAAGCAAACTTTCTTATGTTGGCAAATTCTAAGTCCGAAGATATTTCTCTGTTTTTCTT
Source organism: Sulfurimonas sp. (assembly GCF_018698455.1). Lineage (GTDB taxonomy): Bacteria > Campylobacterota > Campylobacteria > Campylobacterales > Sulfurimonadaceae > Sulfurimonas. Next base: position 23,198 of record NZ_JABIOQ010000064.1, on the reverse strand, counting down.
TATGAGTTCATAGCGACTTTGCCAAGAGACCACTTTTTTTTCTATGTTGAAGTAAATACTCTCAAACGCAGTGTTGATATCATCCTCAACAGTTTGAAGTAGTTTCATTGAGCGTTTGAGCATTTTTTTAAGTCTATCATTATCGTAAAAAAGATTTTTAAAGATGGTATCACTATCTATGTAAAAGGTGGAGTAGTCAAACTTTTCAAACTTATGCTTTTGACTAAAGAGGGCTTTTGAAGATTCATAGCGTTCTGACATTTGTTCATTTATATTTTCATAAATTTCTTGTGCTATTTTTTGTAGTATCTCTTCTATGTACTTATAAATCTTTTCTAGTTCTAGAGAGTATTGTCTATTTATCTCATCAAACGCGAGCAGTGTAGGTTCTTCTTGTGACCCCAGTATTGTTTTTAGTGAGGTATAAACTGCTATCATCGCTTGATATTCATTTGACAAGATGCCACACATGTTTTTTATGTCTTTTTTGATTGCAAACTCTTTGGAACGATTTGCATTTGGTCTCATGACAGTATTTATAAACTCCAAAACTTCTTGTATGTTAGACTCTTTTATGAGTTGTGCGTTTTGGCTTATATCTTGTTCTTTGATCTTATGTATTTCTTTTTGAAATGTAGAAAAGTCCTTGCTGAAAAACTCCAAGTTATTCTCATTTACATTTTCTTTGATGTTTCTACTAAACTTTTTTATGAGAGACTCGATGGAGTTGTCTATCTGTGTTGATTGCTCATCCACTCGTCCATCAAGTGCCATTTTTGAAGAGATTGCGGTTACTTGAACAAAGTAGTTGCTAAACTTATCTTCTACATACTTTTGAGTCGTATTTATCTGCTCCTCTGTAAACTTATCTTTTTGATTTAAAACGCAGAGAGATTTTGTTTTAAACTGAGGCATATACTCATCTAAAATCTCTTTTTCACTTAACTTCCCAGCATTGTCCATCATGCTCAACCAGATTATTCCACCAACATCTCTGAGTATGTTTTTTGTAGTTTGTGTGTCATGAAGTGACTGAGAGTTTAAACCTGGAGTATCAACAAAAGATATGTCTTTTAGTATCTCCATGGGTGCATAGATGGTGAGGTACTTTATGTTGTCTATATTTTGAACTCTTTGGTCTGTATACTTTGAAATGTTCTCTATGGAGTGGTACTCCTGCGCTCCTGAATGATAGGTGATTTTTAGTTTATACTCCTCACCATAGTTGATGAAGTTCACTTTTGAAGTAACAGGTGTTATACCAGTTGGGAGTATGTCTTTACTAAGTAAGGCGTTTAAAAAGGTAGACTTTCCAGATGAGAACTGACCTGTTATAGCCACTTCAATTGGATACCTTGCACGACGTATCTGTTTATCAAGTATCTGTTTTAGTTGTAAAGAGGGAAGGAATCGTTCATCAAGAAGTTTGTCGCTTATCTTTTTTATATCACCAACTAGGGAATTTTCATAGATGACATCTTGTGTTTGGTGCTCTTGCTTATACTCATCAACGAAACTACTTAAAAGAGGTGATATTTGATTCATTATTGCATCACCTCTATCTTTTCATTGAGTAATTCAAGGCTTTTTATCTTTTCATGGATATCTAATGAATGCTCAACTGCATTTGATAAGCTATTTGTTTGTAAGTACTTACTCAAACTCTCTTCATCTTGTGCAAGTTTCTCTTTTATCTGAAGTAGAGGTTCTTTTAAAGAATGAAAAAATTCTTGAATAAGCACTTGTGCCAATGACTCGGCTCTTGTATATATTTTATTTTCAATGTTAGAAAAGTACTCTTTGAGTCTTGTGTTTATCTGTATGTCTAAGTCATTAATGGATTTTAGTCTTGCATTTGAAGTAAAGCTGACAAGAGTTTGTAAAAGTGGTTCTAAACTCATCACTAAAAACCCATGTTTTATGGACTCTTTATAACTTTTATCTACATCACTCTGCGTTAAAAGCTGTAGCTTTTTGATGAGTTTATATCTGTAGTCTCTTACGATGTCTATGATGCCATCTTTAAATGCAGTCTCTACAATAGAAGTTATTCTAGAGTTTTGAGGGACTTTTTTTGTCTGTTCAAGAGAGTATCTTACATCTGTGACAACTCTTTGTCTTATGGTTGTCTGTAGCTCAAGAAGTTCACTCTTTAAAAAGTTTTGAAGTGAGTGTAAATACTCTTGTGTTCTTTTGTTTTCATACTCTAAGTTCTCGAGTTTTTCAAATATATGTTTCTCTTCTTCTTCGCGTTTAGCTTTCAAGTTTACTAACTCTAGCTCTAGTTCTTCTTGGGATTTTGAACTCATCTGCAGTTCAAAGTGAAGTCTTTGACTTTCTTGATCTATGCTATGCTTTATTTGTGAGAGAGCAGACTTTATGATGAGCTCGCCCTTGACACTTGAAGAGCCAAATAGATTTTTATTGAGGTACTTTTCTATTTCAAGTATTCCTGTATCTTCTAGAGTGTACCCTGCATCTAGTGCTTCTTGCTCTTTCCCGATTCTATGATTTAAAGCCATATATGCAGAGATAGGGATAAACTCTATTGTATCAAGTATGAAGTCAAGTTTCGAGTTTTTGTTTTGTCTGATTAACTCTTGTTTTATAGACTCTTTGGTGTAGTGTATGACTTCGTCCAACTCTTTTTTACCAACTGTATCGGCTCTTGTTATGACGACTAAAAGCTTGGAGATGTTTTGGTATAAGAGAGCATCTATGAGAAACTCAACGTCTTTATTTGTAGCACTTTGAGAAACATTCATAAGGTGTAACATCATGTCACATCGGCTGATGTACTCTTTTGTCACTTCTTCGCGTTTAACAACAGGGTCATCTAAACCTGGGGTATCTACTATCTCTACACCATTGCTTAAAAAGGGGAGGTCTACACCAAGCTCTACATACTTTATAAATTGTGAAACTTTTTTTTCACTCTTTGCAGATGTGTATGTAGAAAGTTCGCTAACTTCTATGTTTTGTTCTCTCGGGCTCTCTTGTATACACTCATTTGAAGTCTCACCAAATATTTCAGTATATTCTTGTTTACTCCAGTAAAAAACCTTTGCATTTTCCTTTGAAGCATATTTTATAAGGGTCAGGTTGAGTGTTTCTGGAATGACTGCACTCCCTAGAAGTTCTTTTCCTAAAAGAGCATTGAGAAGGGTTGATTTTCCTGCGTTTATGACACCTGTTACACCAATGGAAAACTTTTGTGCCTCTAAGTACTTATGTATCTCTTGGAGCTCATCGTCTTTTGTTTTATCCTTTACTTGTCGTTGAAATTCTTCTATGAGTAATGTAACTCTTTTTTTTTTATCTTTAAAAGAGAAGTTATTTTGTTTTGTTATTTGTTTTGTAATTATTGGAAAGGAAACTTTCTCAAAAAGTGAAAGGATTTTTTTATGATTATCGTAGTTTAAAATAGATTCTTCTTTTAGGTGGTTAAATGTATTATTTAATATATCAATATTTTTTTGTGTAGTATTGGACTCGAGATAGTTAGTAATAGAATTTTGTATGGAGTAAAGTTCTTCAATTGTCCGTGGGACAGGAATATTTAAAGTCTCAAAAAAGACAAGAAAAGATTTTAAGATAGTAAACTTCTCAAAATCTTTTCTAAACACTATCAATATAATGGCTAAACTTGTAAAAAAGTCATCATTGGTACTAGTGTTTATTTGTATATCACAAGAGCCATCTTTAAGGTTGATTCCATGATATAGTAAAAAGTAGTTAGAAGTTAAACTCATACCTTAGACTCATTTTACAGAGACAAGTTTTCTTCTAAGGTAGGCAATCTTATTCTGTAGAGGGAGATGTTTAGGGCAATGATCTTCGCATGAAAGTAGTGACATGCAACCAAAAATACCATTGTCATCACCAATGAGTTCATAAAAGTCATCATCTGTGCGTTTATCTCTTGGGTCAATAGAAAACCTTGCTATACGGTTAAGTCCAGCAGGCCCTACAAAGTCAGGACGCATAAGAGCGGTTGCACAAGATGCTACACAAATTCCACATTCTATACATCTATCTAACTCAAAGACTGCATCAGCAGTATCTGGATCCATTTTTTCTTCTATTTTAGTGATATCAACCTCATCATTTGAAACTATCCAGGATTCAACCTTTGTTGACATGTTATCCATCCACTTTCCTGTGTTAACAGAAAGGTCTTTAATGAGTTCAAATGCAGGCATAGGTATAAGTTGAAGTTTTCCATCAGGATAGTTTTCTATAAGTGTTCTACACGCGAGTGTTGGTACACCGTTAACTACCATTCCACATGAACCACAAATTCCTGCACGACAAACAAAGTCAAATGAAAGGTCTGCATCTATCTCCTCACGGATTTTTGTAAGGGCAATAAAAAGAGTCATTCCAGGTGTCTCTTTGAGATTGTATTCTACAAATTCTGGTTTAGAGTCCTCATCTCTTGGATTAAACTTGAGTACCGATATTGTTATATCTCTTGACATTATTTTTCTCCCATTCTTTCGTTTTTTTCTCTATAGTTCATTGGAAGGTCAAAGTTCATCATAGCATCTTGTATTTGGTGTCTATCTTTGCCTGCTTCTTCCATCTTTTCACGAAGTTCATCTACTTCTTCTTGGCGTTTCGTAGAGAGCTCATTCTCTATAATCATACCCTTTGCTCCATACCCTCTAAATGCAGGAGGCATTTCCATCTTCATTATGTCTAAATCTTCATAAGAGATTGTAGGCATAGTGTCATTTTCATTAGGCCAAGAACTGAGTGTACGTTTGAGCCAGTTTTTATCGTCGCGTTTTAAGAAGTCTTCTCTGTAGTGTGCTCCACGAGACTCAGTTCTCTGTTGGGCACCTTTTGCTATACATAAAGCAAGTTTAAGCATTTTTGGAACTCTATATGCTTCTTCAAGCTCTGGATTTCCTGCTTTTGCTTTTGATTTTACATTGATATTTTTTGTTTTTTTAAGTAACTCTTCAAGTTGTACAACCGCTTCGCCTAAGTGTACACCATCTCTAAATATACCGACTTTTTTATCCATAAGTCTTTGCATTGTGTCTTTTATTTTGAAAATACTTTCATCACCATCAAGGGAAAGAATAGTATTTATGTTTTTTTCTTCTTTTGCTAAAAACTTATCAATAGTACTTGTTTTGATATCTAACTCATTGTCTATGCAGTAATCGGCAAAGTAGTTTCCAACAATCATACCAGCAACAACAGTTTCACTCACCGAGTTTCCACCTAGTCTGTTAAATCCATGCATATCCCAACATGCTGCTTCTCCACAAGAGAAAAGTCCACTTAGTTTTTGAGATTCACCTGTTTTTTTCGTACGAATCCCACCCATTGAGTAGTGTTGCATTGGTAGAACAGGAACCCAACCTTTTGGACCTTCTTCAGCAGGGTCAATTCCGTTAAATATCTTACAAATCTCTTGAACATCACGAAGATTTTTTTCTATATGTTCACGTCCAAGAATGGAAATATCGAGCCAAATATGGTCGCCATAAGGAGAGGGAACGCCTTTGCCATTTCTGATGTGTTCTATCATTCTGCGACTTACAACGTCACGAGAAGCAAGTTCTTTTTTTTCAGGTTCATAGTCTGGCATAAATCTATGCCCATCAACATCTCTTAAAATTCCACCATCACCACGACATCCTTCAGTGAGAAGAATTCCCGATGGAACTATAGGGGTAGGGTGAAACTGAACGGCTTCCATATTTCCCAAAGTTGCTATTCCTGTTTCTAATGCAATCGCTGCACCCATTCCCTCACATATAACTGCATTTGTAGTCTGTTTATAGATTCTCCCATAACCACCAGTAGAGATACAAGTTGCCTTGGATATATAAGCTTCAAGTTCACCAGTAATTAAGTCTCTAACTATAGCACCATAACAGCGTTCATTTTCATGTATAAGGCTTATAGCTTCTTTTCTATCTCTTATGTCGACTTCATTCTTTAGTGCTTCATTTGCCACACTAAAAAGCATTGTGTGACCTGTTGCATCTGATGTATAACAAGTACGCCATTTTTTTGTGCCACCAAAGTCACGGGACATGATGAGTCCGTGTCTATCTGCATCTTCTGTTATTGTTGTTTTTTTTGCATTAATTACAGCTTCGCGAGAGCCTTCTCTTACTCTTGTCCAAGGAACACCCCAGCCAGCAAGTTCACGAATGGCTTTTGGAGCGGTATGAACAAACATACGAGCGACTTCTTGGTCACAACCCCAGTCACTCCCCTTTACTGTATCTGAGAAATGAAGGTCTTCATTATCTCCCTCAGACATTTTCGAGTTTCCTAGTGAAGCCTGCATACCACCTTGTGCTGCTGCACTATGAGAGCGTTTAACAGGAACTAGAGATAAAACGATGGTATTTAAACCTTTTTTCTGTGCAGCTAGACTTGCTCGAAGACCAGCTAGTCCACCACCAATTATTAAAGCATCGCAGTAAGTTATTTTCATTATTTAGCCTCTTTTATCATTGAAGTAGGTACATATTTTTCACCTACTTTGTCTGCATGTTCCATACCGATTTTCATGTAAACTATAAGTGCAGCAAAACCTAAAGTTAGAAAAAATCCTGTAAGTGCCCATTTGACTTTTTTTAATCTTTTTCTTGTTGCCTGAGGGTCTTTTCCATCAAACCATCCCCATTTAATGCAGAGTCTATAAAGACCGATAGTCCCATGAAACTCTACAGCTAAAAGAAGTGCGATATATAAAGGCCACATCCACTCACTCCAAACTCTATCTGCTGAAGCATAAGGTCCAATATCGGCAGAGTTTGTCATAATGATGTAGAGGTGAATAGAACCTAAGAAAAACATTACAAAACCTGTAAATGCCTGATAGCCCCAGAGTTGAGTATCCTGATGTTGAATACTTTTTGTATGTGCTTTAAGGACTTGGTACTGTTTAAAATTAGAAGGAAGTTTACGCATACCCAGAGCGGCATGTACGACAAAAATTACAAAAACTATAAATACAAAAATACTTACCATAAGAGGACTTCCCCCATCTATGATGAAACTACCCTCAAGAAATTTTGTCACATAATACATAAAATCTTTGGAGACAAGAATGGAAGAAACCATCATCATATGTCCCCACATGAAAATTGCTAAAAATCCACCCGTTAAACTTTGAATATAGTCTAGTTTTGCTGGTATACGGCTTTTTTTACCGTTTGTAGTTTTCCCAATGTAACCTTCTATCAAATCACTCATCTTTACATCCTCTATTTTATTAGATAAGTTTATCCTATCATAATTAGGCTACAAACACTTTATATTTCTGAACTTCATAGTATATTTAAGCCCTTTGTATACTTGGGAAACAGCTTGCATGGTTCCCTAAAGTTTTAGGGTTACTAAATTGTAAATGATATGTGCATTATGGCCACTTCCTCTTGGAGTTGTAAGGAATGGGTCAAATAGGTTTGCTACACGGCTTAGGTTTTAAGTATGATATTAGAAGTTTCTAGTGTATTATCTATATATTTTCAAAATCACTCTCTGTAGTCCCCCTGTGTCAGGATAGTTGTCCGAAACTTATGATATAAAATCTTATCAAGGATCAAGACAATGAAATATAGTAAAGCATTTAAAGAAAAAGCAGTAAAAAATGTATTACAGATGAAAGAGACCCAAAGCATGCTAACTATAGCAAAAGAGTTTAATGTCTCAAAAGCTGCTATAACAGTACCTACATCTACTTCTTTGTTTAAAACAGCATAAACAACCTTGTCATGTGTACCTTGAAACTCTAAAGACTTGAAGTCACTAATATCTATCCCATTGTTTACTAGCTCTTTCCAAGCCATTTGCCATCCACCAAGAGACTTTTTATTCACTGCTCCAAATGTAATATTTTTTAAGTCTGAAATTTATTGAAACTTATCTTTATTATCTTTATGAGTAAAGATGAGCCCTCCAACTTCTTTTTGAAGAACTCCAAAATGATTTTTAGTATATTTACTTAATCAGGAAACATTATAGAGCCCAGACGAATCATATTCGACCCACACTCAATGGCTAATTCAAAGTCTCCACTCATACCCATAGAACAAATTGTTGCGTTTGGAATTTGTTTATATATTTCATAAGTAGTTATAAAACTTTTCTTTATAAGTTCAGTATCTTCTGAGTGTGCACCAATACTCATAACACCTCTTATATTAATGTTGGGACAGTTTCCAATGATACTTTCGTAACTAGAAAGGGCAACTTCAGGCATAAAACCGTGTTTAGATTCTTCTTTTGCTGAGTTTATTTGCATAAGACAATCTAGTGTCATGTCTTTAGCTACGAGTTTCTTTTGAAGCTCTTCAGCTAACTCTAGTGAATCAAGTGCTTGGAAGAGAGTAGGGTCTATTTCTAAAAGATTGTTTATCTTGTTTTTTTGAAGATTTCCGATGAAGTGCCATTCAAGTGGGAGTTCATCTAATTCTAATGCTTTACTTTTTAGGTCTTGTACTTTGTTCTCACCAAAGCCACGTTGACCTATAGAATAGAGGTCAGATATATCTTGACTCGTAGAGTACTTTGACACTGCCACAATCTTTACAATGAGATGTCCACTCACAGATAAACGCGCAGTCTCAACGCGACGTATCACATCGTCTATATATAATTTATGTTCTATTTTTGTCATAATTATCCTATTAATCTATTAATATCGTTAAAGAGTCCAAGTCCCATAAGCCCAAAGAGTATGACCCAACCAGCAATGGTGAACTTTATCATAACGGCTTCACTCGCTTCTCTTCTGAATATAAGTTCATAAATATTGAACATTATATGTCCACCATCAAGTGCTGGAATAGGGAGGAGATTAAGTACTCCAAGGTTTACACTTATGAGTGCTGCGAAGAAAAGTACACTCATCCAACCACTATCTGTCGCATCAGATGTGAGTTTAACTATGCTTATAACACCACCTAACTCTTTAGCCGGAACTTCCCCAAATAGAAGCTTTTTAACACCGGTAAATATCATAGTAGAAGCAAATATAGTCTGCTCAGTTGCATACGAGAAAGTCTCACTCAGTGAAAGCTCTAGTGGATGCATCACTCCTGCAGAACTTATACCTATCATCTTTTTTTGTATTATTTCTCCAAACATATTTTGTGCTTCATTTAGTTTGGGTGTAAGAATTTTATGTTCTAAAAAACCATCGCGTTTAATCTCAAGGTCAAGTGAACCTTCGGTAAATTCGATAATTTTCGCCATTTCTTTCCATGTTGTTATACTCATAGAGTTTATTGAAGTTATAGTGTCATTAGACTCTAAACCTGCTATAAACGCGGGAGAGTCTTTAACAACTTCTCCAACTACTGGAGATAAAATCTGTGGAGAACCGAGGGCAATTGCAAAGTAAAGAAAAAATGCAAGTATAAAGTTAAATGCAGGACCAGCAAGCAGTATAAATATCTTCTGCGAAGGTGTTTTTACATTGTAGCTGTCATCATCATAACTTTTTTTTGTTGGGTCAGAATCATCTTGCCCTTTCATACGAACATAACCACCAAGAGGAATCGCGGAAATACTCCACTCCGTATCCCACTTTCTAAAGCTAAAAAGTTTTTTACCAAAACCAATGCTGAAAACTTCTACATAAACACCCATAAGTCGAGCCGCCATATAGTGACCAAGTTCATGAAAAAAGATAAGTCCACTAAGAACCAGGAGTGATACAACCATACCCATTAGATACTTCCTTTTTGTAAAGATGCTCTAAAGCCCCAGAGATACTCAAAACCTGAGTAGAGTGTAAGAAAAACTGCAAACCAAAGAAGTAAGTCTGCAAAAGGCCAGTGCATAAGTAAAAAACCTATTGCTATCATTTGTGCAACTGTTTTTACTTTTCCTGCCCATGAAGCTTTTACATCTAAGCCTTCACTTACAGCAACGGTTCGTATGCCGGTTATAAACAACTCGCGAACTATAATGATGTAAATAGCCCAAGCAGAAGCTTCTCCAATCATCATTAGACCGATAAACGCAGCAAGAGTAAGCATCTTGTCTGCAAGTGGATCAAGTATAGCTCCAAGCATAGTCATTTGGTTCCACTCTCTTGCAATATAGCCATCAAAAAAGTCTGTAGCACTTGCTAATACAAATAATAGTGAAGCGAAATAGTAGTTCCATGTGATGTCAAAACCATTGTCTGTAAAAAGCTGAGGATTTAGTATAATCCAGAACATAAAAGGGGCTATGAGTATACGAAGTGATGCTAGAGCATTGGGAAGGTTTAACAATAAATTTCCTTAATTAATTAATAGCTAATTTTAGCTTTTTGCTCTTAATATAGCCTTTGAGAGGAACTTTGTGTTTTTAAATATCTAGTGTTTCTATATTAAGTAATTCAACTCTGTCACAATCTTTTTTCAATAATTTCTTAGTAGTTGCATCGTCTTCTGCTAATGCTAATATATCTGCAAAGTCATTTTTAGTCACTTCAAATGTATGGTGTTCTTTGATGGTTCCAACTCTTAGAGATGCATTTTCATTTAAAGAAGATAATTCTATATTTCTTAAACCTTTTGCAAATTCACTTTTGATGACTTTTTGAACTTTTTCGTTTGAGAGTAATTCTTCGAGAGATATACTCTTGTTTAAATCTGATTTACATAAGACCTTATAAGTTACAATGATTTTTCCTTCCATGATAATAGACTCCGTAATTTTATATCTGTAATAATAGTAAAGTTTTTGAAGGTATCTTCATAATATGACAGTTTGTTATATTTATAAGTGAATGTTTGAAAAAGGGGGAGGGCAAAATATAAAATTTAGCTCTTAAAGAGCTAAATTACTTGTCCATATACCATGTAGATTACATCCTGACTCTGCCGTTAATGTCTTAACACCATCAAGTTTAACACTAAATGAAGCAGTGCCACGAGAGATTTCAGCTTCTAAAGTTGAAGTTCCGACTTTGTTGCCATTTGCAGATAATGTGATAAAGTCAATCCAGTGAGTATGTGTACTTGGATGGATGATACCACCTTGTCCAACAGTAATCTCAACTAAAGTGTAACCCTTAGAATCTTTCTGACCTAGGGTAATTTGAGGAGTGTGTTTTAACTCTCCTTTTGTAAGGTTTTTAGCATCTTTTGGAGTCATAACTATTCTGTTTTTTTTAGGAGAATTATGTGCATCAAGACTGACTGCCGTGCCAAGTGCCACTACTGTTGTGAGTTTTATTGCTTCTCTTCTATTCATGGTAAAATCCTTAATTTAATTATGACTATTCTACCATTTTAAGATTAAGTTAGTTTTATTTGAAAAATTGTTTATGGAAGTTAAGAAGAAGTGATAGGTATTGGAATAGGGCTAATATATTTAGCCCCATTAGATTTTTAGTTCTATTGAAAAGAAGTAGCACCGTCGATTACGATAACTTGTCCTGTTAACCATGAAGATGCATCTGAACATAGGAATGAACAAGCACCTGTTAAGTCCGTTGCATCACCCATACGAGAAAGTGGAGAACGTTTTACAACTTCTGCTTTTACTTCTTCGTAGTTAGGGAATGCTTTAAGCGCGTCAGTATCGATTGGACCACCACTTACTGCGTTTACTCTAATACCTTTTTCACCAAGTTCAGCAGCTGCATACTTAACCATAGTTTCAACTGCAGCCTTGTTTGTTCCGTGACCTGAGTAGTTAGGAGTGTAAACAAGATTACCTGTAGAACTCATAGAGATGATAGAACCACCACCTGTAAGTTCCATACGTTTTGCAGCTTCTTGTGCACCAACAACAAATGCTTCAACAGTAGCTGTAAAGATGTTACCAAGACCTTTAGGCTTTAGTCTCATAAACGGAGCAAAACCACCAACAACAGCACGACCAGAAATGATAGCGTTTGAGATGAAGTAGTCAAGTCTATCAAAATCTTCGTCAAACTCTTTATATACATCTTTGTATGTTAAAGGTTCTAAAATATTTAGTTTATAAGCACGAGATTTTACACCATAGTTAGCTTCTAAATCAGCAACGATTTCGTTTGCAGTATCTGCAGATGAAGCATAAGTAAACGCAACATCACAGCCTTTTGAAGCAAACTCATAAACGATTGCTTTACCGATACCACGAGTACCACCGGAGATAAATAATACTTTTCCAGTCATTGTCTTTTCGCTCATATTTTATAGTCCTTTAATATCGTAATTTTTCATTACTTCTTCGATTTTTTTCATACTTTCTAAACTTGGAGGAGTTAAAGGAAGTCTATACTCCAGTGTGTCTATAAGTCCAGCGATGTACATAGCAGCCTTTATAGGAAGTGGGTTTGCTTCACAAAACATTACCGAGTTAAGAGGGTAAAGTTTATCGTTAATAGCTTTTGCACCAGCAAAATCACCAGCAAGTGCTAAACGCACAAGTTCAGATTTTAGGTCAGGCATAAGGTTAGAAGTTACAGAAGTGATACCCGCTCCACCATTTGCAAGAATAGGGTAGTCAATAGCATCATCACCTGAAAATACTTTTAAGTCTGGTCTACGAGATAAAAGTTCAACAGTACGCTCTAGGGAACCAGTAGCTTCTTTAATTCCATAGATATTTGGTATGTCGTCAAAAAGTCTTATAACTGTGTCAGCACTAATGTCAACTGCCGTGCGTCCTGGAACATTGTAAAGCATAAAAGGAAGCTCAGGTACTGAAGAAGCAATTGCTTTATAGTGTTGGTATAGTCCCTCTTGAGATGGTTTAACATAGTAAGGTGCAACAGAAAATATAGCATCAACACCACACTCCTGTGCATTTTTAGCAGCAAGTATTGCTTCTGAAGTAGAGTTGCTTCCAGCACCTGTAAGTACTTTAGTGTTAGTACCTTTACAAACTTCTACAGCGATTTGCATGCATCTTTTATCTTCATCTGATGAGAGAGTTGCACTCTCTCCAGTTGTACCAACGGGACAGACTGCATCCATACCATTGTTTATTTGACGTTGTATGAGAGCAGCATAACTCTGCTCATCTAGTTTACCATTTTTAAATGGTGTAATAATTGCGGTTGAAGAACCTGTAACTATGTCCATATCTTGCCTTTAGTTGTTAATAAATAAGTGTGAAATTATAGCGAAAAATATTTAATAGTATCTTTTAATGTAATGGAGGAGGTTAGAGAGAAGTGGACAGAAGAGAGGTTTAAAAAAACCTACTCACCTTTTTTTAAAATCATTGTAGTTGATTTGTTAAAGTTAAAATATTTATTTGCTATATCTTGTACTTTTTTCGCTGTTACTTTTTTAACATCTTCTTCATAACTCATAAGTGGTGCCATATCTCCACGAACTAAGTATGAACCATAAAGGTTAGCAACACTTGTTGAACTCTCTAGAGAGTAGATAAAGTCTGCTTTTGTATTTATCTTCACCTTGTCTAGTTCAGCTTTTGTAACCTTTGTAGTTTTGATGATTTCTATCTGTTTGATGATCTCTTTTTCAACTTCCTCAGCTTTTACACCAGGGTTACAAGTCGCCATAAATATAAAAAGACCGGGGTCTATGTTTTCCATATTGTAAGCATACACACTATTTACAAGACTTTTTTTGTCCACAAGCTCTCTATAAAGTCTTGAACTCTTTCCAGAGTAAAGAATTTCAGAGATAACACTGAGTGTCACTTGGTCTGGGTCTTTAAAATCAGGTATATGAAAAGTTATAGCAAGCATTTCTACTTCACTATCTTTATGCACGATAACACGTTTAGCACCATCTTGTTCAGGCTCTACAAATTTAACTTTTGGAATCTTTCCATTGTTTTTGATATCACCAAAAGCGGCCTTAGCAGACTTAAAGACCTCTTTGGGGTCTACATCACCTGTTACCATTAATATGGCATTGTTTGGTTGGTAGTATGTCTTATGAAAATCTTTAATATCGTTAATAGTCCAAGTTCTTATGTCGTTCATGAACCCGATTGGTGTCCAATGGTATGGGTGGTAAAGGTAAGCATTATTAAAAAGTCTAAAGTATAAAAAGCCAAGTGGATTGTTATCTGTTCTCCAACGTCTCTCTTCTGTTACAACATCTCTCTCAGGTTGAAATTCTTCATCTTTGAGTTTTAGGTTTTGCATAAGTTCAGAGTAAAGGTTTATAGACTTTTTGAGGTTATCTGTAGAAGACTTGATGTAGTAATGCGTATAATCAAAACTAGTAGAAGCATTGTTTACTCCACCTATACTTTTTACTTGCTTGTCAAACTCTCCAGCTGGAAGGTTCTTTGTACTTTTGAAGTTCATATGCTCAAGCATATGTGCAATACCCGTTTTCCCCATTACTTCATTTCGACTACCAACTTTGTAAAAGATGTCAGTACTAACTACATTAGTTTCATTTTTAAGAGGAATTACTACTATCTGTAGCCCATTTTTAAGTGTTTTTGTTTCGTATTTTGGTAAAGAAGATGCCATAAGTGTTCCTAGGGTTAATATTGTTGTTAAGATTATTTTCATTTACGACTCAGCATTTAGTGCTTAGTTTTCTATCAGCACCGATGGCTTGTGTGATGTTATCGTAACCATCGTGCTTTATGAGTTCTATAAGTTTTTTATTGATGTTCATTATCATATCGGGACCGTGAAATACAAGACCGCTATATATTTGTACAAGTGAAGCACCTGCTTTAATGCGTTTGTATGCTTCCTCAGCCGAGTCAATTCCACCTACTGAAATAAGAAGAGTTTTACCGTAAAGTTCTTTTGCTACTGCTTCAAAAATCTTAAAACTTTTTTCTTTAAGAACTGCTCCACTTAAACCACCAATATCTTTAGGGTGAGGAACTAAAGAGTAGTCTATAGTTGTATTTGTCGCGATGATTCCATCTGCTCCAGATGCAACAGCCATCTTTGTAAGAGTAACGGCATCTTCTACTTCCATGTCTGGTGCTATTTTTAAGAGAATTGGCATTTTTGTAAGTGCTTTTGCTTCTTTAAAAAGTGTTGTTATAAACTCTTCATTTTGTAAGTCACGGAGGCCTGGAGTGTTTGGAGAAGAGATGTTAATAACAAAGTAGTCACCCAAACCATCAAAAGATTTTATAAGCTGTGTATAGTCACTTATAGCATCACTCTCAGGTGTAAGTTTGTTTTTTCCAATGTTTATACCGATGGGTGTACTAAATGGAAAACGTTCTTTAAGTCTTTTTATGACTTTCTTTGAGCCTTCATTGTTAAAACCCATCGCGTTTTGAATAGTCTCTTCTTCGATGTGACGAAACATTCTTGGTTTAGGGTTTCCAGCCTGTGGTTTTGGTGTGACGGTTCCGATTTCAGTAAAACCAAAACCTAAAATTTGCATACCACGAATCATAGTCGCATTTTTATCAAAACCAGCTCCTAACCCAACTGGATTTAAAAACTCACGACCAAAGATTTCTTGCTTTAAAACAGGGTCATTTATAAAGTGTGATTCTAAAAAGAAGTTAAATGGAAGTTGACATAGATTTGGTAAACGCAGTATACATGCTACTACATGATGTGCAGTTTCTGGTTCTAGTTTAAATAAAAGTGGTTTTATAGCTTGATAATTTATCATATTTTTTAAGTACCTATGTGATTTAATATTCTTTAATTATACTCAAATATTACTTAGTTACAATACTTCTTTTAAATACAAGATTTTTGAGACTAGTGTTTTCATCTACACTTGCAAACTCTTTTACATTCTCTAGTCTCTGGATAAACTCAAAATCAGGTGCCCACTCTTTTATCATGTTTAAAATGAACTCACTCTCTAGTTCTGGAGAGTTTAAACATGAAAGTAAAATACAATCCTCACTTGCTATTTGAGAAAGTTTTTTGATTATTTTTTCATAATCTTTTGTTGCTTCGAAACTTCCTCTTTGAAAAGTAGGTGGATCAATAATAATCAAATCATATGGACCCTTACGTCTGAGACTAGAAAAAGATTTCAAAATGTTATATGAGAGAAAGCCAACACCTCTTGGTTCAAGGTTATTTAGAGCATGATTCTCCATACCTGTTTTGAGTACATTTTTATTCATGTCGACATTAACAACCTCATAAGCACCACCAAATTTAGCCGCAAGAGAAAATGCACAAGTGTACGAAAAGAGGTTAAGAACTCGTTTGTCTTTTGAATTCTCTTTGACAAATTCACGACCATTTTTCATATCGGGAAAATAGCCACTGTTCTTATTTGAAAGGAGGTTGAGTTTTATTTTTATACCATTTTCAATGACATAAACATCATCAGTTAACTCACCAACTAGAATGTCACTTGGAGAACCTTGCATATATCTTTTTTGTACTACTAATGTTTTATATCTAGAGTTCTTAACAAACGCAGTAAGCATATCTAGTAGTTCACTCTCGCTTGATTCTTTAAAATATAATGCAACACTTAAAACATCATCAATCGAGTCAATTGTTAGATGCTTCCAACCCTCATATAGACCACCACGACCATGAAATAGTCGTTTAAATTCTTCTGTTGAATCTTTAGCTGATTCATTAATAAATCTATGGATATCACTAATGTTCATAATCTCTACTTTATTATGATTTGTGAAGGTACTCGAACACCTTTAGCATTTAATATTGTTGGTGTGGAATTGATACCAATTCTGTTTACTTCATTTAAACTCTTTTGGATAAGTTTATTAAGTTCTGCTCGTTCGCTTTGGGAGTATTTCTCTTTTTGGTATTGAGTACTTTTGTTTGCTATTTCTTTCATCGCATTTGCTTTTGCATTGTTATCTTTTCGACTCAAGATATATCTACACATAATTTTAGCATTTTTGTGAAATTTTAATGGAAATAAAATTGTATAGAGAGTTACATTCTTTTTCACAGCAACTATCTTTTTTTCAAGTTTTTGACAGTAGGGACATTCAGGGTCTGTAAAAACAAAGTATTCATCTTTTCCATTTCCAGTTTTGTAGGCTGCTATTTGTTTGAGTACATTTATGTCTATATCAAAAGGGATGATTAATTCAGTTCCTGTCTTTGTACTGTAGGCTTTCCCCATTATAAGTGTTTTAAAGTCAGTTGTTATAAAGCCATCAAGTTTTCCAGCTTTTTTTCCTACAACAACACCTTTAAACTGATGTACACCATCATGTGTAATGACTTTAGTTACTTTGACACCGATTGATTTGAGCATTGGAGTATTTTCTATTTTATTTTTAATGTCTGAATCATCTGCAAGTAGAAAGCTTCCTACTAGGATGAGTGTTGTAATCATGATTTTTTTCATTTTTTGACCTTTTTTATATTTTGTATCTTACTTTTATTATGTTATAATATCTTTACAATTCGCCTAACGGCACACCCACCTTTCAGGTGGGAATAATCATCTTTACTAATTTATCTTGAATTTTTTTAAATTCTACTGTATCTATTTTTCCTATTTTGTCCGTAATTCTCTTTTTACTAAAAGCTTTTAACTGTAGAATCATAGCACTATTTTGAACAATTCCTTTTTTAGTACTAAATTCAAATGAATGAAAATAGTCATCATTTTTGAGTGTGCTTGTCAGAGGTATACCTAAAAACAGATCACCAGTAAGTTGCTTTACTACGATAATAGGTCTTGAAAACATATCGCCTTTTCCATACTCTTCATCTCCTATATTTTGTCCTATTTTAACCCAAAATATTTCTCTCGATTTTATACCTAATTTCCTTTTATTTTTTAGGGTCTCTTTTTTTACTTCATTCAATTTATCATATTGGTGCATTATGAGTTAATCCTTTTTATGATTTTATCCCAGTTATGAATGGTCTGTATTCATACAAGGTATTTATATATATTTAACCGCATACCCACAAACTTCAAGTTCCATTATTAATTTATTTTTCCATCCACCAAATTCATCTAAAGGTGTATAAACAATACCAGCTATATCACTAGGTGTCTCTATATTCCCTTTTACAAATGCACAGACATTTTTTCTTCCAATTCTTGCCATTAAATAACCATGTTCAAAGACCACATTTTGTCTTGCTCTATCTCTTGCTTCAATATTAGTTTCTAATGCTCCCCTTCCTTTATCACAAGGAGTATATAAAATGATGGCAAAATCAGCTTCTTGTGTATAATGTTCTATTTTTTCTATAATAGTCTTATTCATACTTGCTTGTTCATGTAATATTATTGATTCTAGTCCAATTTTCTCAATAAATCTAGCTACTTCCTGTTTTGTTGCATCATCATGTCCATGAACAATAAAAACTTTATTTTTAGGCTTATTTGTATTTGTTTTATTAATATTCTGCTCTTCAATATTTATTGATACTTCTTTTTGAATTTCTTCTGATAAGTCTAATAAGTTTATAATAGGTCTATCTTCAATAATATTAATTTTATTAAAATTATCTGGTATGCTACTTCCACCACTTTTTACTAAAAACTGTTCACATTCACTAATTACTTTTAGATACTCTGTATCTATAACAAAAGCATATCCTGTATTTTTAAAAACTTGCTGGAATTTATCTTTTAATTCTATTGTATTAAGTAATTCTTTACTTTCATGAGCATTATAATGACCGCCATAAGAATTATTAGATGATATTTTATCATTCATATATTGAAATAAATAATTAGCTATATATTCTTCATTATCTTCGGTAATACATTCATTAAATTTTTTTGATACAAACACTTCTATATTTTTATTAACCACTTGTTTAATTAAACCTAAATCTCTAGCTATCTTAGAGATTAAATCACTTGTTTCATTAGCTAAAACCTCTTGAATAAAAACTCTTTTACTATTAAAACTAGGAGTATGATTTATGCAATTTATATTAAATCCTCCAAAGTAACTTTTAATATTCGTAAATGTCATTATTTCTTGTAAATTATAGGCTATACTATTAATTAAATCTAATCGCTCGGATTGTTTCATCTTGCATCATCCACAATCTTAATTTCATCACCATTTAAGCCATAAAGCTCATAAACTAAACTGTCAATTTCATTTACACTATTTAAAACCAAAGTTTCTAGCTTTTCTATCTCTTCTTTTATCTCTATCTTATCAACGGCGTTTAGGTTATCAAAGTGTTTATTGAATTTTACTATTTTTTCTTTTGATTCTATGATTGTATCTACTAGGGTTATGAATGGTTTTTGTTCTTCTTTTGGTATGTTTGGGATTGGTAGTTTTTCCATAAATATTTTTTTCAATCGTAAAGAAGCATTTCCTAAAGTAGAAGTAATAAACTTTAAATAATACCAAACAACTTTAGAATTTAAACAAGCTAGTAAAAATTTATCTCCTTTATCTATAAACCAACTTGTATCTAATAAATAAGATTTTTGATTATCAATGGAAAATAAAGATGATGAGCTAACAACAGCCTTAAAATCAACTATGCTTTTAATAGTTGTTTTACTTAAAATCATCTCTCTTAAATTTTGTCCATATTTTGCACGAAAAAATTTATTTGAACAGATGAAGCCATTCATACCATTAGTTTTTAAAATATTTTGAGCCAACTCATAAAAATATACAAACAAATCAGCAGTTCCAGTAAACACACTATAAATTTCTTTAAGTGCTGGTTTTAACTCTTTTATGCTTTCTTGTCTTACATACGGAGGATTCCAAACAACACAGTCAAACCCACCATTTGCCATAATCTCAGGAAACAACTTAGCCCAATCTGCTGTTAAACTATTTGCACTTTTAATGTTACCCATCAGATTACTAAGAGGTCTATCTCTTTTAGCAGTTTGAAGCCATAAAGAGAGCTTTGCTATACCTACACTTGCCCCATTTATATCTACTCCAAAAAGATTCTTTTCGATTATCTGTTTGTCTATGCCGTGGTAGTCAAAAAGTCCTGCGTTTGCTTTTTTTGTGTCTTTTATCTCTACATTTAGTGAAAGTTCTTCTTTTTTCTCTTCACAAAGTTTGGCTACGGTGTTGTTTATGATGTACTCAGTTATAAACTTAGGAGTATAAAAAACACCATCTTTTTTTCTAGTGTTTACTATCCTATGTCCTTCAAAAAGAGACTCTTTTATCTTCTCTAAGTCGTTTAAAGATTGTTCAAAGATGTGCCCTAACGAGATAGGTCTTTGTTGTTTTCTATGAGATTATTTAAAAGCTTTAGTTTAAAACTACTATACTCTTTATAAACTTCTTTTGTTATCTCTTCTTGAGATTTTGAGATTTTTTTGAGTCTTGCTATCTCATTTGTTTCTAATGATGTTTGATTTAGAAGAGCATAAAGAGTAGCGTAACTCTGTGCAGATGTCATATCTAAACTAAAGTAAACATCACTACTTTCACTATAGATATCTAGTTGTTAAAAGTTTGAAACTATCACATATTTACATGTAGATTTTTCATTTTTATATCTAAACCCTTGGGCAATTATGTCTCTGTTTGATATTTTTTTATCACTGCTTTTTAGCTCAATAATTGCTATTGGCTCATTATTTTCATTATAAACAACACCATCAGCTTTCTTCATATCTGTATCGTTTTTAACTTCTCTGATACAATTAGTCCAATTTAACATTTGTGATAATAGAGTTATAAACTCAGCACCATTTGCATCTTCTGCTATAAATTTATTTTTTGTAATTAGTTTAATGACATCATTTGAATTTGGAGTATTGAAAAATTTTATAAAATTTTTAAGTAGTGATTTTTGAAACATAAACTACACTTTTTCCCAAAATGTACCGGTAGGAGTATCCATAAGGGTTACTCCAAATGCTAAGATCTCATCACGAAGTGTATCTGAAGCTTCAAAGTTTTTCTCTTTTTTAGCAACACCACGTTTAGTTATTAATAAGGCTATTCTTTCTTTAGTGTCTTCATTCATTCCAAATTGAAAATACTTAAAAGGGTTTTTTACTCCAAAGCCTAAAAGAGAGTTTATGTAAGCGAGGTTAGAAATGGTCTCGCGTTTAAGAACCTTATGCTTTCCCGCTGTGTCTAAAGTTTCATTTGCATTTGAAATCATCTCATCGATGAGAGCAAGTGCTGCAGAGACATTCATGTCATCACTTAAGACTTTGAGAAGTTCATCTCTAAATGGAGTTGTTTCAGAGTTTTCAGCTAAACCAAAAAGACGTTTTTTAAGTCTGTAAATCTTGTCAAGTCTTTTTTTTGCAGTGCTTAAGTCTTCACTGTTAAAGTTAAAGTTTGAACGGTAATGAGTACTGAGAAGGTAAAAACGCAGTACTTCTCCATCATACTCCTTAAGAGCGTCTTTAATGAAAAAACTGTTCCCTAAACTCTTAGACATTTTTTCCCCGTCAATGTTTACAAAACCATTGTGCATCCAGTAGTTTGCAAGTTCATGGTTTGAAGAACATCTTGTTTGTGCTGCTTCATTTTCATGATGAGGAAACAGTAAGTCAGCTCCTCCACCGTGAATATCTACAGCAAACGCAGTGTTAGGTTGTGCGAGGTGTTTTTCTATCATAGCAGAACACTCTAGATGCCATCCTGGTCGTCCTTTTCCATAAGGGGACTCATATGTTAAAGAGTCGTCTTTTACACTCTTCCACATAGCAAAGTCAGTAGGATTCTTTTTTAAAGAAGAAGAAGCGACTCTTTCTTGTTTATCGTCTTCGTCTTGATGGCGTTTAGAGAGACTTAGATACTCGCTATCACTCGATGTGTCAAAGTAAACATCACCATCTTTTGTGGCGTAAGCATGACCTGAATCTATAAGTTTTTGCATCATCTCGTGCATTGCTTCTAGAGATTCTGTTGCTTTTGGCTCTATGTCTGGACGACCTACACCAAGTGCATCCATCTCTTTATGAAATGCGGCTGTATAAAAGTCTGTAATCTCTTTAATATCTTGATTAAGAGTTAGCGCTTTTTTAATGATTTTATCATCTATGTCAGTGATGTTTCTTGCATAAGTAACATCGTAACCATTGGCAGATAAAACGCGAGTAAGTAGGTCAAAAACAAGAGCTGATTTAGCATGACCTAAGTGAGCATCATCATAAACCGTTGGACCACAAACATACAGAGAAACTTTACCCTCTTCTAATGGGATGAACTCGCGTTTTGTTTTTTGTACAGAGTCGTAAATGAACATATATGTTTCCTATTTAATTTTTGTAGTATTTTGTAGAAATTTAAGCACAGTCAGTTTTATAATCAAGAAAAAGACTTTCAATATGGTCTGGAGCTTCTAGCTTGTAATTGTTGTTCCTCAAAAGCTTCAACTAAAGTTGTAAATACTTCTAATTCATCCATTTTAGATGTATTTGGCTTTGCATCGATTAGGTTTTCTATTTGACATAATGTATGTGCATAATCTCGTTCATCTTTAATAGGTTTGATATTCATCTTATAACTCCTCTATATTTATTTCCTGCTATGTAGAACTTTTGTGTTTTAATGTATATTTAGTTATATTTTATTGATGATTTTCAAGTAGTATCTTGCCATGTACTATAGCTACAAATAGAACTGTGTCTTCATTAGTTTGATAAATTAGTCTGTAACTATAAATAAATATTTCTCGAATGTTACTATCGTTGATTTCAGGAACAACTCGACCAAGCTCTGTAAAATCTTTTAAAATTTCAGCTTTTTCAAAAAACTTTGATATAACAGATTTTGCATAAAAAGGGGAGTCTTTTTCTATGTAAGTGGCAATAGACTCAATATCTTCTAAAGCCTCTTCAGACCACTCTAGTTTGAAAGCCATTTAGTCATTCTTCCTTTTGCATCTTGATGTGATGAAGTTTCACCATTCTCTGCACGACTAATTCCATTTTTGATTTTTTCTACAACATAAAGGTGGTATTGGATATCTTCATAAGTACAATTATTAGGAAGATTTTGAATCATCTTTTGTGCTTCTTGTTTTACTACTGCCATTTACCTTCCTTTGTTTTTTGTATTATAGCATATTTGTTTTTTGAGCATAACAGATATCTTTAGAAATATTAACCCGCGATTTAACTCGTTCCTATTCTGTGCATGGGGATGCATACATATATATCAACAACAAACACATAAGCTGATGTATAAATTTACATGTAAAACATGGGAACAAGAAAGGATAGCCGATAATTTTCCGTTATGTAATTTATTGGATATTCTGTTTTGTTATGTCATTTCTTCTAATCGTTTATTTTATAGTTAACTTAACTTTCGCACCTAAATCCAAGCATTTTCTGTGTAATATCCTGCAAGACACTGATAATAGAGGTTAAATCTTCATT
>NZ_JABIOQ010000063.1 GCF_018698455.1 Sulfurimonas sp. | reverse complement strand
CGCCAACATTTGCACCGTAAAGACGACCTCCCTCAATAACCACTATTGTAAGGGTTGTAACAAGTTCACTTCTTTCATAGTTTATTTGAGATTCTTGATTGAGAATAGAGTTAATAGATTTTATAAAAGTTTTTATGGATTTTTCAATACTCCAAGTCTTTGGACATATTTTAAAGTTGTTTATTAACTAGTTAGTGGTTCTTTTTGCAGCATGGGCACCTTCATCACACTTCCCACTCCATCACAGACTACGGCTATAGTTAGATTCCCTATGGTTTTTACATCATAAAAATCATTACCTTTAAGCTCTTTTTTCTTTGCAAGAGCAAAACCCGAATGTTTAATATTTTCTGATTGCATATTAGAATCCTGTATATTTACTTCACTTGCATTATATAATGAAGTCATAAACCTCCAATTTTGTTTTATAAATCTGCCTTTTGCATCATTGCATTTATAACTTTATGCTACTATATCTACTCCAAAATAACTAGATAAAAGATAATATAAATGATGAACTGGATAGACTTTTTTGAGCAGAAAAAAACTTGTAACATACAATTTGGACGAGGGTTAAACGCCACTATATCAACAGATGAAGAGGAACTTTTCAATCTATCTTATGAAGCATTTGAAAAAAAAGACATTCTCAATGCTTATGAATACTTTTTTCGCTCACTCATAAACTATACAAACAAAGTTTCAAATGAAAATATCATTCTTAATAGACAAAAAGACGATTTACATTTTGTTATCTATCAAGGAAGTGCAAAAATAAACGGTGTAGTTACACAAAAAAATTTACATGCGGAAGTTTCAATAGTTAAAAGTAAAAGTGCCTCACTTGCTCTTAAACGCTACATACTTGAGCGAAACTATCAACTTACTTATGTAAATTACTTCAGTGATGGAGAGGAAATAAAACTCAAACTCTACCTTGATAACATTACACTCTCTCCACAGAAAATCTTTTTTCCACTCAGAGAATTAGCACTAAATTCCGACTTTGACAAAGAACACATAAGGGGTGAGTTTAATGATGTCACCCTTGAAGAAGTTTCACATATTACTCAGGTCCCCACACAAGAGCTACAAGAGAAGTTTAAACTCTTAAAAACTTGGATCAAAGAGTTAAATACAAAAGTCCTGACACTTCCATCAAATGACAATTCGGGAATGCAATCTTTTTTATATCTAAATTTCTTTTTTAAGATTGACTATTTGCTCCTTCCTCGATGTAAAATGTATGTTAAGCTCTCAAGAAAGATACAAGAGTACTTTGGGAATGAAAATGAAACAGTAGAAGCTAAAAATGAAGAGCTAAAAAAATATCTTTTAAAACTCCAAGAGATGGAATTTTCAGAATTTTCAAAAAGTTTTTATAATGCAAAGTACACTTTCACAGCAATAGAAAAGTCATCTTATGATGAGTTTAATGCATTTGTAAAAGAATCTCTCATCAAAATAAGATGGTATAAAAACAACAGGTATGGACAAATCATTCCAACAATTTATAGATATATAGCTTTTTATTCTCTTTATAATTATGGAATGAACGTAGTCCTACAAGAATTACTTCATACGCTTGTAGTCATTCAAAATACATCATATTTCTCTGCTTTAAATTGTGATACGCTTTATGATGAGAAGAAACAATCTTTTGCAAAACGCGAGATAATATCTAAACTACAGAATATTGCCTCATCCAATAAAGGGAAGTATAAATCTCTTAAAATTGACACAGACTCTTTAAACTTTAAATCAATGAATGAATTTAGTAATAGTTACTATCTTTTGTTACAAAATCTAAACTTCGAGGAAGTATAAATATGAATACTCAATCAATTTTAGAAACTTACATAGAAAACATCATGCAAATCATGACTCCTTATGGAACAGGTACAGGATTTATAATAGACAATGTCATTATTACAAATTCGCATGTGGTTGGAGGGCTAAAAGAAGTTGTAATTAGTGCTAAAAAAGTTAAGCGCACTATTGCAAAAGTGATTTATGATGACCCTTACTATGATCTTGCTTTTATAGAATACAACTTTTGTAAACCAAAAAACCCACTCAAACTTGCTTCAGATATGGTAGAAGATGGTGACGTTACTATAGCTATTGGACATCCTTATGGACTTAATTATACGGCGACAGAAGGGATAGTTTCTCGAGCTGCAAGACTTCAAGGAGATCTTGAATATATTCAAATAGATGCTGCAATCAACCCTGGGAACAGTGGAGGACCACTTCTTAATGAAAAAGGAGAGGTCACAGGGGTAAATACTTTTATCATTCAAAATGCAAATAACCTTGGATTTTCTCTTCCATATTTTTATCTTAGAGAAGCTCTTGATGCTTTTAGCAATCAAAAATCAGAGGAGATTATAAAGTGCCCTTCATGTAAAAACCTCATAGAAGAGAGAAGCATAGAAAATGATTATTGTGCTGAATGTGGTGTTAAGCTAGAAGTAGCAAGACAAAGACGAAAAGGCTACAATCCAACTGGTCCAACAAAACTACTAGAAGACATACTCGCTTCACAAAATATAAATGTCACACTAGCACGTCGTTCTCAAGCCTCATGGAGAATAGATGAGGGAAGTGCACGTACAGATATCAACTACTATGACAATGGTATTATTATTGGTGATAGTAAGCTATGTGCCATTCCTAGACAAAATATAGATAAGGTCTATGACTATCTATTAAAAGAGAATGATAAACTTTCATATTTACAATTTTCTATAAGTGAAAACAGCATCTATTTATCTTACTTGATTGTTGACTCCTCATTGACACTAAATGAAGGTAAAACTGCTATAAGTAGACTAATAAAACAATCAAATGTCTATGATGACATTTTAATAAATGAATATGGGGCAATAGCCCAGAAACGCGACGAAGAAGATTAAAATAAAAAAGGAAAATATATGTCAAAATTTTTAACATTTAAATGTGATTTAGAAAGCTTTATACAAGAACTTAATAAGATAATAGAGTCTAATAATAAAGAGGTTGAGAGTTTACTCAAACAAGAGACAAAAACATATCTCTCATTTGTTAAACCCATGCAAATAATAGAAGAAGATTTAGAGAATTTTTTCACACCATTATCACACCTTGATTCTGTTAATAACTCAACTGAAACACAGAAAGTTTATAGTGATTCTTTGCCAATTATAACTGAGTACTCTACAAAACTTTCTCAAAATATAGACATTTATAATAGCTATAAAGAAATCTTTGAAAATGAAAAAGAGACTCTTAATTATGCGCAAAAAAGAGTCGTTGAACTTAATATTCAACATTTTGAATTAAGCGGTGCTCATTTAGATACTGCGTCTAAAAAAAGATTAGAAGAGATAAATATCCGAAAAAGTGAGTTGAGTAATGACTTTTCTCAAAACTTGTTAGATGCAACAAATGCTTTTGAATATATTATAGACAACGAAGAAGATGTGGATGGAATACCTCAAAGTGATAAAGAGAGTGCAAAGTTCGAAGAGGATGGTGTAATAAAATATAAGTTCACACTACAGATGCCATCATACATAGCATATATGACATATGGTAAAAATCGTGAAATTAGAGAAAAACTTTACAAGGCATATGTAACTCGTGCACCAGAGAATGCAAAACTTATAGATGAAATTTTAGCACTCAAAGATGAAATGAGTAAACTACTAGGTTTTGAGAATTATGTTGCTTATTCATTAGTTTCAAAAATGGCTAAAGATGATAAGGAAGTACTTGGGTTTTTAAATAATCTTCTTATCAATTCTAAAGAGCAAGCTGCAAAAGAATTAATAGAACTACAAAATGTTGCACCTCAATCTTTACAGAGCTATGATACTGCATTTTATGCAGAAATCTTAAAAAAAGAACAATACGATATTGATGAAGAAGAGTATCGCCCATACTTTGAGCAACAGAGTGTTGTCAATGGAATGTTTACTTTTTTAGATAAACTGTTCGGTATTAAATTTGTAGCTATAAATGAAAATCTTTGGGATGAAAAAGCTCTATCGTATGAAGTACATGTATCAGGAAAGGTTCGAGCAAAAATTTTCTTAGATCTAGAAGCAAGAGAATCCAAACGCGGTGGTGCATGGATGCATAACTGGCAAGCACACTATCGTGATGAAAAAGATAAGGAACATTTTGCTTCTGCTTTTGTTGTTTGTAATTTTCCATCATCAACTCCAAGTAGTCCATCTCTCCTAAGACATGATGATGTAGTGACACTATTCCATGAAATGGGACATGCAATTCACCACCTTCTTTCATCTGTTAATGAAAATGAAGTAAGTGGTGTAAATGGTGTAGAATGGGATGCGGTTGAATTTCCATCTCAGTTCCTAGAAAACTTTGCATATGAGCCCGAAGTACTTAAAATATTTGCACTTCACCATGAAACTAAGGAAGTTATACCAAATCAGATGATAGAAAAGCTTGTAAAAAGTAAAAACTTCTTATCTGCTATAGGAATGCTTAGACAACTTGAATTTTCAATCTTTGATTTAAAGATTCATACAGATGCGACTAAAGAGCAAGAAGTACAAAACATCTTAGACAAATTACGAGAAGATACTGCTCTAGTTAAAACTCCTGAGTATAACAAATTCCAAAATGGATTTGCACATATATTTGCTGGTGGTTATGCTGCTGGATATTATAGCTATAAATGGGCAGAAGTACTTAGTGCAGATGCTTTTTATGCCGTTATGGATGAGGGTGTATTTGACTCAAAGACAGCACAGAACTATTTCAATATTATATTAAATTATGGTGGTGCAAAAAGTATGAAGACTCTTTTTAAAGAGCTAATGGGAAGAGAGGCAGATACAGATAAACTACTACGTTTAAATGGCATTGAGTAGTGAAACTACTTAGTCTATTTTTACTTTTTATCTCACTACTTTATGGAGAACAAAATATGAAAATAGCAACATATAATGTAGAAAATTTATTTGACTTACAAAAAAGTGGACATGAGTATATGGAGTATATTCCATATACTCCTTCTATGTGGAATAAGGTAAACTATCACAAAAAACTCAAGAATATCGCTCAAGTTATTCAGGGAATGAATGCTGACGTTATTGTTCTTCAAGAAATAGAATCCCTCCAATCACTTAAAGACCTAAGGTATACTCTAAAGCAAATAGGTTTGTACTATCAGTACTATAAAATAGCAGATAAGAAAAACACAACGATAAAAGTCGCACTTCTCAGTAAAATACCATTTATATATTCAAAAGAACTCCAGGTCACATCATCATATAAATATAGAAATATATTAGAAGTTAAACTAAAACTTCCAGATAATGAGTTGTATCTCTTTGTGAACCATTGGAAATCAAAAGCTGGACCAGAGAGCATGAGAATAGTCTCTGCAAAAAAACTCCTAGAACGGACACAACAGTTAGGTAAAGACAAAAATATCATTTTACTCGGAGACTTCAACTCACATTATCAAGAAAATAAAATATTTATAAGAAAACGAAGACATAATGACACTAATGGAGTTACTGGAATAAATAATATTCTCAAGACTAATGACTATAAGTATAGTGCATCTTTAACAAATGTTAAAGAAGGTGACTTTTATAATTTATGGTACGATACAAAAGATATAAATAGATATAGCTATATATTTAGAGGGAAAAAAGAAGCTTTAGATAATATTTTAATATCGTCTTCATTATTAAATGATAAAAATATATCATATAAAAAAGGTTCTATTACTTCATATAAGCCTGAATACCTCTTTAAAAGAAAAAATATATATAGATGGCAAGTTAGAGGAAAAAAACCTCGTGTACATAAAGGAAAGGGCTTTTCAGACCACCTTGGAGTTACAGCAGAGTTTGTTCTGCACTAAGACACCAATCAATTTCTTTTATGGAGTTCTTTTTTAAGTAACTATTCACTTTCGAAAATGGCTTTGAACCAAAAAAACCTCTATATGAAGAGAGTGGTGATGGATGTGGAGATTTTAGAATTAAATGTTTTGAGCTATCAATTAACAATTCTTTTTTTTGTGCATTACCACCCCATAAAATATAAATAATATTTTCTAACTCATTAGATAAGCTTTTAATAACACTATCTGTAAAATCTTCCCAGCCAATATTTTTATGTGAATTAGGTTCTCCCTCAACTACTGTTAATACTGTATTCATTAAAAGAACACCTTCATTTCCCCATTTTTCAAGAGAACCATTCATAGGGTATAAACAGTCAATGTCACTAACCAACTCTTTATATATGTTTTTTAATGAAGGTGGTACTTTCTGAGTGGAAGAAACAGAAAATGCCATTCCATCTGCTTGTCCATAACCATGATATGGATCTTGACCAACAATAACTACTTTTATTTTCTTAGGAACTTGAAGGTTAAATGCTTTAAATATATTTTCATATTTAGGATAAACTACTTTTTTTGAATACTCTTCATTAAGTAAAGTTTCTAATACAATAAAGTAATCGTCATCAATATTTAAAAACCTTTTCCAATCATCACTTAAAAACATAACATCTCCAAAAATATTAAATATACACACGAATATCCATATCTTACAATAAATTGTAAACATAAAAACATTAATCTATATAAATAGTAAAGAGATAGGGTTGGTAGTAAAAGTAAATTTTGTAATAATAAAAGTAATTAGGGAGTAAATAAAGAAGTAAAAAACAACCAACTAGGCAGCGACCTACATTTCCAATCCTGAAAGGATAAGTATTATCAGCGATGAGGGGCTTAGCTTCTGGGTTCGGAAT
>NZ_JABIOQ010000062.1 GCF_018698455.1 Sulfurimonas sp. | reverse complement strand
TATATAGCAGACATAACAGTGTTAAGGGCTTTAAAACCTGCATCAATTTCCTCTTTAGTTATCGTAAGTGGTGGTAAGAAACGCAGTGTGTTACGTCCAGCTCTTAAAAGCATAACTCCATTTTCTCGTGAATTATTTATGATCTTTGCTAAGGTATCACTATCTACAGTACGTAGACCACACATCATTCCGATACCTACTTTTTGAGTAAACACATCTTGATTTGCATCAAAGAATGTTTCTAGTTTTGTGTTAAAGTACTTAGAAGTATTTTCTAATGCTCCATTCTCTTTAAGCTCATTTAGTATATCTACAACCTCACAAACAGCAGTTGCACTTAGATAATTTCCTCCAAAAGTAGAACCATGGTCACCTGCACTTAGTACATGTTTGAGAGTTGTCATAACTATTCCAACTGGAACACCACCACCAACACCTTTTGCAAGAGTAATAATCTCTGG
Organism: Sulfurimonas sp.; assembly: GCF_018698455.1. GTDB lineage: Bacteria > Campylobacterota > Campylobacteria > Campylobacterales > Sulfurimonadaceae > Sulfurimonas. The sequence goes on along the minus strand of NZ_JABIOQ010000062.1, from coordinate 16,883 downwards.
TTCAATGCCATACACTTGACTTGCTGTAAACTCACCTGTACGGTAAGCACCAGTTTGCACTTCATCAATTATAAGTGGAATATGCTTTTCTTTAAGAAGCTTTGCTAGGGCTTGAACCTTTGCTTTATCCTGTGGTTCAACACCACCTTCACCTTGAATAAGCTCTATCATAACAGCTGCTGTATGATCATCTAAAAGTGCCTCAATGGCATCCATATCATCAGCATAAACAAAACCATCTGGAAAAGGTCCAAAGTAGTTATGCATTGATTCCTGTCCTGTTGCTTTAACAGTTGTTATAGTACGACCATGAAAAGAATGCTTCAGTGTTATAATTTTGTAACGTTTAATCTCACCATCGCGTTCACCATGCTTTCTGGCTATTTTTATTGCGCCTTCATTTGCTTCAGCACCACTGTTACCGAAGAAACATGCCATGTCATAACCACTAGCTTCTACTACTTTTTGAGCTGCGTTTGATTGAGCTGCCATATAGTAAAGATTAGAAATATGTGTAATATTGGAGAGTTGTTTAGTAAGTGCTGCGTTTACTCTAGCATTTGCATGACCAACACTAACAACACCTATACCTGAAGTGAAGTCAATATATTTTTTGCCATTTGTATCTGTAAGTGTCGCGTTTGAAGCAGTTACAAACTCAACATCAACACGTCCATAAGTCTGGAGAATATATTTTTTATCTAACTCTTGTGTATTCATAATATACCTGTTTAATTTTAGTTAATTATATCTAAAATCAGGTTATTTCTTTTTATAAGTACTCATTTAAAACCTGAATAAGCTTATCTACATCTATTGGTTTTGCAAGGGTACTATTCATACCCGATTGAATAAACTCTGCTTGCTCATCTTGCATTACATTTGCAGACAGTGCCACTATTGCTATCTCTTTATTAAATTCTCGTATATTTTTAGTGGCTTCTGTTCCACCCATAATCGGCATTTGATTATCCATTAGAACAAGTCCATAGTCTCCTTCTATAACAGCATTAATTGCTTCTACACCATTAAAAACAACATCATACTCTACATTAATATCTTCGAGTATTATCTCTAGTAACATGATATTTGTTTTATTATCCTCAACAATAAGCATTCTTTTTTGATACTCTTCTTTTGGTTTTATACTCTGTTCACCTTGATTCTCAGCTTCATGAGAAGTTCTTACTGGTATATTAAATCCAAAACAACTTCCCTCGCCTTTTTTACTTCTAAATATTATTTTTCCATTCATGAGTGAAATTAGTGCTACTGAAATAAAAAGTCCTAGTCCAGTTCCTCCATAGTTTCTTGTTGTTCCTGAATCTTCTTGTTCAAAAGCTTTAAATATACTCTCTTGAGCAGATTCTTCTATACCAATTCCATTATCAACAACTTCTATCAGTAAATTATTTGTATCTATAGAATAATCTACTTTTACATTAACTTTACCATTCTGCTCAGTAAACTTAATAGCATTAGAAATAAAATTTGAAACTATTTGTAAAACGCGAGTATCATCAACTAATAGAAACGAAGGAAAGTCATCACTAAATTTCACTTCAAGAGTTATATTTTCCTCTGCTGCATTATTCCCAAAGAGAGAAATAAGATGTTCAAGCTTTGTCTTCATGTCCACTGAAATTATAGATATAGTAAACTTTCCACTTTGGATTTTAGAGATATCTAAAATATCATTGATAATTTGAAGTAAGTTTTTCCCACTTGAGCTCATAATTGCTAAGTATCTATCAAAATGCTCTTTCTCATAGATACTATTACTCATCACTTCTAAAAATCCAAGTATGGCATTTATTGGTGTACGTATTTCATGAGACATATTTGAGAGAAAGTCACTTTTTGCTTGAGAAGAAGCTTTTAAATCTACAAGAGTCTTTTCTAGTTCTTCGGTTCTTTCTTTTACTTTTAGTTCAAGGCTTTGGTTTAACTCCCATAGTTCTAAACTTTTTACTTCAAGAAGTTCTTCTGATTCTTTTCTCGAATTTCTTTCCCGAAATAAAATTCGCTTAAACTGCTCATCATTCATTATTATCTCTTTATGCTATCTTTATTGTAAAGAGGACTCTTGTATCATCACTTGCATCCATCGTAATATCTGCATTTTCATTAAAATATGTTGCTGCACCTTGTAAAAGGCCTTTTGCAAGATGATGAAGTTTTTTGCTAGATATATAGTAAAACTGAACAGTTTTTTCTTCATTTTTTACGATTTCAAACTTAGGAAGTTCTACATCAGGGTATAACTTTTTAACTTCAACATGAATATAATTTTCAACTTCTGGAATAAAATGTAAAAGACTCTGTTTTTCTACTAAATGAGGAAAAGATTTAACTAGTTTTGAGAAAAGATGTTCACCAAAAACTTCAAGTAAGTCGGGAATAGATACACCGGACTTATTACTTAATGAAACAACAACTTTTAGAAGTTCTGAAAATTGGTAATTTCCTGTTGCTGCATAAGTACCATCATTTTCAAGTTTCGACTCCATAATAACATCATCAAGTAATTCAAAACCAAACTTCTCTTCAATAAGTTCAAATAATTCTGTAAATATCATTCCCTTCATTCTATCAAGCCTTTTTTATAATATAAACTATTATATTAAAAAAAAATTAAAGAGTTATTAAACTATAAAAACTTATATACATCAATGTTTAGAATTCAAAAGAACAGGATTTATGCTTACTAGTCACCTTTAAACTCTATTTTTACGAGTTGAGAGAAGATTTTTGGTGCTTTAATAATTATTTGAGCCTTATATTTAGAAATATTTACACTATCTGCTAAATTTAAAATTCTTGAAAGTGTGTATGTAGTCTTTAAATCATCTATATAAATGATGCTATTTTTAGAAAATTCTACATTCTCTTTATCAAGGTATATTGTTAGCAATGCTTTAGATGTATCAACTAATGTAGCGAGTTTCGCCGATCTAGTAACAACCTGTCCTACTTTTACATCCAAGGAGTAGAGGGTTAGACCTTCACCTTGTAAGTTTTTATCTTTAATACTTCTTTGAAGTTGTGATTTTCTCAATTTTAAGTCAGAGATCTGCATTTGTATTGTGTTTATCTCTTTTTTTGTGTTTAAGTAACTATTTTCACTATTTATCAAGTCATAAAACTCTCTATCTTTTTCAAGTTTTGACTTTATTTTTAAGAGTTTTATTTTTTCATAGTTATCTCTTTTTTTCGCTAAAGATTCTTCTAAGTTTAGAACTATTTTTTTATTTGACTCTAAATTTTGTTCCGAGTAAAGCAACTTTTCTTTTGTATACTTTAACTCATTTTCATCAAGCTCTGAGTCAATCTCTATATAAGTCTTAGTGGTAAGTTTCTTTCCAAGCATACTTTCATCAATAAATCTAACTAAGCCTTCTACATTCGCCGATATATTTCTTACTTCAAAAGGTTCAACCTTAGAATAATAAACATTAGCATGCAATGACAATGAAACTAAAAACATATAAATAAAAAATTTAAAAATAAACATAATTACAAAAATCCTTTCTCAATTAAATACTCTTATTTTAACATTACATTATTAATATTCAAGGGTATTTCATTATCTTTTTGGTATTATGACATAATATATAATTAAAGGTTTTTTAATGTCCATCTTAGATAATGTCGATGCTGCTACAAATCTAGCAAAAAATAATGAACTGCAACTTCTCGTTTTTAGAGTAAACCATAAAAATGATTCTGCTTTTTATGCTATCAATGTATTTAAAACGAAAGAAGTTGTTGAAGTAAAAAACCACTTTATAACACAGATTCCTGCTTCTCATACGCTACTCGAAGGCACAATTATTCTTCGTGGAGTGCAAATTCCTATTTTAGACCTTCCTTCTTGGCTTGGAAATAAACTTTCTAAAAAAAGTTTAGAAAAAACTAACATACTCATATGTGACTTTAATGGTATAACTATTGGTCTTAGAATTATGTCAGCATTTAGAGTTATAAAAAAGAACTGGAACGAAATGCATGCTCCTGATAGCTATAGACTAAAAGAAGATGGTGTTGTTATGAATGATACAAGACTTGAAGATGGCACCTTATGCCTTATCCTAGATTATGAAAAATTTCTTGCTGAAGTTATTCCTCAAGCAATGGTAGATGTTTCAGCAGATACTGCAAGTTTAGAGCATTTTCTAATACCTGACAAACTCAAATATGGAATAGTTCTTGTTGCAGAGGACTCAAAAACAGCACAAAGACATATGATTCAAATTTTTAGAAACGCTAATATTAAAATGAAAATATTTGATAATGGTAAAAAACTTGTTGACTATATAAGTGAGCTGGGAGAAGATGCTCTTCAAGTTCCTGTAATTGTTACAGATATTGAGATGCCTGAAATGTCCGGATTTACTGTTATTAGAACACTCAAAGAGAACCCTTATGCAAAAGATATTCCCATTATTGTTAATTCATCAATGACAGGACAAAATAACAAACGCGAAGCTGAATCTTTAGGTGCTCGTGGATTTATAGATAAGACAAAAAGCCATAATATTATTAAATTAATTGCTTCGGTAATGGACTAGATTAAACACCGATAGACTACCCTACTTTAACTCTCATGATATTCATGGGAGTAAATTCTTTTCCCAAACAATCAAGTCAAACTAATCAAAAGTCATAATATAAACAATTATAAAAAGAGCAAGACAGAAGTAAAAAAGTTTAAAGAGTGATGTAGTTTGGGTATTTCATAGTGAGGAAGTGTACTATTGTACACGACGAGTGTAGCAATGCACAAAATGCATTGCTACTTGAACTTTATACCAGATTACTGGAATAAAGAGATTAAAACTCCAGCTGCAACAGCTGAACCTATAACACCTGCAACATTCGGACCCATTGCATGCATTAAAAGCATATTTGTACGGTCGTACTCCATACCGACTTTATTTGATACACGAGCTGCCATAGGAACTGCTGATACTCCAGCTGAACCAATAAGTGGGTTTATCTTGTTTCCTGGGAAAAGATTCATAATCTTAGCCATAATAACACCCGAAGCTGTACCAACTGAAAATGCAACAATACCAAGTGCCATAATAAACATAGTATCAGGAACTAAGAACTGGTCAGCTGCTAGTTTAGAACCAACACCAAGACCTAAGAAAATAGTTACTGTATTTATAAGTGAGTTTTGAAGAGTATCGTTAAGACGCTCAACAACACCTGACTCTTTTAAGAAGTTACCAAACATAAATGCACCAATAAGTGGTGTAGATTCAGGTAAAACCATAATAGCAAGAGTTAAAACCATAACAGGAAACACTAACTTTTCTAAACGTGAAACATGACGGAGTGTAGTCATTTTAATACGACGCTCTGTATCACTTGTTAATGCTTTCATAATAGGAGGTTGAATAATTGGAACCATCGCCATATATGAATAAGAAGCAACTGCAATAGCACCTAAAAGTTCTGGAGCAAGTTTTGTTGCGATAAAGATAGATGTTGGACCATCTGCTCCACCAATAATAGAAATAGCTGAAGCTTGCTGAAGAGTAAAGTCAACAAATCCAAACTGTGAAAGTGCAACTGCACCTACAAGTGTTCCAAAAATACCAAACTGAGCAGCTCCACCAAGAAGTGCTGTCTTAGGGTTTGATAGAAGTGGACCGAAGTCAGTCATAGCTCCAACACCCATAAAGATAATAATTGGAAACATCTCGTTAGAGAGTCCCATTCCATAAATAACACCTAAGAATCCATGGTCTCCAGCGATTCCAGCAACTGGAATATTAGCTAGAAGCCCACCGAAGGCAATAGGTAAAAGTAAAAGAGGCTCAAACCCTTTCTTAATTGCTAACCAAAAAAGAAAGAAAGTAAGAAGAATCATAAGAACACGACCCCAAGACTTATGGAAGTTACTCATAGGCTTACCATCAGAGCTTAGCTCATCTGGATCAGGATGAAGTATCGCGTTTACACCCGTAGATGCTAAAAAACCAGTTATCATTTCTGAGAATGGTTTTACTTTATAATTCTCTTCTTTATGTGTTTCTAATGATACATTGGCAGAACCATTGTCATTAGCAAGTACATTTGTAAAAGAGAAAAACATAAATAATGCAAGTAGTTTTAAAATAAATAATTTCATTCTATTAACCTATCACTGCTACTACTTGACCTTCTACAACTTTATCATTTGTAGCAACATTGATTGAGTTAAGTTTACCAGTTCTAGTAGCTACAACATCAATCTCCATTTTCATAGACTCTAGAATCATGATAACATCACCATCATTCACCATATCACCTGGATTAAGAATGATTTTCCAAACACTACCTGGAAGAAGAGCTTTAATCTCTAACTCATCAGCATTTAAAGATGGAATTGGAGCTGAAGTATTTGCACTTACACTCTCTCCATTAACTGCTGTTACTTGAATGTTTGCATCACCCTCAGCAACTTGAACACTAAATTTTTGACCGTCTACTACTACTGTATAATTACCGTTACCCATTGAATCATCTCCACAATCTTTTTTCATTTCTGATATTTTACGTACGTTTAACTCGCCCTTTCCTTGTAGAAATGCGATACCTTTTTCTTGACATGCGGCAGCAATGAAAATATTTTCTTCTGTAATCTCAATACCTGCTGCTTTAAGTTCATCTATAGCATGCTGAAGAGACTTAGTTGGATCAGCATCTGCTAAATCAATTGCATTTTCAGTAGTTGGCTCTAAACCCAACTTTTCTGAAGCAATTTTTACAATTTCTGGATCTGGAGCAACTGGCGTTTTACCGAAGTAACCAAGCACCATTTTTCCATATCCTGGTGCTATTGCATTCCAAGGACCTTGCATTACATTGTTAAGTGCTTGCTGGAAGTAGAACTGAGAAACTGGTGTTACAGATGTACCATAACCACCTTTTTCAACTACTTCTTGCATTGCAGCAATTACTTCAGGAAATCTATCCATAATACCATTATCACGCATCATTTGAGAGTTTGCAGTAAGTGCTCCACCAGGCATAGGAGAGAATGGAATCACAGGAGAGACCATAGTCGCTTCTGGTGGCATAAAGTAATCAGAAAGACAGTTTTGTAACTCTTTTTCATAAGTAAGTATTTTACCTATTTCAAGTCCACCTAAATCAAAGTCCATACCTTTAGTGGCATGAAGCATAGTTAAGATATCTGGTTGAGATGTTCCACCACTAACAGGAGCAGCAGCCATATCTATACCATCAATACCAGCTTCTAATGCAGCCATATAAGCAGCAACAGAAACACCAGCAGTTTCATGAGTATGTAGGCGTAAATGAGTACCTTCAGGAACTAAACCTCTAGCCATTTTAATAGTTTCAAAAACTTTTTGAGGGTTTGAAGTACCAGATGCATCTTTAAAACAGATACTATCATAAGGAATTCCAGCATCTAGAATACCACGAAGAGTTTTTTCATAAAACTCAACATCATGTGCACCATGGCACCCTGGTGGTAAATCCATCATAGTTACAACAACTTCATGCTTAAGACCATGATGAGATATTCTTTCACCTGAGTATTTAAGATTCTCAACATCATTAAGTGCATCGAAGTTACGAATTGTCGTAGTTCCATGTTTTTTGAACAGTTTTGCATGTAGGTCGATAAGTTCTTTAGAACCAGTGTCTAACATAACTGTATTTACACCTCGTGATAAAGTTTGAAGATTTGCATCTGGTCCTACAATATCACGAAATTTATCCATCATTTCAAAAGCATCTTCTCTTAAATAAAAATAAAGAGATTGAAATCTTGCACCACCACCAAACTCAAAGTGATTTATTCCTGCCATTTTTGCAGCTTCTACGGCTGGAAAAAAGTCATTCATTAGTACGCGACCACCATAAACTGACTGGAATCCATCTCTAAAAGTTGTATCCATTACATCTATAAATTTCTTAGCCATTATTATCCTTATCCCTGCTTATGTTGAGTAATTGCACCGATGACGGCAGCAATTATCTTATTGTTATTTTTTTTAACTGGTGCAGCTGCACTAACATGTGCTTCTGGAAAAAATTTATTAATAAAAGATGACATAAAACTCATGCTTATGATCATTATAATTAAGAATATAAATACTGTACCCATTCCTAGGCCCATAAATTTAAATCCCTCTAATATAAGGTTAGCTTCCATAAAATTACCTTTGTTCAAAATTTGTTGGGTTAGTATAGTATAAAGATGTTTAAATTATGTTTTTATGCTTTATATACTTTCTATTATTAACTAAATTGTTACTTTTTAGTTATATACTTCGGGCAAAATAAATCTGATATATAAGAGAAAAAATGATTAAAAACAGTGTAAAAAAGCTCGGTCTTATAAATACTATGGAAGGCTATTCTTACTTAGCACTTCTTTTTATTGGTATGCCTTTAAAATATTACATGGACTTTCCTGTTGCCGTTAAAATATTTGGTATACTTCATGGTGTTTTATTTGTTACTTTTTGTCTTCTACTTCTTACATCATGGCAAAAAACAAAATGGAAATTTAGTGAGAATATAATATTTTTCTTAGCTGTACTTATTCCATTTGGAACTTTTTTTACGAGCAGAAAGATACAAAGTTATGAATAACAAAAGTATTTTTTGCTAAACTGCCAATTGAATTAAATATTACATAAGGAATTTTATAGCTATGATTATAGGTATGTTTGAACAAGATTTTATAGCATATATCATTTTTGGTCTTATCCTAAACTTTGTATTTTCTATGATGTTTGGAATCTACTTATCAAATAATATTGGCTTAAATGAAATGGTCCGCTCAAAAGGGGATAAAGAGCAACCTATCCTTGTAAAGCTGAGCCTACTTGTACCCTTTGCAAAAATGTTTATCACTCTTTATCGTGTTTCAATTTTGCAAATCTATTTCTTAAATAAAGGTCATACACATAAAGAATTTTGGGTCTACATGACACATAATGAGAAGTAGGGAAATTTTTGAATGATTTTAAATTAAAACTTATTTTAACTGTGTTAGCTGGAGTTGTATTTTCATTTATATTTATAATTTTAGCATTTGCTTTACCCACTAAAGAGAGACAAGCTGCCTTTGTGCCTAAAGCAAAAGGAAAACTACAAATCATCTCTCATTCTTTTAATAAAAAGTAAAACTAAAAAGAACTTTTTACTTCTATTAATTTTATAGTATTAAATGCACATTTAGGGTTTATACGTACGGCCGATGCTTGAAGAACTTCTATACAAAGAAAAAGATATTCTAACTCATCTTTATTCATTAAATCATCCAGGAGTATCACTGCATCTTTAATGCGTAAGTTTCGAGCGACACCTAGGTTTTTATGAGCTAAGTCTCTTAACTCTGTATAGTCAAGTTCTTTTTTAGCATCTTTTGCATTTTGAAGTTTATAAATCATATGTTCAAACTGCACAATTGCTTTAATTATTTGACTAATATAATCTTCAAGAAGCTGATCCATCAGCTCTTCATCAAGTCCAAGTTCTTCAAGAGCTTCATTATTTGAATAATTATATTCTGTTTTAAAAAATGATTTGTATACTTTATTAGCATTCTTAACAAAATCACGAAGCTCAATATTTTTGTTATTTTGTCTTTCGATTTTTTTATCTAAATCCATAAACATAAGATAACATTATTTATCTGAATATGAGCAAAATTAAGATGTATGAGGGAAATAAGTGCGAGGAAAACACTTATTGTAAAGCTATATAGCCTTTGAAATCACTCTATTTAATCTTGTAATAAAATCTTTTGTGTCACTTAATTCTTGACCATCAAAAAGTTTTGCTTGTTCAAGTAAAATAAATGCAGCATCACTAACAAGGTTAACATCCGATGAATCGTTAAGTTTCTTTATAAGTTCATGGTTAGGATTAATCATGAAAATAGGTGCTGGTTCTGGAGTATCACCACCTTGACCCATTTGTTTCATCATCTGAGCCATCATATAAGAAGGATCTTCTTTATCTACTTTAATAGCGACTGGAGAGTCTGTAAGATCAGAAGTAGTTTCAACTGATTTAACAGCATCCCCTAAAGTGTCTTTAAATGCTTTTGCAAGACCTTCATAAGTTTTTGCAACTTCTTCTTCGTGTGCTTTCTCGTCTTCACTCTCTTCAAACTTTGCATCAGCAACAGGAACTAGCTTATACTCTTTATAATCAGTCACCATTGGGAAAATAATAGTATCAACTTCTTCATTAAGTACTAAAACATTGATTCCCTTAGTTTTAAATCTTTCTAATGCAGGAGAAGCCTTTAGCATCCCTAATGAACTTTTACCAGTAATATAGTAAATTTCTTTTTTCTCGTCGTCTATATTTTTAACAAAATCTTCTATCATTACTGTTTCATCAGAATTCATAGTATTAAACTTCATTAGCTCTAAAATTTTCTCACGGTTATCAAAATCGCTATAAAGACCCTCTTTTAAAACATTTCCAAATTCTTTGTAAAATTCTTCATATTTAGCAGAATCTTTTTTAGACATTTTTCCAAGTTCTGAAAGTACTTTTTTTACAGATGACTTTTGTATCTTTGTCATTACTGCGTTTGATTGTAAAATCTCACGAGAAACATTAAGAGGTAAATCTTTAGAATCAATCACACCACGAAGGAAACGCAGATATGTTGGCATTAACTCTTTCTCATCATCAGTAATGAAAACACGGTTAATATAAAGCTTGATACCAGTTTGGTAGTCAACTCTGTACATATCCATAGGAGCTTTAGAAGGGATGTAAAAAAGAGTAGTATATTCAACTGCACCCTCAGCCTTGTTATGCATCCAAGTTAATGGCTCTTCAGATGAATGTGCTATCGAGCTATAAAAGTCTTTATACTCATCATCAGTAACATCTTTTTTAGCCATTGTCCAAAGTGCATTAGCACGGTTAATTTGTTCGTTTTCTATATCTGTACGAGATGGTTCAATTTCTTCTTTACCTTCATCATCCATAACTGCAGAAATATGCTTTTCTTTATCCATAAATATTGGAAATGGAATGTGGTTAGAGTATTTTTTAATAATAGAATCAATTCTATGAGTTTCTAAAAACTCATCTTCATCATCATTAAGGTACATTACTATAGTTGTACCGTGACCATCTTGAGTTGTATTTTCAATGTCAAACTCGCCATCGCCTTTGCTTGTCCACAAAAATGCTTGGTCTTCACCAGCTTTTTTAGTTGTCACTTCAACTCTGTTTGCAACCATAAAACAAGCATAAAAACCAACACCAAATTGACCAATTAGGTTAGAATCTTCTTTTTGATCACCACTTAGGTTTTCTAAGAAAGCTTTAGTTCCTGATTTCGCAATCGTACCAAGATTATTCATTAAATCTTCTTCGTCCATACCAACACCAGAGTCTTTAAGTATTAAAGTTTTTGCTTTTTTATTGGCAACTATGTCAATACGAGGGTTAAACAACACATCTTTATACTTTTCATCCGTTAAAACTAACATGTTTAATTTATCAAGTGCATCTGATGCATTTGATACTAACTCACGAACGAATATCTCTTTATTTGAATAAAGTGAGTGAATCATCAACTGTAAAATTTGATTTGCTTCCGTTTGAAACTGATGTTTTGCCATTTTTATATTTCCTTGCATTTATTATATTTTAGGAATTATAACAAAGATTTGTTAATCCTAACTATAGCTATAAACAAACCTTAGTCAATACCTATATTTAACCTATTTAGCTATAATAACACTATGAATGATGATTATATAAACTCTATTGAAAAAACACCAACACTCTCTACTAAAAAATGTAAAATCATCTCTTTTTTATTGAAACTATTTTTACAGTTCACTACATACATCGTAGGGCTAGTAACTCTATATATATATGATTATTTCATTGCCATTGCATCCATGCTACTAAGCTATATAATAGTTGGAATTATTCGAGCAAAATTAAGAAATAGTGTAATACCTAAATCTCAACAAGAATATAAATATAATGACAAAGACATAGCAGACTGGTACACAGCCAGAGAGTTATGCATAGAAATCAAGGATTAATAATTGGCACTAATAGACCTACAAAACGTCTCTAAACACTACTCTGCACAAACGATACTCACAGAAGTAAATTTTCATGTCGATGAGGGTGCAAGAATTGTTATAATCGGTAAAAATGGAAGTGGTAAATCTACTCTTATGAAGATAGTCCATGGCTCGCTAGCACAAGATAGCGGTAACCGAATCACTAAGAACAATCTTGAAATAAAGATGCTTGAACAGCGTCCAAATTTTGTTGAAGGGCATAACGTTCGCCAAGCGGTAGAACATGGGCTCAATGAGTTAAACGCAGCCAAAGAAAGATACAATGAACTCTCAATCTTACTTGGAGAGGATTTCCAAAATCAACTACTTTTAGATGAGCATGAAAACCTTTCTCGTTACATAGAACACCATAATGCTTGGAACTTAGATGATAAGATAGAACGAATCATTCAGAGTTTTGACCTTAAGCGCTATGAAGACAAACCCATAACACTTCTTAGTGGAGGAGAGCAACGCCGTGTAGCCCTCGCCTCTTTACTTTTACAAAAGCCTGATATTCTACTTCTTGATGAACCTACCAATCACCTTGATGTATATATGGTGGAATTTCTTGAAGAATTAATTTTAAAAGAAAAATTCACTCTTGTTTTTATTTCTCACGATAGATATTTTATAGATAGCATTGCAACGAAGTCTATAGAAGTTGATGACTGTGCATTAAAAGAATACACTGGTGGTTACTCCAACTATCTAGTACAAAAAGCTGAGTATATTCGAACACTTCAAAAGCAACATGATAATCTACTTGGCGTTTTAAAACGCGAAAATGAATGGTTCGCTCGTGGTGTTAGAGCTCGGCTTAAACGAAATGAGGGAAGAAAAGAACGACTTATGAATCTTCGAGAGGATGCTCAAACTAATCCTGCAAAAATTAGAAAAATGTCAGTTGAACTCCAACGTGAAGCAAAAAGTTTTAATGGAGAAAAAAGTATTAACAAGCAGAAAATGCTTTTTGAAGTTAATGACTTGGGCTTGCAGCTTGGGGACAAAGAACTCTTGAGAGACTTTACAACAAGAATTCTTCAAAAAGATGTTATCGCCATAGTAGGGCCAAATGGAAGTGGAAAATCAACACTGCTAAGAGCTCTTTTAGGACGGGTGGAACCTACTCACGGCGTTATTAAACGCGGTGAGTTTAAAATAGGCTACTTTGATCAACACCGTGAAATGCTTGATGATGATAAAAACCTTATAGAAACATTCTGTCCCAATGGTGGGGACAGAGTAAGTGTGAGAGGAAGTGACCTACATGTTTATGGTTACCTTAAAAATTTCCTCTTTCCAAGAGATTTTTTAGAGAAAAAAGTTGGTGTACTGAGTGGTGGTGAAAAAAACCGTGTTGCTTTAGCTCTTTTATTTACCAAAGATGTAGATATACTCATACTTGATGAGCCTACTAATGATTTAGACATTCCTACTATCAACATTTTAGAAGAACAACTTACAAACTTTACCGGAGCTGTAATAATAGTCTCTCACGATAGATACTTCGTAGATAAAATTGCTAAAAAACTCTTTATATTTAAAGAAGATAAAACAATAGAGGAATCACATCAACAGTATAGTGAGTACTTAGAACTTGAAAAAGAAGTTAAACAACTCTCACACATGGAAGCAGAGTTCAAAAAAGAGACAAAAGTAATCACCGAGATAAAAGAAAAAACAAAAATAATCAAACTCACATTTAAAGAAAAAATAGCACTTGACACACTTCCAAAAGAGATAGATGCTCTTGAATTACTTATAGATGAAAAGAATGAATGCCTTGCTCAGCCAAAGTGCTATGAAGAGATAGGAATAGCTACTGTAGCAAAAGAACTCGCTGACTTAGAAGAACAGTATGAAGTTAAAGTAGAAGCACTTCTACTTATACAAGAGAAAGAAGAAGCTATCAATTCTTAAGATGCTAAATTGTGTAATAGAGTTTTTCTAAACTCTATTTCTTTTACTAATTTTGTGCATCTTTTAAACTATCTGCAATAAGAAATGCTAATTCTAAAGCTTGGTCTGCATTTAGACGTGGATCACAATGAGTATGGTAACGAGAAGATAAATCTTCTTCAGTTACTGTAAAACTACCACCGATACACTCAGTAACATTTTTACCTGTCATCTCTAAGTGAACACCACCACCAAAAGTACCCTCAGCTTTATGAACAGCGAAGAACTCTTTCATCTCAGTAAGAATGGAATCTACTGGACGAGTTTTATAATTTGTAGAAGATTTAATTGTATTTCCATGCATTGGATCACAAGACCATACTACCTTAAGTCCTTCTCTCTCAACTGCTTTTATAAGTGCAGGAAGACCATCACCAACTTTTCCAGCACCCATACGCACAATAACATTTAGTCTTCCAGCTTCATTCTCTGGATTTAACTTATTTGCTAGTCTTACTAAGTCATCAGGATCCATTGTGGGTCCAGCTTTAACCCCAATAGGATTTTTAACACCACTTAGGTACTCAACATGTGCACCATCAAGTTGACGTGTTCTATCACCTATCCATAACATATGTGCTGATGTATCATACCAATCACCTGTTATAGAGTCTTCTCTTGTAAATGCTTCTTCATATGGAAGTAAAAGTGCCTCATGAGATGTAAAAAAGTCTGTCTCTCTAAGTGTTCTATGTGTTTTTGAGTTAACTCCACATGCTTCCATAAAAGTTAAAGAACGCTCTATGTCTTCTGCAAGTTTTTCATACTTCTTGCTTACTTCACCTTGATGTGCAAAGTCTAGAGTCCACTTATGTACTTGGTGTAAGTCTGCTAAACCTCCAGATGCAAATGCACGGAGTAAGTTTTGTGTCGCTGATGCTTGGTTATAAGCTTTTATCATACGTTCAGGATCTGGGATACGAGCTTTCGCTGTAAACTCAGAACCATTAATGATATCTCCTCGATATGAAGCTAACTCAATACCATCAAATGTTTCAGTATCACTAGAACGTGGTTTAGCAAACTGACCAGCCATACGACCTACTTTAACTACGGGCACGCCACCTGAGTAAGTCATAACAACAGCCATCTGCATTAAAGCCTTAAAAGAATCACGAATATTATCAGCATGAAATTCACTAAAACTCTCAGCACAATCTCCACCTTGAAGTAAAAAAGCATTACCGTTGGCAACATTTGCTAACTGATTTTTAAGTGAACGAGCTTCGCCTGCAAAAACAAGTGGTGGATAGTTTTTGAGTTCTGCTAATACTCTGTCTAAATTTGCCTTATCTGGATAAGTTGGTTGTTGTAAAATTGGTTTTTCTCTCCAACTTGATGGACTCCAAGTGCTCATATGAATGCCTTATGTAATAATTGTTTTTGCGATTTTACCTTAATATACATAAAATAATGTTTAGAGATTAGTGTTTAGCTCAAAAAAAGAATACAAAAGTTTTATTTATGCTTATAATTGTATAATTAGCAAATATATAAAAACGGGATAGACATGAAAAAAGATGATGAAATTTCTACATTAGCAGATGTTAAAGTAGCTTTTAGAAATAAATATGAAGACACAAGTGAACGTTTTGCTGAAATTCAAGAGCATATGACAGACGAAGTGAAAAGAGCTAACAAAGTGCTATACCGTTCTAAACAAAATGGTGAAAATCAAATGAAAACGGAACTTACTTATGGAAATTAACTATTTTGACATTATTGCAGCAAGCATAATTTTACTACTTGGATTAAAAGGTATTCTCAATGGATTTTTTAAAGAGGTCTTTGGTCTTATTGGAATTATTGGTGGTATTTTTATAGCCTCTCGCGTTGGAGAAAGCGTTGGAGAGTATTTAAATACTCTCATATTTAACTTTGCCTCACCTTCAGCTGTCAACTTTTTAGGCTTTATCACAACACTCTCAGGGTTCTGGATTTTAATGGTTATTCTTGGAGCTATTTTTAAAAAACTTAGTTCATTAAGTGGTCTTGGTATTTTTGATAGAATCCTTGGCTTTATTTTTGGAGCAAGTAAATTTTTTCTTATCGCTTCAGTTATAGCTCATGCCGCGTTTAATGTTCAGTCAGTTAAATCAAGTATGGAATCTTTCATGCAAACTAGTTTCTTATTCCCAGTAATGGTAGAAGCTGGTGCATTTATTATGAAAATGGATCCTGTCCTAATTAGTGATGATATTAATAGTACTATCGATAAAATTGAAGAAGAGATAAAAACAACAACAGAGGACGTTACACAAGAAATTATAATAGAACATGTTGATGCAATAAAAGATGCCGTAACAGAGAAAGTAACAGAGAAAGTAAAAGAAACAGTCAAAGAAACAGTCAAAGAACAGGTTGAGTAGTAAACTATGTCAAATGTAACAACAAACTTTAAAGATAGAACTGTAGAGTATGAACAACTTTTAGAAAGTTTTAAAGAACTTCTCAAAAAGAATAATCTGAAGTTCACAGTTCAAAGAGAAGTTATCCTTGAGACACTATACAACTCAGATGCACATCTTACTCCTGAGGCACTACATCATCTCCTTCAAGATAAGCATCTAGACCTAAAAACTGGAATAGCAACAGTCTATAGAACGTTGGCCCTTCTTGAAGAATCAGGGGTCGTAACATCCCTCTCTTTTGGAGCACAGGGAAAAAAATATGAGCTTGGTGCAAAAGAGCATCATGATCATTTAATCTGTACAGAGTGCGGTAAAATAACAGAATTTGTCGATGAAGAGATAGAAAAACGTCAACATTTCATAACAGAAGAACTCGGTTTTAAAATGAAAGACCATTCCATGCAGATATATGGTACTTGTT
>NZ_JABIOQ010000061.1 GCF_018698455.1 Sulfurimonas sp. | reverse complement strand
CGGCTTGTTCGGCTTTCATAAACCCACCAGGTATACGAAGCTTTAGCATAAACTTACCCGGTGTTACAGGTCTATAGTAAATTCCAAAACATTTTAGAAAGTATGTTTTATCTTCTTCAGGAACACTATCAAACCCATTTTTTGCATACTCGTCGAGTTTATCATAAGCTTCTTGAGGTGTTTTTAGATTTTTAACCACTTCTATTTTATTTAATTTTTTATTTCTTGCGTTAAATGCTTCTTCTAATGCTTTCATAGTAATATTTTCCATATTTGAATATAGTAAAATGATACCTAATTTATAAGTATTAAAAACATTGTTAACGCCTATATTTTATACATAAAAACTACCATCTGAAATATAGAAGAGCATCAAGTAAATCTTCAAATATATCTGTTTCTTTAGTCCCACTGTACTCTGAATTCTTAGGGCTTGAAGTATATGAAGTTTCTGATGCTTTAGTAAACTTAGATTCTTCTATTTTTGTCATTCCGCCAACTTTTACCCACTCCATGATTTGACGCAATTCACCAGAATCTAACCAAATACCATGTTCAAAACAAATGTCAGTTATCACTCCACTGCGTTTCATAAAGTTTTTACGTTGCATGGTTTTTTTACATACAGGACATTTTCTATAGGTTAAAATATCTATATATCGTGGATTTTCAGAAATTTGAGCAAGCTTTAAGAGGTCTACATTTTTAGAACCTTTTACTGAATACTCTAACATTTCTTCTAGCTCGTTTGGATCAAAAAAGATTCCATAGCAACTTTCACAGCGTTCTATAAAGAGGTCCAGTTTTGTTCCTATGTTTATAGTTTGTAATTTTATATTACATATTGGACACTCTCGATTAAGATGTGGACGAAGATTAACAAACTTCTTATCTCTTAGATCAATATCATTTCTTACGCCGCAATATTCACAAATGATTCCACTTTTTGGAAGTGGCGCAGAGCAGTGAGTACACTTTGCCATCTACTATAGCTCTTGAAGAATTGCACTTTTCTTTAAAGAGTATTCTTCATCACTTATGAGCCCTTCTTTATGAAATGACTTTAATTCTCTTAACCTAGTACCCAAATCTTTTGAGTTTTCTGTTGACTGAGTAAAAGGCTCGTTCATAGTGCTAGCCAGCACATTTCCTGCTCCCATTCCAATAAACATTCCAGCCGCGCCTGACTCATTTTTTGCCGCATCGCCAAGAGCTTTTAATTGTTGTAGTTCCCTGTATGAAACACCTGCCGTTGTGGCAGCGTGTACATCTGCACTTACGTCTGCAATTTTATTGATCCGGACAAGAGTATCTTCATCAAACTCTGTTCCTTCTATACGAAAGTCAATAAGGTTAAAGCCAAGTTTATTAAAACTTTCATGGAGAACATTTGTTAGTCCTTTAGAAATCTCATTACGTTTAGCGTCTATCTCTGAATATGACAGCTTCTGCTCCGCAAGAAAATCTGTTAAAGGATGTACTAGACGGTTTACCATGATATTACGAAGTTCACTGATTTGAAAAAGAGAAGCTCCAGCAACCACTTCTGTAAAGAAAAGTTTTGCGTCAGCTATTTGAATGCTATAGTTTCCGTATGCGCGAAGAGCTACTGGAAAGTTATATTTAGGGTCATCATATTTTATGCTAGAAAGCGTTCCCCATTTTTGATTTACGATACGAGCGCTTTTAAAGAAGTATATGCCAGCCTTATGTTCACTCTCAAAAGACTGCATGACTTTAGTTATAGTCGTCCAAAAAGGAATGTTATCAGTTAGAAGGCTTACTATCCCTTCTTCTTCGATTACGGCTGAAACTTTACCCTCATAAACAAACACACAGCCTTGACCTGGCCCAACTATAAGTTTAGAAGCGTTTTTAATTTCATCGCCATTTTCAGACCATCTATAAAACAGTACGTCTTCATCTGGGTTTTCCCACTCTATTACTGAGCGCAACTGTCGTTTAATTGAATCCATAAGTGCCATGTTAGTCCTTAAAATTATTCTGATTTATTATAACACAAGACAGACTAAAGTGACATGTTTTTTTCTTGAAACTCCATACTCGTTTTGATTCCTTCCCAAGCCGTCTTAATATGTGTAATCTCACCTGCAATGGTTGTTTCTTCCAAACTCAGCCCTTCGGGAACCTCAGCAGAGTGTAGTTGAACAGCTGTTTGTTTGAAGTTTGGTTCGCCCGACTTAGGACAGAAGCTATCGTTTGTAAGAGTGTTTACAAGTTGCGTGTTGTAGTGAAATGGAGTGAAAATATTTCCAGGTCTCACACTCTGCGTTACACGAACTACTATGTCTTCAACTCTTCCTCTTTCACTCGAAACTGCCATTCTATCGCCACTTTTAACTTTTAGCACTTCCGCGTCTGCTGGATTTATATCTATCCATGCTTCAGGAGCCAAGTCGTTGAGTATGTCTATGCTTCGTGTTTTAGTACGAGTATGCCACTGCTCCACAGTACGACCAGTGTTTAAAATAGCTGGAAATTTTGCACTGATAGGTTCCGCCATAGGAAACCAATCGAAACAGAGTAAGTTAGCCTTTGCATCCTTAGTTCTATAAGCGATATCAGGGGAGTAAAGTCTCTTTGTTCCAAGTGGTCTTTGCTCGTTACATGGCCACTGAATGCCACCCTCACTCTCTAGTAAATCATAAGTGATTCCCGAGTAGTCACAAAGCTGACCACGACTCACTTCTTTCCACTCGTTAAACGCATCAATCGGCTTTTCCCAGTTTGGAAACAGCATCTCATGCACACCTTCAAACTTCTTTGAAAACTCCATGATGATGTCAAAGTCACTCTTTGAATCACCCAGTTGTTCCACTGCTTTGTTCGCACGGTTACAACGGCGTTCGCTGTTTGTGTAAACACCCTCTTTCTCACCCCATGTAGCAGCTGAAAAAACAACGTCGGCTATCTCTGCCGTGTCACCTAAAAAAGCGTCCTGAACTACTAGTAAGTCTAGTTTTGCCAAAGTCTTGCGAAGTTTTTCTTGGTTCACAAAACTTACAAGTGGGTTTGTTGCGACTATCCACAGAACTTTTATCTCACCTCTGTCTATCGCATCTATAATCTCTGCATATTTATAACCGCGTTCACGAGGAATGATGTTCTCGGGAACATTGACTATCTTTGCATACTCTAACAATGCTTTTTCATCACCAAAATTTCTATACCCCGGAAGAGAAGAGGTAAATCCAGTCTCACGAGTACCCATCGCGTTACACTGACCGGTAATGCTAAATGGACCAGTGCCCTCACGACCTATATGCCCTGTTAAAAGGTGTAGGTTTATGATGGCACTTACCGTATCCGTTCCCATAAAAGACTGGTTCACACCCATAGTCCAAGCACTCAGCACCGCATCTTGAGATACAAACTCACGAGCAAGTTCATAAAGAGTTTTTACATCTATGCCCGTTATGTTCGCCACTTCTTGTGGAGGATAGTTTTGCAAATGCTTTTTGAGTTCTTTATAACCATTTGTATTTGCTTTTATGTAACCCTCGTCTTCCCAGCCCTGCTCCATGACTATGTATGCAAGTCCATTAAAAAGTGCTAAATCCGTTCGTGGTTTTAAGGGCACAAAAACATCAGCGAGTTGTGATGTTTTAGAAGCTCTTGGGTCTATCACTATTATCTTTTTAGTTGGCTGTTTGTTTTTGTTTAGATGCAGAGTCAATATGGGATGATTATCCGCTATGTTTGCCCCTATGAGAAAAATGGTGTCCGCTTTTTCAAAGTCTTCGTATGCTCCTACCGGTCCATCGCTTCCTAGTGACTGCTTATAACCCATAACGGCAGATGCCATACAGAGGGTTGTGTTTCCATCGTAGTTGTTTGTCTTAAGACCTAACTGCACAAACTTTCCAAGAGAGTAAAACTCTTCTGTTAAAAGTTGTCCAGTTCCTATGACTCCAACCGCTTTTTCGCCATGTGTTTTAGCTATGCGTTTAAACTCATCTGCAACTTTTGTGTATGCCTCATCCCAAGTAGCACTTTGAAGTTTTCCCTCGCGTTTGATGAGGGGAGTCAGTATACGTTCGGGAGAGTTTATCATCTGGTGTTCGCTTAGTCCTTTAGGACAAAGCGTTCCCATATTTACACCGTGTTTAGGATTACCTTTTGTAGAAACGGCTTTTCCATCTTTAACTCCGATGTAGAGTCCACACCCTACCCCACAGTAACCACAAGTGGAAAACACCCATTTGTCAGGTTTGTTTGCGTCGCTTATCATTCCAAAAGTATCGTCATGAGAGAGTTTATACTTCTGTGCTTTTATATCAAAACCTAAAAAATCTTTTATTTTACCAATCATCATAAACTCTTTTATATTATTATTAGTTAAATAATAGCATAAATGTATATAAGTTTTTACGGGCCATAGTCTATAAATTAATCAGTGAGTAGATGATTCAGTAGAAATTTAATATTTTAGATATAATTGTATTATGAAATTTGAATGGGATCAAAATAAAGAAGAAATAAATATAGAAAAGCATGGTGTGACATTTGAGCAGGCTTCATATGTATTTTCAGACCAATTTGCTTTAAATAAATTTGATGAAGAACACTCGCAAGATGAAGATCGATGGATTTTGTTAGGTAAGTCATTAAATGAAACTTTATTATTGGTTGTTCATACATTTAGAAATGATGACGGAACAGAATTTGTCAGAATAATAAGTGCAAGAAAAGCAACAAAAATAGAGAAACAAATCTATCAAAAAAGGTGTCCAAAATGAAAAATGAATATGATTTTACAGATGCAGAACAAGGTAAGTTTTACAGACCAATTGAAGAATTAGACATACCAATTTATTTAGATAAAGAAGTTAAAAACTTCTTTATCAAAAATATAAAAAATAAAACAGGAGATTTTTCTTTAAATAAGATTATCAATTCATTAATAAAACAAGATATAGAAATATCTAAAAAATTAGCATCTTGAATTAGAATTGGCTTAGTACTACAAAGAGAAGGTTTATACTTCTCTGCTTTTATATCAAAACCTAAAAAATCTTTTATTTTACCAATCATCATAAACTCTTTTATATTATTATTGTTTAAATACATATAAGTTTTTTATCGGGCATAGACTATCAATTTTCATGTTCATATATTTTTTTACATGAGGTAGTTATGATACAATGTCCCTTGAATAAATAGTGATATACGAGGACTAATATGGAAAATTTAATTTTCAGATTGATAATAGGATTAGCAATTTATGCTTCAAAATATTCAAATCAATATTTAGAAAAGTTCAAAGATTTATTGATGATACCTTTTGGAATTATTATTTCTGGAAGTCTATCAATATATTTCGGTGCAAAATACTTACCCAATTCTATTTTAGACACAATAGGTGTCACAGAAGTAAGTTTTGACTTTAGTTTCCTATTAGTTTATGCAGGACTTGGAATAATTTTATTAGTATACTTGTATATATTATTTCAAGTGGCAACTAAACATACTTCATAATAAAAACTATTCTCTTAAAAAAATGTTATCTCAACATTGAATATACAAAAAAATATTTCACTCTTTATATCTGATTTATTTTATCATTTCACACTTCTAATATAATAGTATTGAAGGAAATAAGCTTATGTTTTATACTAAAAATATCAAAGATTCTCTCAAATGCTTAGATTGCTCGCAAGATGGCTAAAACAGAGTTACTACCTCTGCTTACCAACGAAAAATCCACCTGCCATTCCAAGTGGAACAACAGTCGTATAAAATAAAAACCTATCGCTAAGTTCACTACTAAACGCGATAATAAGAGAAAGTACTAAAGCAATGGAACTCAAAGTAAAAGAGCCGTTACTAGCAAACACTAATGCTAAAAGAGGAAGAAGTATTCCACCTAAGACTAAAGATATATAACGAAATACCTTAGTACGTTTAAAGTTTTCGTTTAAGAGTTTATGGCTGCGTTTGAGTTGGTACTCATTCTCTTTTGTGCTATCTAGTGTTCTAATGTCCTCATAAGTGAAAAAGAGTTGTGACACCGCGCCTAGCATTCCTAAAGAAACGAGTGGAATTATCACATCAGAAACACTTAACAGAGTACTTAAAAACGCAAGTAAAAAAGCACCTATGTAAGCCACTCCGAAAAACTTCAAGTTTGTCGTAACTCTATCCCATGAAGGACGAGCTTTTATGCGGTAAATCATTGACTGCGCATAGATTCCATATATTCCAATTACTAAAGTAAGTGCTTCAAGTCCTAAACGCAGTGCTGCGTTTAACTCAAAAAAGTACACAGCCACTATAACACTCATAAGTCCCGTAAAAACTCCAAGAGCAAGTGCTTCACGTGACAACCATGACGTCTTTATATTTTTCATAGCCGTAAGTGCTAAAATTGGACGACCTAAGTGCAATGCAGAAAGAGGAAGTCCCAACGCAGCTGGCAACATCACCAAAAGAGCCATTATCCAGTTTCTCTGTGCAAAACCAAAAAGAGACATTACATCACCTAAGAAAAGCGCTAAAAATCCCCCTAAAGATATCTGAGTAAGTACTGTCATAAAAACAAGTGGTAACTCTTTGTGCGAAGGCTTTAAGATATGCTCATCTATCTCTTTCATATCATCTGGTAAGTTATCTCGAAGAGTGTATCTTGTAGTTGAGTTTGTGATTCTAGCATCAGGGAGACAAGGCATATTTCCCTCTTTATCGATGTCACGTTCAAGCCACTCTTTTATATTTACAGCTTCTATCTCGATGGCACCTGCTGGACAAGCTTGAACACAGGCTGGAGACTGACCCACATCTAAACGCTCATGACACATATGACACTTAGTGACTATCTTGCGTTCTTCATGAAACACGGGAACCTCATAAGGACAGTTCCAAGTACAATACTGACACCCTATGCAAGTGTCATCATCATGAATGACGATTCCCGTTTCCGCTATTTTGATATAAGATTCAGTTGGGCAACCTATAAGACACTCTGGGTCTATACAATGATTACAAGACATAGAGTTTAGCATCTGAGTAAACGCAGGGAAAATCCCCCCTTCCATCTCTCCAACTCTACGCCATTTTATATCTGCTGGATTATTATTTTGTTCATTACATGCCACTTCACAACATCTACAAGCAACACAAGCGGTAGCATCAAAGTGAAACCTATACTGCTCACCCTCTTTTAATGCTGGGACATCAATACCATAATTTCCACACTGCATTCCAGTATCGGCTTTGTGATCGATAAAACTCTCTAGTGGTGTTTGCATATTATTGACTCTCTTGCATATTATATTTATAAGGCTGTTTTTTTTCGTTCTCTAACTTCTCTCTTGCTTTATACTCCGGTAGCACTTTATGTAGGTTTACTACCTCTCCAAAAACTATAATTCCAGGTCTTGGAGTATCTTTTGCCATCTTAGGTAACTCTCCTAAAGTGCTAATAATTTTTGTCTGATTTTCTCTTGAAGCATTTGATATGATAGCGGTCGGCATATTTACATCTATCCCAATTTCTAAAGCCATCTTAAGTATTTCATCTGCACGAGAGAGTCCCATTAAAACTATAGTCGTATGATTTTTCATTTTAAGTAAATCTATCCATTCAGTATTTATAAGATTTCCCGCTAAGTGAGCTGAAACTATAGATAAATTTGTTGCATATCCACGTGCTGTTGGAGCTATACCTGCACTAAGAGGTCCTGCTATTGCTGAAGATATTCCAGGTATAACATCTACTCGTATATTTGCTTTCATAAGAGCTTCCGCTTCTTCTGCACCACGACCAAATATATATGGGTCACCCGATTTTAGTCGTGCAACTTCCAATCCTTTAGAAGCATATTCTATAAGCATTTCATTAATTATTTCTTGCTTAACACTATGGGAACCTTTTTCTTTTCCTACGTATTTCTTAATAGTGGTATAGGGTATAGTCTCTATTATTTCATCACTAATTAGGTGATCTATAAACACTACGTCAGCTTCTTGGATACAGTTATAGGCTTTTCTTGTTAAAAGATCCACATCGCCAGTTCCACAACCAACTAAAGTAACTTTTCCCAAGAATTTTTTTGCCGTAGCTCTTGCTTCTTGAGTGTCAATAAGACCCTTATCTCTACTGGCTCTTAGGTTTTCATTATAACTTTTGAGTTCACGGGGAAGGATTTTTTTAATCTTGTCTCTAACACATTGAGCGAGAGTTGGACTTGCCCCTGAAGAAGATACGGCTACCTTTAAACTTCCATACTCAATTAATGCTGCAAAGAAAAAATCACAAACTTCTGGAACATCTACACAATTATATAAAAAATTATTTGTATGTTTATGTTCTAAAAGTCTATTCATAACTTCAGGGGAGCCAGTTGCATCGATAACAACAGGGTAGGATTCAAGGTCAGATAACTCAAAATCTCTTTGAATTTTACTGACTTTTATATCTTCAAATTCTTTAATATAGTCAGATGATATACAAGAAAAATTCACTAAGTTTCTCTGCATTACTTCTGCTTTTTGAAGTGCTACTTTCCCTCCACCGATAAGAAGTATTTTCATATCTTTTAAAACAATAGGGAGTGTTGCATACTTCATTTTCAGTCCTTTTATTTAAATTCTTCCACCAGCAGCAACACCCCAAGTAGTTCTCCATCTAGTTTTTACTAAAGAGATACCACCAAGAGCTAGGATAACAACTGCCGCAAAGATCATAAATCCAGCCGAGTAACCATCAAATGCACCCTTACTCCAACCAAGAGTTTTAATAAGAGCTGTACCACCAAGACCACCAGCAGCACCGATAATACCAGTCATAATTCCAATGTCTTTACCAAAACGCTGTGGTACTAGTTGAAAGACTGCACCGTTAGCCATACCAAGGTTAGCCATGATTAAAAACAGTACAAAGATAGCTACACCAAATGGAAGTGTCATACTCGCGTTTAAAACAGCAAGAAGTGTTACTAGACCAAAGAAGATATAAAGTGCTTTGATACCACCAAGTTTATCAGCTATTGCTCCACCAACAGGACGAAGAACAGCACCAGCAAAGATACATAAAGCACCGAAGTAACCTGCAACAACTTTAACATTGTTTTCATCAAAAACATCTAAACCAAACGCGGACATATCAGTTTGATAGGTGTTCATAAGATAAACTTTCATATATCCAGCAAAACCAACAAATCCACCAAAACTAACTGCGTAGAAAAGGTTAAACCACCATGTGTCTTTATCTTTAAGTAATTTTGCATAATCTTTAAGTTTTTTAGGACGAGCTTTGTAAACATCTTCTGGAGCATCTTTAGCTAAGAATGAGTAAGCGATGAGTACAACAATAGCCATTGCCGCACCTACACCAAATACTGATTCCCATCCCCAAATTTCAGCAATTTTAGGAGCAAAAAGAAAGTCTATAACAACACCGATATTACCAGCTCCGGCTATACCTAGAACAACACCTTGAAGTTTGGGTGGATACCACTGTCCAGCTTGTGGCAGTGCTACCGCAAAAGAAGCTCCTGCAAAACCAAGACCGAGTGCTACTAAAAGAAGTGCATTGTATGTAATATTACTACCCATGAAGTATGCTGTTAGTAAAGCTGCTATTACAACTATTTGAGACATAATTGCAGTTATTTTAGCACCAAGTTTATCAACACCAAATCCAAGAAGAATTCTTAGAATTGCACCTGAGAGAATTGGCAAAGAAAGAAGAGTTGCTTTTTCTCCTGATGTCATAATATGACCACCAAGAGCAAGAGCTTCCGCGATCTCTGTACTTAATGGACCTAGCATTGTCCACACCATAAAACTCATATCGAAGTATAAAAATGCCATGAACAACGTTGGTGCATGTCCCTGCCCTTTTAAGTCTTTAAATCCTGCCATAATTCTTCCTTCAAACTCAACTTGTAGTTAAGTGTTTATTTGTAGTAGTATTATAATGATTAAATAGGCATTCAGGAGTCTATTACTGTATAAAAAATATACAACTAGCTTTAACTTATGTACCCTAGCCAAAGAAGTAAAATTATATTTAACATACTCATCGCCACAAAACCAACCCTGTAAAATGTAAGTGGTTCTCTTTGTATGTAAGAACTATTTTTTGTGAAAAAAGGTTTCACTTTCTGTGGATATTTCAGTTCAAAGTTCATCTCGGAGTAGTGAGTATATCGTTGCTCTTTATCT
>NZ_JABIOQ010000060.1 GCF_018698455.1 Sulfurimonas sp. | reverse complement strand
GGGTGATATTCCAGTTATCGCTGCCGGTGGTGTTTGGGATAAAAATGATATAGAAGAAATGATGGCTCTTGGTGCGCAAGGGGTTCAAATGGGAACTCGTTTTATTGGAACACATGAGTGTGATGCACATGACAATTTCAAACAAGTCATTTTAGATGCAGAGGAAGGTGATATTCAGTTAATGGGTTCACCTGTTGGATACCCAGCACAGGGTGTTGTTACTGCACTTACTCATTTAGTTGAGAAACGTGAAGGTCCAGATATTAAGTGTATTTCAAATTGTGTTGCACCTTGTAACCGTGGAGTTGAAGCTAAAGAAGTTGGTTTTTGTATAGCCGATAGACTTAGTGATGCTTATGAAGGAAACCTAGAAACAGGACTTTTCTTCTCAGGTACAAATGGTTATAGACTTAAAGAAGTTATCTCAGTTAAAGAACTTATGACAAAACTTATCGAAGGCGAATAGTAGATAAATGTTTCGTCTTTTTGTTACTTTATTAGTATTTACTCTCTCCCTTCATGCTATAGGTGACAAAGAACTTCTTTCTCGTGCACACAGTTTTTTAAAATCTAAAAGTAAAACGAATCAATTTCGTGCCTATAATGATTACAAGAACCTCTATTTAAGAGCATTGATGAGTGAAGATAAAACTCTTCGTGTCTCATCCTTAAAAGGTATAGTACGTAGTGGAGTAAAACTTCATATTGATGTTACTCAGTACTCTACCGAGCTAAATAAAATAGAGCCTACTCCTCCAAAAATCGTAAAAAAATCTAAAAATCTAA
Source organism: Sulfurimonas sp. (assembly GCF_018698455.1). Taxonomy (GTDB): domain Bacteria; phylum Campylobacterota; class Campylobacteria; order Campylobacterales; family Sulfurimonadaceae; genus Sulfurimonas. Next base: position 75,932 of record NZ_JABIOQ010000060.1, on the reverse strand, counting down.
AAATAAAATCTACACACAAACTTAAGTCAGTAAGATGGAATGATGGTAAACTTGTTTTACTCTTTGATAAAAAACTAAGAAATAATCAACTTAACTACTTTACCAGCTATGATAAAAATACAAAGAAGAATAAATATATTTTTGACATTCATGCTTCTATGTTAACTCGTTCTCAAAATTTAAGAAAAGATGATGTAGAACGAATAAAACTAGCTCAATTTAATCCAAATACCCTGCGTTTAGTTATACAAGATAGTGCTAAACTTAAAATTTCATTTAAAAAAGATAATCTCTCTTTAATTGTGAAAATAACTGCTCCAAAATCTTCACTAAAAAGGAGTGTAGCTCCAGAAAATATACCTCCTCAAAGACTTGATAGAAATAAGGTCATAGTTATTGATGCAGGTCACGGTGGAAAAGATCCTGGTGCAGTAGGATATAAAAAATATAGAGAAAAAGTTATAGTACTGAGCATAGCCCAAAGGTTAAAAAAAGTTTTAGTGGCTCGAGGATTTAAAGTTTTTATGACAAGAGATAGTGACAAGTTTATAAAATTGAGTAACAGAACTAAATTTGCCAATAGAAAAAACGCAGACCTTTTTATCAGTATTCATGCAAATGCAGTAGGTAAAAAGATAGCAAAACAGGTCCACGGAATAGAGTGCTTTTTTCTTGCTAAGTCACGTTCTGCTAGAGCAAAAATAGTTGCGGCAAAAGAGAACTCTTCTGATTTAAGTGAAATGGATATTTATGGAAAACAAAGCTTTTTAAATACACTTAATTCACATAACATAGTAGCATCGAATAAACTTGCTATTGATCTACAACGTGGTGCATTGGCATCTCTTTGCAAGACCTATAGCAAAGTAAAAGATGCTGGAGTAAGAGAAGGACCCTTTTGGGTTTTAGTTGGAGCACAGATGCCAGCTGTTTTAGTAGAAGTTGGATTTATAACGCATCCAAGAGAGGCTACTAGACTTGTTTCTTTAAAGTATCAAAATAAAATGGCTCAAGGTCTTGCAAATGGAGTGGAGAGATACTTTTTAAATAACTAAAGCTTTTACGCTTCAGTCTTATAGTCCAAATCTCCTGCAACAGACTCTTTATCACTGATAAGAGCTTCTATTTGATTTTTCACTTTCACATAGTTATACTGTTCTTTAAATCCCATGATTCTTCCACCAGCAGCATTTGGGTGTCCACCACCATTTGCCCATTCTTTAGATATTTGAGCCACACTTACTTTATTATCAGCTCTTAGGCTCATCGCTCCCTTAAAACTAACATCTACTATAAAATCATACTCAGGAAATGCGACTAAGAAACCATTTCCTACGATAGAAGTATTTCCAACAGCATAAGATAAAAATCCTTTGTAGCCTTTGTAGTATATAGTATTGGTATTTCGTTTTGCACCAAGAAGTTTTACTATGTATGCAGTTGCAAGATTATCGAGTGTATTATTTTTTCCTTCTTGAAAAAAATCTTTTTTAATCGTATGAATTTTATCATCTAAAACTATAGGAGCATTTTCTTCATAGATATATTTTACAGCTTCTTGAAGGAGTGCAAGTTTGTACAATGAATCTTCATTTGCAAACATAACACGGTTAAGTTCTCGTGTTTCAGTGACAAGTCTCATACAAACTTTTCCATACTCAAAGTTATCATGCTCTTCTTTTTTCCATAAGTCCACCGCGTTTACAACATCTACATATTTATTCATCCACTCAGGTTCATCAAATTCAAAATGCTCTTTCATGTAGTCATATGTAATCTTTGTTGCACAACGTGACTCATCAAGATAGTACCAGTCATGTTTTTTCGCACTCTGTGCACCACTTCCATGATGGTCAAGTAGTGTGAGTCGTAAATCTATTTTATTCTTGTTTATCTTGTCAACCTCATGTGTTAACCATTTAGACTCATCTGCCGTAAGATTCAAGTCTGTAATAAGTATAAGTGAACTCTTTTTATCATTGATAATATTTTCTAAAATCATTTCTAGTTTTGATTTTACTTCCGGACCATAATTTGCATTATAGTTGTGTTTTTCATAAGGAGTTGACTTCATAACAAGTTGGCAACTGTAGCCATCTAAATCTATATGCGAGAGGTGGTGAATTGTTCTGTTTTTCATATTTTGCCTTTGTATTTTTATGATGTTTCTATTGTGATTGATCCGAGTACTTCAAATGTTGCACTTGAGTCTATCTCTGCATGAGATAGGGTTACCACATCAAGTGAGAACCTCTCAAATATTTCAGCAACGCCACGACGAAGTTGTGGGTCGACGATAACAACTACGGGAGAGACCCCTTTTTGAAGAAGTTCAGCAGCCTTAGTACTTGTTGCTTGTATAAGTGCATTTATCTCTCCCACATTTAAGAGCAAGTTTCTTGTTCCATCTTGCTCTTGTGACTTTTGGAGTAGTAACTGTTCTGTTTGCGTATCAAATGTTAAAAGACGGATAATGCCATCATCACTTGAATACATCTGCGTAATAATACGAGAGAGTTTCGCACGTACTTGTTCAGTTATAAGGTCTACATTTTTCGTATACTCAGCTATATCCGCAATGGTTTCTAGAATTGTAAGCATATCTTTAAGAGGAATCTTTTCATGTAAAAGAGCTCTAAGAACACGCTGAATAAGCCCGATGTTCGCAACATTAAGTACATCAGTAACTATAACAGGAAAAGACTCTTTAATTTTGTCAATAAGTGTTTGAACTTCTTGACGAGTAAGTAAATCTTCTGCATTTTGCTTAATAAGTTCACTCATATGTGTAGATATAACAGTAGAAGGGTCAACTACAGTATAGCCATTTATGATAGCATCTTCTTTATCCTGAGGATCTATCCAGAGAGCATCAAGACCAAATGCAGGTTCTTTGGTAGTTATACCATCTATCTCACCTGTTGCCATACCGCTATCCATAGCAAGAAATTTATCAGGCATAATCTCACCCTCACCAATACTAATTCCCTTAAGAAGTATTTGGTACTGACTAGGCTGAAGATGTAAATTATCACGGATACGAACCTGCGGCATTAAAAACCCATAATCACTAGCAATTTTACGTCTCATTGAACGAATACGCTCTAACAAGTCTCCACCTTGAGTACTATCAGCTAGTTTTATTAGCTGGTACCCAAGGGTGAGTTCTAGCATCTCCACCTTTAGTATATCTTCGAGTGCGGCTTCTTCTTCTTTTGCTATTTCTTCATTAGATTTTTTTGGTTTTATCTTTTGGCTTTCTTTTTCTGAAAGTTCTTTGGAAGATTGTGAACCAAGTATATTATCAACATCTAGAATACTTAGTTCACCTCTTTCATACTTATAAATGGCCCAACCTAGCCCTGCAAATATAATCCCTACGAGACCCATGGATGCAGTAGGAAGTCCAGGAACAAGTGCAAATAAAATCATGATAAATCCAACAATCATCATGATTTTTGCATTTCCCATCATCTGGTTTACGGTACCCTCTGCAAAATTGTCCCCATCACCTGAAGAACGGGTAATCATAATACCCGTTGCCGTAGAGATAATAAGAGCTGGAATTTGTCCGACAAGTCCATCACCAATTGTTAAAAGAGTAAAAGTAGATGCACTATCACCTACACTCATGTCATGTTGAAATATTCCTATAAGAAATCCACCAATTATATTAATAAGGGTAATAATAATTCCGGCAACAGCATCACCCTTTACAAACTTAGAAGAACCATCCATTGCTCCATAAAAGTTAGCATCCTGGAGTATCTCACCACGACGTTGTTTAGCCTGTGCATCATCTATTAGCCCCGCGTTTAAGTCGGCATCAACTGCCATCTGCTTTCCTGGCATACTGTCAAGTGTAAATCTAGCAGCAACCTCTGCAACTCTTGTCGAACCCTTGGTAATAACCATAAAGTTAATTAAAACTAGGATAGAAAAGACAATAATACCTATAACAAAGTTACCACCAACAACAAAGTCTCCAAAACTTGTAATGATACTACTAACATTATCTGTTCCTGTGTGTCCATGGCTTAAAATCATTCTTGTAGTTGCTACGTTTAATGAGAGTCTAAAAAGGGTAATAATAAGTATAAGTGTCGGGAAAGTTGTTAAGTCGGTTGGTTTAGGTACATAAAGAGATATAAGCAAAATTAAAATAGCTACCGACATAGATACCGTTAAGAGCACATCTAGCATAGCAGATGGTAAAGGTACTATAATAATTGCGAGTATTGCCATTACAAATATAACTACACTTAAGTCTTTTTGACCTAGTAAGAAGTTAAGAGATGTTCCGACTTGTTGCTTAACTGTGAGCTTTTTTGCCAAAGTAAAAAGTCTTAGTCTATGATGTCAGCAAGTGTGAGTTCTGCTAAAAAAGAGTCAATCTTACCTTGTAGTTTATTTAAAAAAGGCCAGATATTACAGATGTTTGCTTTTTCTGAAGGACATCTACTCTCAGCTGGAGCACATTCAAAAACAGCTGGAGTTTTTCCTTCAACGCATGTCATTACAGTTAGCATATCTATTTCGATAGGGGTTTTATTAAGAGCAAATCCACCCTTAACACCCTTATATGATCTGAGTATTTTTTCTTTCGCAAGTGCTTGCAGTATTTTTGCTAAAAAACTTTTAGAAATTGTGAGTTCCTTAGATAAAGTCTCACTATCCATAGGCTCTTTAGCAGATGAAAGGACTATTAAAGAGAGTATGGCATATTCGCTTGCTCGTGTTATTAACATATTTTATACTTTATGATTATTTAGAACTTTAATTATAGCTAAAATTTGGATACAATTCCAATTCAGCTTTATTTGCCTTGTGCATTTAAGTTAGATTATTATACCCATCAGGAGGCTATTATGGCTTTAGATTCGGCTAAAAAACAAGAAATCGTTGCAAAACACGGACGTAATGAGAATGACACTGGTTCAAGTGAAGTTCAAATTGCATTATTAACTACGAGAATTGCAGAGTTAACGGAGCGCTTAAAAGTATTTAAAAAAGATCATGCATCACGTTTAGGACTACTTAAGTTAGTTGGTAAACGTCGTCGTCTTATGAAGTACTTCAAACGTACTAATAAAGAAGCATATCTTACACTTGTAGAGACTCTACAAATTCGTGACAACATTTAGTTTCACACTTTTTCTACCTTGAGAGAGTTGCCTTTATAGGCATCTTTCTTCTTCCCTTCAATAATATTTCTTAACTAAATAATTTATATTCAATAAATACTGATGTTTTCAAAAAAACTATCTTATCTTATCTTATCTATAAACTCTACATTTTCAATGTAATTTTAGTCTTTAAAGAGTATTATTTGTAAAATTAGATTTTATTGGAGGTTTATTGTGTCAACAAATAATAATGAAATTAGCACAGACGGTTTAACTTTTCTTGATGATGGAGAAGTGTTATATAATGATTTATATCTTTTATCTGAAACAGATGAAAAAGGTATCGTTCAGTATGCGAGTGATTCATTCTTAAAATTAGCAAATATGCCTACAGAAGAGATTGTCGGAGAACCCCACAATATCGTAAGACATCCAGATATGCCAAGAGCTGCATTCAAGTCTCTTTGGGATGATGTTCAATCAAAAGGTTTTTGGACAGGTTATGTTAAGAACCAACGTAAGGGTGGAGGGTACTACTGGGTCTATGCAACAGTTCTTCGTTCAACTGATAAGTCTGGAATAACTAAATATATTTCTATTAGAGTAAAACCATCACGTGAAGATATTCAAAGAGCAATTGAACTTTACGCAACACTAGATTAAAATAAAAGGAATTTATAATGGCATTAATGAAAAAAAATAGTTCGAGCTCATCTGCTGCAGTAGTATCTTCTGCTAGTGGGGGAACAGACAAACGTAAACAAAGAACACTAGCAAAACAACAACAAATCAGTGAAAGCATCGCCGGTGTTTCTATGAGTATCTTAGAAAATGCTCAAGAAAGTGTAAGTGCAATTGAGCAACTAAAGTCATCAATGGAACAGATTGCTACAGCTGCTGAAGAAAATAGTGGAGCGAGTGAACAAGCACTTTCTAATGTAACAAATATAGGTAGTAACATAGTTGGTATGAAAAGTACAATTAGTGCATTAACGGTTTCAACTATTTCCACTGGCGATAATATTATGGCAGCGGTAACTAGAGTAAATGGTTCAGTTGAGCGAATGGAAAATGCAGTACTAGTTTCCAAAGAATCATCAAGAAAAAGTGAGGAACTCAAAGAATCTTCACAAAGTATTGGAAATGCAGTTGGTTTTATTGCTAAGATTGCTGATCAAACAAATTTACTTGCATTAAACGCAGCAATAGAAGCATCTCGTGCGAAAGAGCATGGTAAAGGCTTTGCTGTTGTAGCTGATGAAACACGTGCATTAGCTGGAGAGAGTGAGAAAAATGCCGAGTTTATCGCGGAACTTGTAAATAAAATTCAGACAAGTATAGACGGTATAATCAAAAGTATTGGTTCTACTACTAACATCATCTCCAAAAATGGAACAACAGGTTCTGTTCTTAGTTTTCAAATGGAAGAGCTTACAAAAATCGCTGTTTACTCTGTTGAAGCGGCAACAAGTATTGGTGAATATACAGGAGAACTTAGTAGTTTCATAGAAAGAATTAATGTAGGTTCAAAAGAGATAGCAAGTGCATCTTCAGAAATAGCTAAATCAGTTGAACTAACACTCAACTCTATAGAAGTTCAGTCATCGGCACTTTCTCAAACAGAAGATGACATTAAAGACCTTTCAGCTCTTTCTGAAGAGTTAAAGTATTCAACAGATACGATGAAATCTGCTGAAGATATCTCTTTAAGTGCTGATACAATTAGTGGTTCAATGGAAGAGATTCAAGAAGCACTTGGTGAAGTTACTGTTGCACTTAACCAAATGGAAAAAGCTTCTCAAGACACTAATCAAAGTGCATTAAACAATAAAGAACTTATTGAGGCTGGACTGTTAACTGGTAAAGATATTGATAAACTAATTGAAATTGCAAGACGAAACTTTGACCTTTTGAAAGTTTCTTTTAATGATGTTAAGTCATCTGTAATCGGAATTAAATCTGCATTTGGAGAGTCAATTACAGAAGGCGATACTGCTGCAACTGAGTTAAATGTAATTGTTAAAGAGACAAAAAGTGTTGATAAAACAGTAGGTAATATCTCAAACTCAATTGTACAGTTAAATATGCTTGCTATTAGTGGATCTATTGAAGCTGCTCGTGCAGGTGATTTTGGAAAAGGTTTTGCAGTTGTTAGTGCGGACATTAGAAATCTTGCAAAAGACTCAGAATCAAATACTGAAAAGATTAATGATATCGTTGAATCAATGAACTCAGAAATCGACACAGTGAGAACAGATTGGAATAATCTACTTCGTTCTCAAGGTGATGAAGAGAAAAGTATAGATACTCTAGTAAATGATATTGTTAGAATTATTGATATTCTAGTTGATCTACTGGATAAGTATACAGGTCTTAAAACTACTAATGATCAAAATATCGAAGGTATGAATCAAGTAATGATTGGTATTACTGAGATACAAAAAGCAGTGGAACTAAGTGCAAGAAATGCGAGTGAATCACGTAAGGCGAGTGAACTAATTATAGATACTGTATCTCATATTAGTGAAGGTGTAGAAGAGTTAGCTGTAATGGCAGATGAGCTTCAACAAGGCTAATTTAATAGGTGTAAATTATGGAAATCCAAGAGATTTTAATTATAAAAAATGCTCATGAGAGTTATGGAATATCAACAGATGATATAAACCAGATCTCAAGAGTTCCATCACTAATGCCTCTTCCTTTACGCCCATCTTCAGTGAGGGGTTTATGTTCAGTTGGCGGTAATGTTGTTTCAATGGTTGACTTGAACTTACTCTTAGGTGTAGGTGAAGTTGACCTCGAAGCTAGTGCTAGTAGGATCATAAGTTTAAATGGTAAAATGTCATCAAATACACTTCTAGTAAGTGATGTATACAATACTGTTGAAATAGACCAAAATAACATAGATTATATTGATGATGGTAATGATTCGGTTGTAGCTATCTATAAATATAATGATCTTTTAGTTCAAGTATGTTCATTAGATAAACTTTTTACTAAGATAAATAAAGTTCAGATTCAAGCAAAAGAAATTCATTCTGGAAAACAAAAAGAAGAAGTAGAAGCAGAAGAAGATAGTAGTAGGTTTTTAATATTTTCAATGTCTGAGGAAAAGTATGCTCTAGAAATTGACTATCTACAAGAGATAATCCTAGCGGAAGGCCCCTTTACGGAGATAGCAGGAAGTGATGAAACTGTTCTAGGTCTTATTACCTTAAGAGATGAACTTTTAATGGTTATTGATTTAAGAATTTATTATGGATTTAAACCTAAGAGTAGTGAGGCAAACAGAATACTTATAGTCTCTTATGAGGGCAAAAAAATAGGTCTATGTATAGATTCTATTATTGACATAAATAATTTTTATAAAAAAGATATAGAATATATGAGCGAAAACTTTGATAAATCAAAGGTTGCTGGTGTCATTCATGCTAAGGATTCGTTAATATCATTTTTTGACCACGATGTTATTCAAAATATTTTAAAAGAAAATGAATCTTTTATTGAAAATACAAATAATAATTCGGAAGATATTAAAGAAAATATAGAAGAGCTACAAAGTACTAAAGAAGTTATTATTTTTAAACTATCTTCTAAAGAGTATGCTTTTAATGTAGATATAGTTGATGAGATTATTGATATGGTCCCATCGACAAGTATTGCATTTACAGATGAATCGCTTGATGGTATTATTAATATTAGAGGTCAGATAGTGAGCATTGTTTCACTGTTTAAAAAACTTAAAGTCCAAACTACTATTAATGAAGATTCAAAGATTATTGTTTGCGATATAAATGAAAATAAAATAGGTTTTGTGGTTGATAGTGTTAGTGATATTTTGAGTATAAAAGAGGAAGATATAGTTGTAGATGAAGAAAACTATTTTGATAGTGTACTGCACCTAGATGATGGTAAGAGACTTGTTTTATCTTTAGATATGAAAAAAGTAATAGCCAAAAAGGTGATTGACCATGTCTAAAAGTGTACTCATTGTTGATGACTCAGCTTTAGTTAGAAAGCAGTTAAGCGAGATCATCGAGCCTTTAGGATTTGAAATAGAGTTTGCTAAAAATGGAAAAGTTGGAGTTGAAAAAGCACTTGAACATCAATATGACCTCATAACAATGGATATAAATATGCCTGTTATGGATGGAATAGAAGCAGTTAGACAAATAATGGCTCAAAAACCAACAGCAATTTTAATGGTAAGTTCACTCACTACAGAGAACGCATCAACAACAATGGATGCACTGGACGCTGGTGCTATTGATTATATAGCAAAACCAGGGACGATGAATGTTGGTAAAAAAGAAAATTATGATGAAATAGTTGAAAAAGTAACTGCCATTAGTAAAATTCCTTTAAGACGATTAAAAAGAAGATTAGCAAAACCAATTGTTAGAGAGCGCAGACGTGCACCAGTAACTAGTGAGAAAACTACTCCTAGTAAAGCATCAAGTTCAAAAGACTTAAAAAAGATTATTATTGTTGGTTCCTCTACTGGTGGACCAGGTCTGATTGAGCAAATTTGTGCCTCTTTACCAGTAGACTTTAAACACACTCTTTGTATTGTACAGCATATGCCAGCAAAGTTTACATCATCTTTCGCTGATCGTCTTAATAGGGCTAGTGTACTACCAGTACAAGAAACTAAAATGAATATGGAACTCCTCCCAGGAAATATTTATTTAGCTCGTGGTGGTGTACATATGAATGTTTCAAAAAAAGTTTCTGGAAAAATTGTTATACGAGATAATTTAGACAAAGGTGAAAACTTTTTTCAGCCTAGTGTTGGAGAAATGATGGAAAGTGCTTTAGAAGTCTTTCCTGCAAATGACATCATCTCAGTTATATTAACTGGAATAGGTGATGATGGTGCAGATGCTATGGTTAAACTTAGGAAAGCAGGTGCTTATACACTTGGCGAAAGTGAAGAAAGTGCAACAGTTTATGGTATGCCAAAAGCAGCATATGAAAGAGGTGGTGTTATGGAACAACTAGATTTTCCTGCATTACTAAAAATAATTGCAAGACTAAAGTAAAGGATTAGAATAGATGGCTTTAATTAAAAAACATGTTGCACAGAATGTTGCAGAATTACCAAAATTCTCAGAGCTACAAGAGGCTACAGAGCTATTTTCTTCAACTGATGATAAAGGCTTAAAAGATTATATTGTAGAGGAAATCTTAAAGTTTCATGGTGGAGGAGAATTCTTAATAGAGTGTCTTCATCAAAGAGAACTAGATAAAACAGTAGCCACAAAAATTGCATCTAGTATCTCTTCAATGAATGCAGATGAAGCTCCTATCGAGGATATTATGCAACTTTTAAAACTAAGTAATGCTTACACTCGTAATCTTGGTATCTCAATGTTAAGAGATTTTGGATCTTCAATTAAGTATTATATAGTGAAGTTCTTAATCGGTGAAGACCGTGATTTAAGAATATTTGCTATTAATGTTCTTGGGGATGTTGACTTTGCAGAATCACGTGATATGCTTGTTGAACTGCTTGAAACAGAAAAAGATATTAATGTTGCCATGACAGCTGTTGATTATATGGGTGAAATAGGTGAGCTTGAGGATATTCCTCTTTTAAAATCTTTAAAAGAACGATTTCATGGTGAGTTCTATGTTGAATTTGCCGTTGATGGTGCGATTAAATTGATTGAGGGGTAAGTAGATGGCAAATCTTCTCTCAAAAGAAAACTTTGCAAAAATTGGAGAGTTTATTTATAGAAAAAGTGGTATATACTTAGAGGTAGAGAAACACTATGCTAAACTTGCCAAATATATAGATAGTCGTGCATCTGAGTTGGAATTAGATAGTTTTAGAAAGTACTTTTATACTCTACGTTTTGATGATAGAGAAGGTGTGGAATTTCAAGAACTTATGAATGCTATTACAGTTAATGAAACATATTTTTTTAGAGAAAAAGATCAATTTGAAGTATTGGTAAATACTATATTACCAGAACTACATAAGAGAACGCCATCTTCAAAACCTATTAGAATTTTATCATCTCCTTGTTCGACAGGAGAGGAACCATATTCTATGATTTTACATATTGTTGAAGAAAACAATATTGTGAATGAAAGGGATATCGAAGTAGTTGGAATAGATATAGATTCAAAAGTAATTAATAAAGCACAGACAGGAAAGTATTCGGACCGTTCAATTCATGCTATTCCAAAAAATATCTTATCGAAGTGGTTTGATAAAGCACCTTTTGGATATCAATTGGGTGAAGATTTATTAGGTTCTGTTGATTTTCAAGTTGCAAATATATTTGACAAAGCAGAGATGAGAAAGTTAGGTAAGTTTGATGTGATATTTTCAAGAAATATGTTGATATATTTTGACGATGCATCTCGTAAAGAAGTTGCGATGACATTTTATGATATGTTAAATCCAGGTGGCTATGTTCTGTTAGGACATGCTGAGTACATGAGCCGAATAGTTTCGGTCTTTAATGCAAAAAAAGTAGATAAAACTTTAATTTATCAAAAATAGGAGAAATAATATGCCATTAGTAATATTTGTAGATGATAGTGAGACAGCTTTAGCTTCAACAAGAATGGTGACAAATAGTTTGCCAATAGAAGTGAAGCAATACACAGAAGCACAAGTTGCATTAGCAGAGATTCAAGCGGGTATGACACCTGATTTAATCATTACAGACCTTAATATGCCAGAAATGAATGGATTTGAATTTTTACAGGAGCTTCGGGCAGTTCCTGCAACAAAGAGAACCCCAACATTAATGCTAACTACTGAGAATAAACCTGAGCTCAAACAACAAGGTAAGGCACTCGGACTTACTGGTTGGATAGTGAAGCCTTTTAATCCGGCTCAGCTTAAACAAGCCATCACCAGAGTTTTACGCTTACCGGCTTAGCAAAGAAAATGATTGTATTAGATTCTATTGATGAACTTCTAACACATAACCAAGGAGTTCAAGCAGATGTTATAGAACTGTCGGCTGAATCTTTTATGAAAATGAGTTCTGTGATAGAAATAATGAGATTGAGATTGATGAAAACCTCGCAACAGCTGCAGTATCAAGATATAATATCGCAGCAGTTAAATGCGACAAGAGAAGCGATTGAGAGTATGAAAAATAGTATAGATATATTTTCTCATGCAAATAAAAATCAAGAAGGTTTAGCTGAGAATAGTTTACTAAAGTTGAGAGAAAAACTTAATGCAACTCTTGAAGATGCAAAAGACAAAAAGAGCAGATTCTTCGGTAAAATTGCCGAAGATTATGTAAATGACGAAATAGATTTTTTTTAGGAGAATATTATGCCGACAGTAATGGTTGTAGATGATTCAAAGACAGTAAGAAGTTACCATGGTTCTATACTTAAGTCAATGGGTATGGATTTAGTTGAAGCTGAAAATGGAATGGAAGCATTAGAAAAAAGTTTAGGTGCCCAAATAGATCTGTACTTAGTGGATGTAAATATGCCTATTATGGATGGATATTCTTTTATAAAAGATTTACGTAAACAAGATAACCACAAAATAGTACCAGTGATTATGGTGACAACACAAGAAAAAGAAGAAGATAAAATAAATGCTTATAAAGCTGGTGCAAATCTTTTTGAAACTAAGCCAATTAAACCTGATCAGATTCAGGCATATTTAGATATTTTTGTGAAAAATTAAGGAGATATTATGGATCCGTTATTAGAACAATTTTTAAGTGAAGCTAGAGAAAATCTAGCTTTTATCGATCAAAATATAGGTGACATAGGTGGAGATGACCCGGAATTACTTAATTCTGTATTTCGTGCTGCACATACCTTAAAGGGTGGTAGTGGTATTGTTTGTTTTGAATCTGTAAAAAAAATCACACACCATGCTGAAGATTTATTAGATATGTTGCGTGCTGGAAAAGTAGAGTTTAAAGATACTATGGTAGAAGCACTCTATGATGCTTTTGATGAAGTAGTAAATTTAATAGAAGCAGCGGAAGAAACAGGTGATGTTGTTGATGCTGATGAAAGTAGGGTAACTAAAATAGTAGAAGAATTAAGTAACCAAATGGGTAAAGATGTTGAGGGTGAAGCAATATGGAGTCTGCCTTTTAACTTAGTCTCTGATAAAAATGATATAATTAATCTTCCTTTGGCTACTTTACGAGGCATGGATACAGTTGAAATACCATTTAGAAATTCAGAGATTGATGAAGATTTTTGTTCTAAAGAACATCTTTATGCAGTAGTATTTGATGTCGATGATAGTTGTATGGTTTATGGAAATGATCCAATATATGCTTTGAGTCTTTTAGGCGATAAAGTAATAGGTGTATTTTCATGTATGAGTGGTGAGAATGCTAAATCAGTTCTTAGCGGCACGGAAGATGAAGAAGGACTATTACTTAAATCTTCATTAGTTGCATTTATATATGCAACTTATGAAGAGATAGAAGAGTCTCTTTTTAACTTCATAGATGAACTTACATTTTTACCTCTTGATGTAAGTTCTCTTATGTCTTTAAATAGAGGAGATACAGGTTTACAGATTGACTCTTTAAAAGAGCTAAGTGGCTTAACTACTGCTCTCGATTTATCTGCTATTAAAGAAGAAGTGAAAAGTTCTATGGAACTTGTAGGTATTGATACTATTCAGTATGCGAAGCTAGAAAGATTCTTAGATATTGTTGGTTTAATAGATGCCAATGAAGCTTCTAAACTTGAAGGTTTCTTTGAGACACTTTATATGGGTGAAGCATATACGGAAAAAGAAATAAAAAAAGAAGAAGTTCAAATTCAAAGTGAATCTATTCAATCAAGTAGTGTTGTTATAAATCCAGAAATACAAAGTACAATTGAAGATATCTATGCACAGCAGAAAAAAGCCTTACAGCATACGAATACAGAAGATGACCTTAAAAGAATTATAGTAATTCTAGAAAAAGTAAGAAAGTTTGTTCCAACTATGCCTGTATTTAATTTCCAGAGTGATGTTGAGGAATTTTTAAATAGAGATACTTTAAAAGAAACTTCAGAAATTAAGAAAGAAGTTTTACTTGAAGCGAAGGAAAAAATTGTGGTTGCACCAAAACAAAAAATAGCTCAACCGGTTATAGAAACAGTAAAAGTAGAAAGTGTACAGGTTGTTTCTAAGAAAGCTAATATGAAACCAGTAGTTACAGAAGAGAAAAAAGCTGTTGTTGGTAAAACTGTAAAAATTGATCAAGAATCTATTGACAGCTTAATGAATGTTGTTGGAGAACTTTTGGTTGCAAAAAACTCGTTACCATATTTAGCTGATAATGTTGTTGGTATGACACATGAACAGATAAAGCGTGAGATTATGGATAAATATATTTTCATAAATCGTCTTTCTGAGCAACTGCAAGACTTGATTATGGGAATGAGAATGCTTCCTATATCTTATGTATTTGATAGATACCCGAAACTTGTTCGAGACATAGCAAAAACTTTAGATAAAAATGTAAAACTAGAAATGAATGGTGGGGAAACTAAACTTGATAAAAATATGATTGAGATGCTAGCTGATCCAATGATTCACATTGTACGAAATTCACTTGACCATGGTATTGAAACACCAGATGTTCGTGAACAAAAAGGAAAGAACCCTCAAGGTTCTGTTTCGTTAAATGCTTTTTCTCAATCAGATAGAATTATAATTGAAATTAAAGATGATGGTGCCGGCATCAATGTTGACAAAGTAGCAAGTAAAGTTATAGAAAAAGGTCTTATGACTGTTGATCAAATTGATCTATTAAATGAAAAAGAGATGGCAGAACTTGTCCTTCTCCCAGGTCTCTCAACTGCTGATGCTATTACTGAGTTTAGTGGACGTGGTGTTGGAATGGATGTTGTTAAAAAATCTATAGAAGGTTTTGGTGGAACGATAGGGATTACGACAAAAGCTAATCAAGGGACGGTTATTACTTTAGCTATACCGATGTCTTTAGCAGTTACATCTTTACTTCACATCCAGATGAATAGTATTCATTATGGTATACCGATGGATAGTGTATCTGAGACAGTAAAACTAGAGCGTTCTGAAATTGAGTACTTACACAATGAGCCATTTATTTATATTAGAGGAGATGTAATTCCTCTTCTTTTCATTAAGTCTATGCTTAATGAAGATGATATGCAAGATAAACCACTATCTATCGTTGTTTTAAATATAAAAGATAATCTTCTTGCAGTAGTTGTAAATCAATTTCTAGGACAATTAGATGTTGTTCAAAAACCACTTGTAGGTATAATGGAAGGACATCCACTATTTAGCGGAACTGCTTTACTTGGAAATGGACAAATCATTATGGCTATAGATCCACTAGGACTTTTAGGGATATCTCAAAAATTAAAAGAAGAAATTCAAGTAGCATAAGGAAGTAAAATTATGATAGACTTAATAGTATTTAGTGTTGGAACAAATAAATATGCTGTGGATATAGAAAACGTACAACGTATTATTCAGTCAACAGTATTAACGGTGATTCCTAATGCACATGAATATATAGATGGTATGATGTCATATGAAGATAAAGTTATAAAAGTTGTAAACTTTAGAAAACTTATAACTTTAGACCCTTATGATAGTGAGCTCAGAACATTATTTGTTAGACTTAAAGATACTCATAAAGAATGGCTTGGAGCACTTAAAAATAGTTTAGAAACAGGTATGGACTTTAAAGAAACACTTAATCCCCATGCATGTGAACTTGGTAAGTGGATAGATTCTTTTACTGCCTATGATGATAGTGTTGTGCTTGTTCTCAATGAATTACTTGACTACCATAAACAACTCCATGTATTAGGTGCAACTGCTCTAGATATTTATGCGAAAAATCCTACTGAAGCATTAGACTTTTTGAATAAGGATGTAATGACTGCCTATAGAAATACAATGGGAGCATTAGATACTTTTGTGCTAGAATTAGACTTAGTCGCTAATTCCCTTCAAAAACTTATTATATATGATAAAAATAGTGAAATTTTTGCTGTTAAAGTAGATACAATAGAAGATATAGCACATGTTGAGGAGAGTCAGTTTATAAATACTTCTGAAGAACACAGTGTAAACAACTTTTTAGAACTTTCTGGTGTCTTAGATTTAGATGGTGTTTTAATTAATGTTATTAAAACAGTTAAACAACCAAGTTAAAGGATAGTATATGCCAATTACATATGAAAAAAATAAAGCAAACTTTACATCTGTTATATATGAAGATGAAGTTGTTCCATTTAGGGATTTTTTACAAGAAAAAGCTGGAGAAGAAATTAAATTTTCATTTAAAGATTGTGATGATATACATTTGGCAATTTTACAACTCATTATGGCGTATAGGAAAAACTATAGTTGTTCTTATAAGTTCGGTGAAAAAAAGAAATTATATGAGACAGTTTTAAAAGGATTTAATACTAGTGAAAACTATTGTAATTAGTAACAGAAAAGGTGGTTCAGCTAAAACAACAACAGCTGTAAACATTGCAAGTGGTCTTGCGAAGCATGGATCAGTTCTTCTCCTTGACTTAGATACACAAGGACATGCTTCGATAGGTGTTGGTTGTGAACCAGACGAAAGACTTGGAGTACACTCTATTTTTAGTGGTTCCACATTAAGTGAAACATTTATTCCTACCGTACATGAAAACTTAACTCTTTCTCCTGCTCTAGCACAATTTGATGTATATGAGTACTCTGATTTAAGAGGAATACTGAAAAATCGTTTTAAACGCGAGAAAATTGCTGATTTTTTTGATTATTGTGTGATAGATACACCACCTACTTTTGATGCTTTGTTGAAAAACTCTCTTGAAGTTGCCGATAGTGTTATGATACCTTTTGTACCACACCATCTAGGAGTTGTTGCCGTTGGACAGATGCTCCGTGCTGTGTACCAAACTTCTAAGAAACTAGATAGAGAGATAGCAGATATATCAATACTACCAGTTATGTTTAATCCTCATATAAATGAACACAAAGAGTCTCTTCTTAAGGTTAAAACATCTTTTGGAGGAGAAAAACTCTTGTCTCCGATTGGTGTTGACATAAAATTGGCTAAACAGTTTGAGTCAGGTTCCCCTATAATATTAGATGCTAAACGCTCAAAAGGTATGAAAGACTATAAAAAATGTGTTGAAGAGTTACTGCAAAGATTATAGGTGTCTAAAGTCTCGTAGGATACAATAAAATATGTGTGTTAAGGAAAAAAGTATGAAAGTTCTTATAGTTGATGATAATAAAAATAATAGAATTGTTGTGAGCTTACTTCTTGAATATTTCATTGATGATTTAGATGGTATTGACTTTGAGATTGATGAAGCTGCTGATGGACTAGAAGCTGTGAGACAGTGTCGAAAAGTTGCATATGATTTAGTGTTGATGGATATTATGATGCCAAATATGGATGGCGTTGAAGCAACAAAGATTATACGTCAAGAGAATAAGAGTGTTATGATTATTGCTATTTCAGCTTTAGAAGATGCCCAAAAACAAAAGCTTATTCTTGTAAATGGGGCAGAGGATTATATTTCTAAACCAATAAATGCAGATATATTTAATAGCAGAATTACTAACTATATTGCACTAATTAAAGCAAGAACGAAAAGTATAACAAAGAGTTCTAAATGCATAAATTTATTTTCTCAGAATGTCTTTAGTAGATACACGACATTTATGTTACTTTCACAAGATACACTTTCCGAGTTTTGGGAGTTTTTTCTTTTAAACGCTGACGAAAAGTATGATGGACTAAATGATGTGATTCGAGCAATATTTTCTATTGGAGAGGTGCAACTAAGGCTACAGAATACTAGTAGTGTCATAGTAGAGGACTCTGAAGACTTTCAGTACTTTACAATAGATAATATTGGCAAGATACCTTTGCCAACGATATCTTTGATATTAAAAAAGAATAATGTTTTTTGTGCATATAAAACTGGAAATGATAAGTTGTCTTTCAAACTTTTAAAAGTTTTAGTTGCAGAAGATATTGCCTTAGTTAATAAAATTGTTAAGCCAACTCCAGTAGTAGTAGAAAAAGAAGTGATTCAGCAATATACATCACAAAAACTGCATGTGTATAATTACTTAGGTGAAGAAGAGCTCAATGACCTTGAAGGTTTTGTTGATAAGTTAAGTTCTCTTATGCTTATTGTTGGTGATGGGGATGTTACAGAGGAAGAGGTATCAGAAATCTTTACATATGTAAATAAAATAGGTTCGATACTCTCAACATACTCAGAGGTGTTTACTATTGCTCAAGCTTTAAATACTCTGTCTGTTGATTTATTAAACCATATATCAGAGTTTGTTGAAAATTCTGAAGCATTAGGACCAATGTGTACAGCACTTAGCAGAGATTTGATAACTTGGATGGAAAAATCTTTTAACACCGGTGCTCCAAGTGCTGACTTTATGAATGATACAATTGCAGTGAACTGTATGACCATAGGTAGTATGCTAAAGATGAATGAAGAAGTTGCTGAAGATAGTGATGACTTCGATGATATTTTTGATTTTTAAACTAAAAGAAAGGACTAAAATATGTATAAAGTAGATGTATTAAACGGCTGTAGCTGTTTTGTTAAGAATGGCTACAGAGTGTCACAAGATTTCGCTAGTAAAGAAGAAGCGGAGACAGAAACAACACGAATGATAGATGCAATGAATAAGAATTTTTGTAAAAGACATGCTTTTTCTTTTACTGAGCGTTTTGGAAACTATAAAATTTATATGAAGCCTAGAGCCTAAGTACTTTGATAAAAACAACTGGTAAAGTCCTTTTCTTTAACTCTAATGAGGGCAGTGGAATTATTATAACTGCAGAAAAAACTAAACATAACTTTAGTGTACAGTTTTGGGATGACTTTGATGTTATGCCAGAGACAGGATTAGAAGTAGCTTTTGATGAAGTAGATGGAAATGTTGAAAATATTGTTTCAAAAGCAACATATGAAGTAGAAATGCGTGAGAATGTTGTTCAAGAAGATGAAGTTGTAGAAGAAAAAACTGAACTTCAAATAAATGAGCCCCTTGCAATAGAAAAACATTTAGAAATTGTATCCACTCCAGATCTTAATTATGTGGATAGTACTGAAGAAATGAGTGTAGCCCATTTTGAACTAGAGATTGAGGGAAGTGAAGCAGAAGTAGAAGCTGAACTTCAAAGAGAACGGCCTTCTAGTATTACTAACACACTAACAATTGGTCGAGCAGTATCAAACTATTTTGATGTAATTAAACAAAATATAGAAATTCGTGAAAATTATAAAAAAGTAACAGGAAGACTTGATTATCTTGTTATACGACGTTTCCTATGGACAACATATAACAATCTTGTTGATGTTGATATCCGTATCATCACACCAAAAATCAAGATGCTTAGTAATGATTTAAAAGAAATGGCAAAAGTGTATGATGATTATGTTATAAAAACTAAGAATCCTCCCTTTGCATACCAAGAAGTGTTTTTGTCAGCACAAGAAGAGTATCAAAAGATTAAACAGGGTGCTGGGAATGTTATTGAAAAAATTAACCATCTACAAGTAAATGCAAAAAAACTTGGTGGTGTACGAAGTATACGAAAAAAAGAGCTTCAAGAGAGTATTAAAACACCGCAATTCAAGGCCCTAGAGAAAGAACTTAAATCTCTTAATGGTGCTTATGTCGATGTTGTTCATATGATGGCTGAACTTGATGAAAGATACAAGAATGATATGGTTTTACTTGAAGAATTTGAAACAGAGTATAGAGAAGATTTTTATGAAGTTTTTGATATTGAAGCACAAAGACATCGCGATGATTTAGTAGATATTTTAAATGCACAAGCCTTTTTCTTTGATTCACAACAGTGGAGTGCTGCAAAAAGTTCTAAGCTTGTTCAGGCTCACTTTAAACAAGCTAATGTTAGTGGTGAACTTAATACAAAGACATATTTGAAGTATTATTTGAGTACACAAGATGAATCAAAAGCAACAGGAGAGACTAGAAAGTTATTTGAACTTTATAAGTATCTTCAATCGGTTCAAAAAGATTATACAATGGTAGTAACAGCAAACCCCCAAGAAGCAATGGAATATGAATCAGAGATACATCATATGAGCGGTTCTTATAATGTAAAGTCTTTCGTTGATGAAATCAAAGCTATAAAGTGGGCAAGAAAAAATAGTGTGAGTATCCTAGTTGTTGAGGACGAACTTCAAAAAGTGAGAGTAGCAAAATTCTTAAGTATTTATGCCAAAAATATCATGTCTAATCCTAAGGTTATCCTTATAGGTAATAAACCTGGGAGCAGTGCAATTTCAATAACGAAGCTTCTTCCTAGAGGTTCAACTGCTAAGGCTATTTCACAAGCAGTCGATTCACTACTTGCAACAAAAGAAGAAGATTAATAGGGCTACATAAAACTTTTCGTTCCTCGGTTATCATACATATCTTTATATCTAAATGTAATGAGATTTTGCATGATTCCAAAGAGAATCATAAAGTTCAAAAAACTACTGCCTCCATAACTAAACATGGGTAAAGGTACTCCAACAACTGGTGCATAGCCTATGGTCATTGATATGTTAACCCCCATATAGATAAAAATCATAAATGAGATGGAAATAGTTACGACTTTGATATAGTAGTCTTTGTTAAATATACTAAGACTCAGTAGATGAAGTATGAGAATAGCATAAAGTGTGATAAGTGCTAACGCACCTAGAAAACCACTTCTTTCTACTAAAAATGCAAAGATAAAGTCACTTGTTGCAATAGGTAGAAATCGCATCTGTGTTTGTGTCGCATTCTCTTTGTCTTTTCCGTTCCAACCACCTGAACCAATCGCAATGATAGATTGCTGAACATGATAGGATGGTTTTTCACTCAAAAAGTCAACAATGCGAACTTTTTGGTAGTCATGAAGAATATATTTATATGAGACTGGAATTAAGATAAGACCAAATATAGCAATGGTAGCAACTATCTTCCAATGTACTCCAATGAAAAAAAGTACACCATATCCTATAAGGAGGAGTACTAGTGCAGTTCCCAAATCAGGTTCTTTCACTATAAGTATAAATGGAAGCAAGATGTAAAAACTGAGTTTTATAAACTCTTTGATTCTATACCCATGTATGGGAGGTGGATTTTTGTGTATAAGGTAAGCAAGCATAAGAATAAGGGCAGGTTTAACAAATTCCGAAGGCTGAATTGTTGCATTTACAAATGGAATCTCTATCCATCTTTGTGCACCGAGTCTTGCATGTCCAAAAAATTCAACAGCTAAAAGCAGTAAAATGTTCCCCCAGTAAATCATTGGAATAAGCCAGCTCATTTTTCTAATAGGCATGAAAAACACAATAATAAAGACTAAAAGTGCGATTGCAACATATGCTGTCTGCTTTTGAGCAAGAGCCGGGACTACTTCTCCTATAAGCCAATGAGAAATTATTACCAAAGGAATGATAAGAATGATAGAAAGAAAGTCAAATTGTGATAAAATAGCCTTATCAAGTCTCCACAAGTTTGTAACTCCAAAATAAAATTGTATGATTGTAACATAAAGGTTAATAAATGTTAGAAATAAAAGAATATATATGTGAAAATGCTGAGCGTTTAGATACGTTTCTATCCACTAAAATCATTCAAACAAGGTCTCAAGTAGCAACCCTCATTAAAACCGGTAATGTTTTTGTTGATGAAAAGAAAGTTTCACGCCCTGGTGTAAAACTAAAAGTAAATCAAAAAATAAAAGTAGAGTTTCCAGAAGCAAAGATAGAGAAAGCTAAAGCAGTTGATTTTGATGTTGAAGTTCTTTATGAAGATGATGATATTTTAGTTGTCAACAAGCCAAGTGGGGTAACAGTACACCCCGCACCAAGTGTTAAAGATGCGACACTTGTTGATTGGTTAAAATATAAGGGAATTAGACTCTCAACCATAAGTGGAGAAGAACGTAATGGTATAGTCCACCGCCTTGATAAAGGTACAAGTGGAACTATGGTTGTAGCAAAAAACAATGAATCACATGAGTTTTTATCAGCACAACTCAAAGATAAAAGTATGGGAAGGTATTACATTGCAGTAGCCACTCCACCTTTAAAAGATGATATTACTGTGATTGAAGGAAATATCGGAAGAAGTTCGAAAAACCGTTTAAAAATGTCATGCGGATTAGAACATTCTAAGTATGCAAAGACTATGTTTAAACAGTTAGCTTTAAGTACAGATGGTAAAAATCAACTTCTTGCATGTAAACTATTTACAGGTAGAACACATCAAATTCGAGTTCACTTAGAAACAATAAATCGTCATATATTAGGCGACCACATATATGGTGTGAGCCCACATCAGGACAAGTCGGAACGAATTTTGCTACATGCTTATATGATTTATTTCAATCATCCAAAGACTGGGGAAAAGATGTTTTTCAAAGCAGAACTAGATGAAATTATGAAAACAAGTATAGATAAAAAATTTAACCTGGAGAGCCTGAATGAAGTTATGGACACAAAGTATATTATGGATAGTTTCGTTACTAATCCTTAGTGGATGTGATGGAATAACTCCAACTCCAAAAGAAAATGCTGTTATTGATAGTACTTTACCTACTGTAGTGCTAACTAAAAATGGTGTAATTGTAGATATGAACACTATTGCGTTTGAATATGAAAGTATTGAAGACCCAAGAGTGTCTGGAGTGTATATTTATAAAAAAAGTCCATCAAAAGATGTGGCGAATGATTTTAAATATCTGAGTACAATTGAAAACCGATTTAAAACTCATTATGTAGACAGTCATGTTCAACCAGATACAAAATATAGTTATATGTTTAAAACATTTACTTCAGAGTCAGAGTCTAGTCCTAGTAAGGTTACCGTTGTAAATACTCTACCTGTACTAGAGTCTATTTCTTGGATTCACAGCATCACAGGACTTCCTAGAACTGCCAAGATTATTTGGAGACCTCACTCAAATGAAAAAGTTAATTATTATGTAGTTGAGAGAAA
The DNA here is from genome assembly GCF_018698455.1 of Sulfurimonas sp. Lineage (GTDB taxonomy): Bacteria > Campylobacterota > Campylobacteria > Campylobacterales > Sulfurimonadaceae > Sulfurimonas. The sequence goes on along the minus strand of NZ_JABIOQ010000060.1, from coordinate 52,811 downwards.
AACTCTTGAAGATAAAGAATGGAAAAAACATGCTACAGTAAATAACCGCTTAAACGCAGAGTATATAGATGAAGATTTAGAAGATAACTATGTTTATATGTACCGTGTTAAAGTTGTGACGTTTGATAAAATTATATCTACCCCTAGCCAATTTGTAAAAGTTGTAACAAAACCGCTTCCTAAGAGTGTGGAGAATATAAGAGCAACAAAACAACTACCAGGAAAAATAGAAGTAACATGGTCCGCATCATCACAAAAAGATTTTTACATGTATAATCTTTATAGATCTGAGAATAGTAATGGAAATTATGATCTCATAGAGAGACTTTACAGTAATAACTTTATAGATAAGATAGGTGAAGATGGGAAAGTATACTTTTATAGAGTAGCTGTTGTTGATAAAGATGGCTTGGAAAGTATTTCAGACAAGAACTCTGTGCAGGGAATGACACTTTCCAAACCAGAAGCACCTTTAGTGTTGAGTGCTGAACTTGTTGGTTCAACAATAGAAGTGAAATGGAAAAAAACTGATGAAAGAACTGTTAGATTTATAGTTCAAAGAAAGCATAGCAAAGGTTTTTTTGATACAAAAATAGAAAACTATAATATGAAAGAGAATAGTTATACTGATAGCACTATAGAAGAAGGTAGCACATATTATTATGTAGTTTATGGTGTTGATAAATTTGATATAAAATCAAAGCAAAGTGTAGAAGTGCAAATAGTGACTCCAGAGTCTATGCAAATACAGGAAGTTACAAAGAGAAAGGTTAAAGGAAAAGTTGTAGTGGCCGCCCCAAAAGAAGAGATACAAGAGAGTGCTATTGCTGCAGATGATTTAGATTTGAGTGGACTTTAATGCCTCATTTGCATATAGAAAAATTCAATGAAATAACATACCCTTCTTCTCATGATGAAGTACAATTTAACTTTTGTGCGAGGAATGCAAATAACAAAGATGAGAAGCTTATTTCAGTAACTGTTGAAAATGAAGATTTTTTTCTTTTAGTGAAATACGATGAGCATAAAAACCTCCTTAAAACAGATAAGTTAACTCGACCAGCTTCAATCTATAATGTTCATCGTGCACTTACAGCTTATGCAGACAAAGCATCTTTAAATGTTCTTGCTTCTAATGTTTTAAGTGGAAAGAAAAATGAGCATTTAGAAGAAGTGAGAGCTCTGAAAAAAATAGAATACTTCGCAAATGATTTTCCAACAGATAAAGAAGTACGGGTTGAGGTTGGGTTTGGTTCAGGACGTCACCTATTACATCAAGCAGCAGCTAATCCCGATATCCTTTTTATAGGCTTAGAAATTCACCGTCCATCAATAGAGCAAGTTTTAAAGCAAGTTGCAATTCAAAAGCTTGATAACCTTCTTGTACTGGACTATGATGCAAGACTATTTATGGAACTCATTCCATCAAATATTGTGGGTAAAGTATATGTTCACTTTCCTGTTCCTTGGGATAAAAAACCACACCGTAGAGTTATCAGCACATCATTCATTAAAGAATCTCGTCGAGTGTTAAAGACGGGCGGTAGCCTTGAACTCAGAACAGATAGCGAAAACTACTATGCATACTCATACGAGACTTTCATCGCATTTAACAAAATAGTTTTAAACATAAATAAAAATAAGGATATTGCAATTGTTTCTAAATATGAAGATCGATGGCGTAAGATGGAAAAAAACATTTATGACGTAACAATGATAAATGAAGAAGAATCAGAAATTCTTAGTATAGAAGGTTCATTTGAATTTTCAAAGAATAACTCATCATCAGAAAAACTTTTGAAATTGCATAAAACTACAGAGCGATTTGAAGGTGGATTTATTCACTTCGAGAGAGCTTATGAAATGGAAGACGGTATAATGCTGCGTCTGTCTATAGGAAGTTTTGATAGACCAGAACACTTATATCTTATAGTTAAAGATGAAAGCATTACTTATTATCCAGCTCTTCCTTTGAAGTCTCGTAGTAATCTTATGGCACATCAGCAACTAAATAAGGTAATTAATGGATAAAGTGATAGTAGCAGATAATCTGTCTCTCTCATATTCTAAAAATGAGACCATTATAAATAAAGTGAATTTTTCAGTAAACTCTGGTACTTTTGTTTTTATTACAGGTGCAAGTGGTAGTGGAAAATCCACACTTTTAAAGTCTCTTTATGGAGCATTAAAACCTGATAGTGGTAGTTTAATAGTTGCAGGTGTTGAACTTAACGGTGTCACAAAGTCAAAACTAAATCTGTTAAGAAGACATACGGGTATAGTATTTCAGGATTATAAGCTAGTTAAAGAGTGGAATATAGAAAAAAATATCATGCTTCCTCTTATTATAGGTGGGTATGATAGTGCTGTTACTAAAAATCAAGTTGATTCACTTCTTAAGCATGTTCGTCTAAAACATCAGTCTGGAAAATATCCTCAAGAGCTAAGTGGTGGAGAGCAGCAACGTGTTGCAATGGCTAGAGCACTTTCACATAATCCAGTTTTAATCCTAGCCGATGAGCCAACTGGAAACCTTGATGATTACTCTGCTGGACTAATATGGAATCTACTTGAAGGTGCAAACGAACAACTAAAATCTACCGTTATCGTAGTAACACACCATATTCCAGAAACTATGAATGTGGCCTACAAACATTTCCACATAGAGTATGGGAGCATAAATGAAGTCGTTTAAAAATCATCTTTCTTTAATTGTTGCCCTTTTAAGTATTCTATTTTCTATTCAAACATTTATTATCGTTGATAGAGCTATAGATGCTTACAAAGAAAAATTAGTTGGAAATTACTCTTTAGTGATTGTAAGTCAAAAACGAGTGGATAAAAAAGATTTTTTACAAAATAATAGTCTTGTAATAAATATAGATGAACTCTCTCCAGATATAGTTATCAAGCGCTTAAATTCAGGAATTAGTTCAAAAAATATAAAGCTACTAAAGTTATCACTCCCTAAGTTCTATAAACTTAAACTTGAACATTACCCTTCTCCATTAGAGATAAATAACCTTACACATAAGCTACTTCGTGATAAATCTATCATCAAGGTTGAAACATTTTCTAAAAGCCATGATACAACATATAAATTACTTTTACTTTTTAAAACTGTTATTACTGTTTTTGCTTTGAGTGTTGGGCTAGTGACTATTCTTCTTATATCAAAGGAACTAAAAATCTGGCAGTTTAAGCACAATGAGCGCATGAGTATTATGGGGCTTTTTGGTGCACCAACATGGTTGCGTTCTGCAGTACTTTTTAGACTTGCTGTTGTAGATGCTCTTATTGCTACTGTAATGGGTTTTGTTCTTTTTACTTATATATCTTATAGTGAGTGGATTAATGAGGAGTTCTCTAGTATAGGGATAGATGTTCTTATATATGATAAGGTTACTGATTTCGGAGTGATGCTGCTTGTGTCACTTAGTTTATCAACACTACTTGCTTCATTTATCGTCTTAGGTCATAAAGAAGAGGTATGATACGTTTTATCCTTTTTGTACTTGTTCTTCACTGCTTTGTCTTTGCAAAAGGTGAAACAGATAAAAAAATAGCCAAAACAAGTTCTAAAATAAGTTCATATAGTAAAAATTACACTAATATTAATAAAAAGATGGAAAAAACAGCTACGGCTATTTTGAAGAAAAAAAGAGAAGTAGTTAAACAAAATATTTTTTTAAAAGAACTAAAAAAAGAGCTTTTAAATAAGGAAAGTTCTTACAAAACAAATAAAAACCAACTCCTTATTATGAAAAAATCACAAAAAGAATTAAAATTAAAACAAGAAAAAATAGAACAGAAACTCTCTTATGTTATTGCAAAGAGTGTTTCACTCTCAATCATTTTAGATCAGGACAATAGTGAAAATGTAGAGTCACTTATAGAATATGAAGTTCTTAAAGAAATGCTCAAAGCATCTAAAAAAGAAGCTGAAAATCTGAGTAAAGAGTTTTTTTCCAATGCACAAGATATAGAACTGTTGCATAGACATACATCTTATTTAGAAACAGAAATTGCAACGATAGATTCAAAAAGAAAGAAGTTAATAAATGTACAAGAACTCAATAAAAAATCTATTGAAGAGTTGACACTTTCAAAACTAGAATATAAGCAAAAACTTCAAAATGTATTAGGGCGCCAAAACACATTAAAAAAGACACTTGCAAAGCTTAATATTGTAAAAATAGATGAAATCAAAAAAGCAAAGATAGAGGAAGAAAGAAAAATAGCATTTGAGAATAAAAAGATAATTTTGCAAGAGGACCTACCAAAGGTAAAAAAACATGGTAGCTCTTATCAAGTAGTTAAGACGAAAAAATATAAGGGTAAAAAGACTATAGCACCACTTGATTCATATACTATTACTAAAGAATATGGTACATATACTGATCCTATTTACGGAATAAAAATCTTTAATAATTCCATATCTTTGAAACCAAAAAGGAATGGGGCTAAAGTAAAAACTGTCTTTAATGGTAAAGTGATATATGCCGATAAAACAGCTGTTTTAAATAATATAGTCATTGTGGAACATAGTGGTGGGTTACATACGATTTATGCAAATCTTTCACAAATCTCGCCAGATATTAAAAAAGGTAAAAAGATTAGAAAAGGCTATACTATTGGAAGAGTAGATGATGAGCTTATTTTTGAAGTTACTCAAAAATCTTACCATATAAATCCAATACGTCTTTTTAAGTAAAATCTTTATATAATTTCAAAAATATAAATAAGAGAAAAATATGAAATTTATACAAACTCGTGGATTTGATGGCACAAGAGCTGAAAAAGTAACATTTTCAGAAGCAATACTCTCTCCAATAGCATCCTTTGGGGGTCTTTACGTACCAGAGACTCTTCCCAACCTTGGTGAAGAATTTTTAACTAAACACCTAAAATCCTCATATAAAGAACTAGCAGCAGATGTCCTATCGCGCTTTGAGATAGATATAGATCAGAGTGTTATAGATGAAGCACTCTCTCTTTATGATAGTTTTGATGATGCATCGAACCCTGTTCCGGTTATAAAAGTACAAGAGAACCTTTTTGTAAGTGAGCTTTATCATGGCCCAACTCGTGCATTCAAAGATATGGCACTTCAACCTTTTGGAAAGATTCTTTCATCTGTTGCACAAAAAAAGAATGAAAATTATCTTATTTTAGCAGCAACTAGTGGGGACACAGGTCCTGCTGCGTTAGAGACATTTAAAAACCAGAAGAACATTCAGGTTGTTTGCATGTATCCAGCAAATGGAACTTCTGATGTGCAGAGACTTCAAATGGTTACTGAAGATGCTAGTAACTTAAAAGTTATAGGTATTAAAGGAAACTTTGACGATGCTCAGAGTGCTCTTAAGAACCTTCTTTCATCTGAGAGTTTTGAGAAGACTTTAAATGAAAAAAACATCTCTTTATCGGCTGCAAACTCTGTAAACTTTGGACGAATAATTTTTCAAATCGTATATCATATACATAACTATCTTGAACTTGTAAGACAAAACGCGACGAAGATGGGTGAAAAAGCTTATTTCAATGTTCCAAGTGGTAACTTTGGAAATGTTCTTGGAGCTTACTATGCTATGCAAATGGGGCTTCCAGTAGAAAAGCTTGTCATCGCTTCAAATAATAATAATATCTTAACTCGTCTTATCCAAACAGGTGTTTATGACATGCGTGATCAAGAATTAATTCTAACAACTTCTCCTGCTATGGATATACTTAAGTCTTCAAATGTAGAACGTGTACTGTTTGGTCTTTATGGAGCGACAAGAACTCGTGAATTAATGAATGATTTAGATACTAAGAAGATCTATACATTAACAGCGACAGAGTTAGAAAAACTTCAAGAAATTTTCGTAGCTGATTTTTGTAGTGATGAAAAAGGGAAAGAATACATCAAAAGTAATTTTGAGAATGGATACCTTATGGATCCGCATACTGCTACTTGTTTTAAAGCATATGAGAGTTGTTGTACAAAAAATATAGCGACTGTAATTTACTCAACTGCAGAGTGGACGAAGTTTTCACCTGTTATAGCAAATGCACTGACAGGTGAAAGCGATACTAAAGATATAACAGCATTAGAATCTATTTCAAAAATTGCAAGTGTTAAGATACCAAACATGATAAACGAACTCTTTAGTAAAAAAATAGTTCATAATAGTGTGATAGAAAAAGAGAGTATAGAAAAAGAGATTATAAAGTTTTTATAATCTCATTAAGCATTTAGTCTTCACTCAAGAGCATTAAAGCTCTTGAGCTTTTTTATATGCCATTTCAACGGCACTCATACACGAACTTCTCACATTCCCGTCTTCTAGTGCTCCATATCCTGCGGCAGTTGTACCACCGGGACTCATAACACCATCTTTAAGTAGTGCGGGATGTATGTCTTGTATAAGTACACCAAAACCACCAAAGAGTCCGCGCATGACAGCCATAGCATCATCGCGTTTAAGACCTTGCTTCACCGCTCCATCTGCTAATGCTTCTGCAATAAGAGCAAGATATGCTGGACCACTTCCGGCAAGACCAGTTGCAATGTCTATCTCTTTTTCACTTGCTAACCAACGAGTTGAACCAATAGACCCTAGAAGTTCTTGTGCTTCTTCTTTAAAAGCAGTATCACCTGTAAGAGTCGTCATAGACGCACGAACAGATGCTGCAAGATTAGGCATAGTTCTTATTACTGCCTCTGTACTAAAGTTGTCTTTGAGCTTTGCAAGGGAAGTTCCTGCTAAAACAGAATAAAGTACTCTCGCTTTGCCTTTAAGCCTTGCTCCAACCTCTTGTACATTTGCGGGTTTTACACAAAGAAGAAGAGTTTTATCTGTAATGTCAAAATCATCCATAAGTGATTTTTCACACTTAACATTCAATTTTTTTTCAAAATTTGCAAGTTTTTCAAGGTCGCGTCCTACGAGTTCTATCTTGTAGTCGTCTTTTAAACCCTGTGCAATACTTAGTGCCATATTGCCGTTTCCGATAAATGTAATAGTTTTCATTAAAATGCCTTAATTTTGTTTATGTTATTATAGCATTAATAAAGGTGAGGCAAAACTATGGAAAAATTTTTACAAGAAGCAAAATCGGTAAGTCGTGTTTTAAACACCTTAAGTGGTCGTAAAAAAAACAGAATACTTAGAGAAATGGCAGAAGCACTTCGTGCGAATACTATGGATTTAATGGAAGCAAACGCTATTGATATGTCTGACGGCGAGAAAAATAGTCTTACATCAGCACTTATGGATAGGCTTTATCTTGATGAGAGTCGTATAAACGCGATGGCAGTTGCTATTGAAGAGATAGCAGCACTTAAAGAAGCAGTTGGTCGTGTTTTAGATGGTTGGGTTACTGAAGATGGACTAAAGATAGAAAAAGTAAGTATTCCCATTGGCGTCATTGGAATTATTTATGAGTCTCGTCCAAATGTAACGAGTGATACAGCGGCTTTATGTTTTAAAAGCTCAAATGTATGTGTGCTTAAAGGTGGAAAAGAAGCAGAAAATTCCAACCGTGCCATAGCGAAAGTTCTCCAAGCGGTACTCGCAAAAAATGAATTACCAACAGCACTTATTTCACTGATTCCTGATTCATCTAGAGCGGGTGTTGATAAACTTATTAAAATGGATAAGTATGTTGACCTCATTATTCCTCGTGGTGGAGCAGGGCTTATCAAACATGTAAGTCAGAACGCAACTGTGAGTGTTGTAAAGCACGATAAAGGGCAGTGTCATACTTACATAGACAAAGGTGCTAAGATGGACGATGCAATTGCTATAGCCATCAATGCAAAAGTACAGCGTCCTGGCGTTTGTAATGCAATGGAGACACTTTTGGTTGATACTGCTATCGCTAAAGAAACTCTGCCATTATTGAAAGTGGCATTTGATAAGGCAGACACAGAGTTAAAAGGCTGTGCTAACACTCAGGCCATCATAGATGTTGCAAACGCGACTGAGGATGACTATAACACTGAATACCTAGCTAATATTTTAAACATAAAAGTTGTTGATGGTGTTGCTGGAGCAATCGAGCATATAGTTGAGTATGGTTCAGGTCACTCTGAAGCTATTATTACTGAGAATATTAAATCAGCAGAGAGTTTTTTAAATGCTATTGACGCGGCCGCTGTTTATGTAAACGCGAGTACACGTTTTACAGATGGTGGATCTTTTGGTTTTGGTGCTGAAGTTGGCATAAGTACTAACAAACTTCATGCTCGTGGACCTATGGGTATAGAAGGTTTGACTACTTATAAGTATAAAGTTTATGGAAGTGGACAGGTCCGACCTTAGTGAGTTACTTCCCTGCATTTATAGAACTAAATAACAAGAGAATTTTACTCGTAGGTGGTGGAGTTATCGCCTGTGAGAAGTTATCGCGTTTACTAGATTTTAGCAGGGACATAGAAATTATATCTTTAGAATTTTGTGATGAAATGAAAGAGTCTATAAAGTTACATGGACTAATGCACGAACAACGTCCTTATGTAAAAGGTGATATAAAAGAGTATGCTATGGTAATTGTAGCAGTAGACGATATACCTCTTCAGAAAATTATTTATGATGAGTCTCAAAATCTAAAGTGTTTGTGCAATGCTGTAGATTCTGTTGATTACTGTGACTTTATATTTCCCTCATACATTAAAGAGGGTGATTTGACCCTTGCTATTTCTACTTCAGGTTCTTCTCCTGCATTTGCAAAGTACTTTAAAGCATACTTGCGAGAACTTATTCCCTCTAATATTAGTAATTTTTTAGGTGAGATGAGAGACCTTCGTAAAATACTTCCTAAGGGAAAAGAACGAATGGCATTTCTCGATGAGAAAGTGAAAAATTACATGAATAAGATTAAAAGTTAAGAGAGACTTTTAAAGGCTTCTTCAATTGTGATAAACTTTTTACATACAAAAAGAAATATCGCTGCATTTAGTTTTGCTAATCCTGACAGATCCTCTTGAGAAATAATTCCATAATCAGCAGGGTCAACATCGTACTCTGTAGTTTCTCCCTCCTCGCTGATCCATAAGGTACCTTTTTTAAAGAGTTCCGGTGTCCCTTCATTCCCTTGAATCAAAGCAAATCGTTTATATCTTGAAGAAAAAATAGCATTGTATTTTGCAACATAAGGTTTGTGATGAACTCCAGTTATCGCAAATTCACTTTTACTTATATTTGGAAGTTTTTCTATGGTGTTTATCCCACTTCTTAGAGCTAAACGGATACGCAAATCCGTAAGTTTATGCAGAGAGGGGGAGTACATGTTTCTATCAAAAAAGTGTATGTTTGAAGTGAGTTTAGTAGTTGTGCATAGCTCCTTAGTTGTGACACCATACTTTGCAGGTTGAAGCTTATCTCCAAGTACGACTAATTGTAAGTCGGTCTCAGTAAGAATTTTTCCTATAAGTGGAAGAAGGTATGGATTTTTAGCTTTGCCATCAAATGGATATCCAAGTTCAATAGAGTTTTTGACTTCACTGTGTAAGCAAAATGAATCAAGTGCACTGAGTGCTCCTTGAAACTCTTCTATAGTCTCAGGTTTCATTCTCCAACCAAGTAAAAACGCAGAGATTAACTCTGGATGCACTTCTTCTTTGAGTATTTGAGTCATCATCTCTTCACTCTCAGTAAAACTCAAATCTCGGTTACCTCTAGGGCCTGTTCCTACCGCTTTTATAAATTTGTTAAAATTCATTTATTTTTCCTCAAACCATTTAAGTTTTTCTCGTAACTCTACAACTCTTCCAACAACAGTTATTGCGGGTGTTGCTATGCCTTGTGCTTTGTGTACTCTGTTCTCACACTACAACTTGTTCCTGGGTCGTTCCTTTTGATATTGCAGCACAAGGATACTCAGGTGGTTTTCCAATCTCCATAAGTTTTATAGAAATTTTTTGAAAGTTATGAAGTCCCATTAAAAAAATAAGAGTTTCATCAGTTTTAAAGTTTCTTCATTCTATTTGAGAATTTTCTTTTTGTGACTCATGACCTGTTATAACTTAAAACTAGCAGAGATAGCACGGTGTGTTTCAGGGATTCCAGCATAGGCGGGGACACTTATTGCAGAAGTGATACCAGGAATAATATCAAAACTTACATCTCTTTGTTGTAGATAAAGAGGTTCTTCTGAACCTCTCCCAAAAACAAATGGATCGCCACCTTTGAGCCTTACTACACACTTATGAATAAGAGAGCTCTCGTAGATGATGGCGTTTATTTCATCTTGGGGCATTATATGATGTTTATTTTCTTTCCCAACATAGATGAACTTGCATCCATCTTGAGCTTCTTTGAGAATTTTTGGATTTGCTAATTTATCGTAGATGATAACATCCGCTTTTTGTATAACTTTAAGAGCTTTAGTTGTAAGCAGGTCTATATCTCCAGGACCAGTTCCTAAGTAGACCTTGGACATCTATTGGTATTCTTTGATGTCTTGTATAAGAGCTTCAACATGAAATTTGTATTGGCTAGTCAGTGAAAGATAGCTTCTTTCTTGTGTATCGCTTAGAGCCACTTTTATATCTGAGGCTATTGCATTAAGTGGATTTGCCCCAATATTTGCTGTTATACCTATGATATCAAGAAGGTACTCGTCCGCTTCTTTTAGTTTTCCAAAATGTAGTAAATCACCAAGTGTATCTGTCGAATTTTCATAAGTTTGTATAAACTCATTTAAAATATCACGATAAAACTCTTCATCACCACCACAAGTTTGGAGCCCTTGTTCACCATTTAAATCTTTAGTCATCACAACCTGTAAAAAATCAGAATCATCTTCTGTAGCTTTGTTTCTAGTATAAGCATAGAAGATGTCATAAAGAGATTCCATTCTTAAAGGTTTTTCTAGCTGTTCAGCCATACCCGCCCTTTTCATTTTTGCAATGTCATCACTTGCTGTATCACCACTAAGAGCTACTACTAAAATATGATCATATTTAGGGATACTTCTAATGATTCTAGTCGCCTCAAAACCATCCATTATAGGCATATGCGCATCCATAAGAATAAGTAAAAAGTCACTATCTTGCTTAAGTATTTCTAATGCTTCTTGTCCATCATCTACAATGACAAGTTCTATGCCACTTCCCGCTAAAAGTCCTGCCAAAACTTTTTGGTTTATCAGATTGTCTTCTGCAATTAAAATTCTTTGTCCTGAAAATTCTGTAAATTTTTGTTTGGTTATTTTATCATGTTTTGGAACATCTCTTTTTGTAATCGTTTTATCACTTTTTCTTCTTTGCTCTTCCGGTTCTTCAACAGTAGTTTTTAGAGATGGACCGAAATCTCCCTCTTCACTTCCACTAAGATCTATCTGAGGGGCAATTTGAACTTCTGTTTTAATGCTTTGTGATGTAATAGCTTCTTCCTTAACACTATTAGTATCTAACTGAGTTCTTGTATCTTTTTTAAGTGCAAGAAAAACTACAACTAAACAAATAGCAACAATAATAGTAATAATAATAATCTCATTCTGAAATTCTAATAACATAAAGACAGCACCTCTTTTTCTTTATAATACAATATTAAGATTTAAATGTAAATTATTTTTTATTAGTATTTTTGCATAAAAATGATGTATAATTGTAGATATAACTCTCTCAGTAAGGTTTTTTGTGCAAAATATTCCCCATATTCCAGTTTTATACCATGAAGTCATCGAAGCTTTTAGTGATATTGAAAATGGGATTATTATAGATTGTACTATGGGTTATGGAGGGCATTCGTCAATGATATTAGATGCCAATCCAAACATCTCCCTCATAGCAATTGACCAAGATCAAACAGCTATAGACTTTTCTACTGAGCGCTTAGCGAAGTATGGTGACAGAGTAGAGATACGAAAAGGTCGTTTCTCAAATGTTATAAAAGAGATTTTGAGTGAAGTAAATAACGAAGATATTAAAGGTGTTTTAGCTGACATCGGTGTTTCTTCTCTACAGCTTGACCATAAAGAAAGAGGGTTTTCTTATGAAAGTGAAACACTTGATATGAGAATGGACAAAGATGCTCCCTTATCTGCATCTGAGGTTGTCAATGAATACTCAACAAAGGAACTAGAAAACATACTTTTAGAGTATGGAGAACTAAGAAACTATAAAAAAATAGCACAAACCATTACTAAACATAGACCTTTCTCTTCAGCAAGAGAGCTAAGTGACACACTAAAACCAGATATGCCTCACGGTAAAAAAATCCATCCTGCGACACTTCTTATGCAAGCAATTCGTATAGAAGTTAATGATGAGTTAGGTGAATTAAAGTCTCTTTTATCAAGCATTAAAGAAGCAAGGTTAAACAGAGCAAAAATTGCTATCATCTCTTTTCATTCTCTTGAGGACCGTATAGTAAAACAAGCATTTTCTTCTTGGACTAAGTCTTGTATCTGTCCTGCTGAAGCCTTTAGATGTGAATGTGGTAATAACCATAAAATGGGAAAAACACTCACGAAAAAACCACTTATGGCACAAGATGATGAACTCAAAGAAAATGGACGAAGCAGAAGTGCAAAAATGAGACTCTTCGGGATGAATATTAGATGAGTGATAAGAGTGAACTATTAGATGAATTAGATACTATTTTTATCACAAAAAGAAAATTAAATTTTAACTACTTTTTATATATTTTTCTTATCTTATCTTTTATTACTATGTTTTCGTTTCCAAAAGTGTATATAACCCAACAGATTTACTTCCAGAGTAGGGATATTTCAAAGCTTAAACGCGAGTATGAAACACTTAAAGAAGAAAACAAAATTATAACTGCCTCGGTTGAAGCTATCCGATTTAAAAATCAAATTTTAGATACACTTTTTTAGGATAGAGAATGATTCGTAAATTTATAGAATTTTCAATAGAAAAGCCACTTTTAAACCATATACTTTTAATCTTTATATTTATGCTTTCTGTATTTGCTTATCTTAACATTTCAAAAGAGATATTTCCACCTACTCAGATGGATAAGATTTCTATTCGAGGCGGTTATGCTGGAACTTCTGCTGATGTTCTCGATAAGATGGTCGTTCAGAGTATAGAAGACGATTTACAGAATATTGATGAGCTTGAGGAGATAAAGACTAGTATAAAAAATGGCTCTTTTAGTATTCGTTCGGACATAAAGTCAGGGTCTGATAACATTAGTGTTTTAAATGACATAAAAGACATCGTCAGTAGTATACAAAAAGACTTACCCTCTGACATGGCTGAACCTATAGCAAAGATAAGTACACATGCTTTTCCTCTTGTTCTTATAGCCCTTTCTGGAGATGTTGATAGAAATGTTCTACTCCAACATGCTGATGAACTTAAAAGTGAGTTAAGCCAGTTTAAAGACCTAAGCGAAATAGTCATACGTGGAAACTCGGATGAAGAGTTAGACATAAAGCTAAATAACGACAAGATAAAGGCTTATGGGCTAGAACCATCTTTAGTTATATCTTCCATTAAAAATATCAGTTCAATCTTTCCAATAGGTACTATCAAACAAAAAGCACATCATCTTTATATTTCAACATATAATGGTGAAAAGAATAAAGAAGATATTGTAAACACCATCATAAGAGTAGGCAATGTTAAGGTACGAATCGGAGATGTAGCGGATGTCGCGTTTACCTTAAGTGACGAGATAGAACTTTCTCACTATAACGGTAAGAGAAACATATCTATAAATGTTACTAAGAGTAAAAATGGAAATGCGATAGCTCTTGTAAAGGATATAAGAAAACTTCTTAAAGAGAAAAAACTGCAGCATAGTGAGTTAGAGTACAGCATATATACTGATACCTCTATCTGGATAAAAAACCGTTTAAATACTGTCTTCTCTAACATCGCTTTTGGGCTTATGCTAGTTTTTATAGCTATGCTAATCTTTATCAACCGTGGTATCGCGTTTGTAGTTGCTTTGGGAATACCTGTAAGTTTTATGATAGGACTAATCGCCACTGAAATTATGGGTGACAGTATAAATATGCTTTCTCTTTTAGGGGCACTTATAGCACTTGGAATGCTCGTTGATGAGGCTATTATTGTAGCTGAGAATATCTATAGGCATTTAGAAGCGGGTATGGAAAGAAAAGAAGCTGTTATAGTAGGAGCATCAGAGATGTTTCCAGCAGTACTTACTGCAACGCTTACTACTGTGTTCGCTTTTTTACCGATGCTGATGATGACAGGTTCTATGGGAATGTTTATTAAAATCATTCCTATTATGATAACGGTACTTCTGCTTTCTTCATTGTTTGAAGCTTTTTACTTCTTACCACTGCACGCTCATCAGTTTCTCAGAGTTGCAAAAAAAGAGAGTTTTACAAAGAAGTTTTGGACAAGAATGTATGAACTTTATAGTAGGCTTTTGCACTTTTTGTTTAGAAGACGATATCTTTCCTTATTTCTGATGGTAACCACTATTCTCTTTTCAACGGTATTTATGATAAAACAATCTAAATTTCAGCTCTTTCCAGACTTTGATACTACTCAGGTTTATGTTTATGGAAAAGTAAATATTAACAATGAACTAAAAGAGACAGAAAAAGTAGTGACTAAACTAGAGGATATATTGGTTGGAAATCTAAATAAACGTGATGTTTCATCTATCACTTCGGTAGTCGGTTTTAAGATGGATTCTAAAAACAGAGCTGAGGTTGGTGAAAATATGTTTCACATCTTTATAGACCTCAAAGAGAGAGCTCCCATAAACTTTTTTGAGAAGTATATAAGCCCTATACTTTCCATAGAGTATGATGCTTCAGTAAAGGTACGAAAACTTGAAGCAAGAGCAATTGCTAAAGAAGTTAAAGCACTTATTAAAGATATGTACGATTTAAAAGATAAAAATAATAATGCTGTTTTTGAAGAGTTGGTTGTAAAAGTACCTGGTGCTGGTGTCGTTGCTCATGACATAAAAATATCATTAAGTTCTAAAGAAAACAAAGATGTCGTGAAAGATTTAAAATACTTAGAAGAAGAGTTTGCAAAGATAGATGGTGTTTATAGTATCTCTGATGATGCGGACCTTGGTGAAAAAGAATTGAAACTTAGAGTGAATAGATATGGACAAGAGTTAGGTTTTAACGAAGAGATAGTTTCAGGAGAACTCAGAGCATACTATCTTAAAGGTGAGTATGGAAAACTCTTTAACCAAAATGGGCTCATTCGCATAAAACTCGAAAGTGCTATTAACAAAGATGTAAGTTCTATAAATAAAATAGAGTTAAAGGTGCCTTTTAAAAACGAGTATGTAGCCCTTAAAGATATTTGTGAGTTTATCTATGTACAAAGTTTTGTAACACTCAAAAAAGAAGATGGAATACGTATGCGCAGTCTTTATGCCTCCATAGAAAAAGGAATGACTACATCTTCTGAAATCATGAAGAAAATGAAACCTGCCTTTGATAAAGTAAGAGAAAAGGGTTTAACACTAGAGATAAAAGGTGAAGAAAAAGAGAATAACAAAAATAAAAAAGAGATGATGCAGTCAGCTCTTATGGCACTATTTTTGATTTTCATTACCCTTGTATGGCTTTTTGACTCCATAAAAAAACCTCTCATTGTCATAAGTACTATACCTCTTGTTTTACTTGGCGTTTACTTTGGACACTGGGTCATGGGTTTAAACCTTACAATGCCAGGTCTTATAGGAGTTGTAGGACTTGCTGGAGTTGTTGTAAATGATGGAATCATCATGGTCGACTTTATAAAAAATGCAACAAACACCGAGGAGTTGATGAGTAGAGCAAAGACACGTCTTCGCCCTATACTCTTGACATCATTAACAACCGTTCTGGGACTCTTAACACTGATATTTTTTGCTTCAGGACAAGCAATGATCCTTCAGCCAATGGCAGTCTCGTTAGGCTTT
This sequence comes from Sulfurimonas sp., assembly GCF_018698455.1. GTDB lineage: Bacteria > Campylobacterota > Campylobacteria > Campylobacterales > Sulfurimonadaceae > Sulfurimonas. The sequence goes on along the minus strand of NZ_JABIOQ010000060.1, from coordinate 36,942 downwards.
GGTATAGCATGGGCAACTGTGCTAAACCTACTCTATGTACCACTACTGCACTCGGTAGTGTATAAAATAAAACCACCAGTTACATTAAATTAAGGAAAAATAAAATGAATTTAGAAATATCACTAGGAATATTTGGACAACAACGTCCTCCTGTTACAAAACCAATACCAGAGTTTTTACTAGAAGTAGGGGAGCAAGGTATACGAGATCTTGTTTCAAAGCATTATGACTCAATTAAAACGAGTAATATTAGAGACATATTTCCAGCGGATGATGCAGTGTTTGAAGAAGCAAAAACACACTCTTCGGACTTCTTTATACAGATATGTGGAGGACCTGCACACTTCAACAAAAATCGTGGAGCACCTCAAATGGTTGCTCGTCATGGACCTTTTCGTATAGATGCAGCTGCAAGAATAACTTGGTTAGGACTTTATAAACCACTTATTTTAGAGCTAAAAGAGAATGGAGTAACAGAAAAATCTCTGAATTCTTTATGGGGATATTTAAATGTATTTTCAATTTGGATGATAAACACACCAAATTAGCTTATAGTAAGCAGTATCTAAGCTACTGCTCTGTATAATTTCGACCTATTAAGCATATGCTTTTTTAGACAGTGGGTCTTTAGCTCAGTTGGTTAGAGCCCTCCGCTCATAACGGAGTGGTCATGTGTTCGAGTCACATAGGACCCACCACTTACAAACCGCCTAAACTAGGCACTTCAATCACATTTTAAAAATCAACTTATCGTTTAAGTTTTCATTAGGGTACTTCCTAGGGTACATCTTTGTAGTTTTAAATTACGAATAATCATTTTGTTTACTTAGTCCCAATTACTTTCAAAACATTTGAACACGCCAATTCTATTTTATGTATATACTTAAAAATTCTACTAATTTATATGATCTGTAAAATCATTTAATCTTAAGAAGTGGATGAATATCTACTTTTATGCAGTTTTTTTAGGAGATATTTCTTTGATTATGAGAGCTATGGAAGAAATACAAAAAAGCATCCTACTCCTTCAATATTTATTCTTGATGAAAAATCTCTTTGCTAAATAATAAGTGAAATTATTTTAGGATATTTTAGTAAAAGTTAGTTTTTCAGGACTGACTATGTATTTGATGAAATACGTGGAGTTTATTTTGAGAGTTCTAAGATGATTCCTCTTATCTCATCTTTGTCAAAGAATATATTTCTTGCAAGTTCACTATTAAATTTATTAAGGAGAGAGGTCTTTTTAGCAACTGCTGCTTTTGGATTATTTCATCATCCATAAGCAACCTTTTATCATCTTTTTTTTAAAATAAAACATAAAGATTTTAAACTTAGTAATATATGTCTGTAGAGATTTTTAAAGATCCCTTAATGCTTTGGCTATCTCTTCTGGTCTATTCGCATTTTTAATAGCATTCTCTTTAGAGATGATATTCTTGCTAAGTAGGTCTAATAGTTGTTGTGTTTGTGTTGTCATTTTAGTCTCTTGTTGGTTTAGTTGCATTTGAGAGTAGATTTGGTGTACTTTATCTTCACGAATTTGATTTTGAATCGCAGGATTTGTAATGAGAATCTCTTGTGTTGCAACTTTTCCACTTCCTATTATAGGAATAAGTGTCTGTGAAATTACCGCTATCAGTGAAGTTGCAAGTTGTGCACGCACCTGACCCTGTTCTTCTCCAACAAAAACATCGATAATACGGTTAATAGTACCTGGTGCAGAGTTAGTATGGAGTGTTCCAAAAACTAAGTGACCTGTTTCAGCAGCTGTTAACGCGGCACTAATAGTTTCAGCGTCACGCATTTCCCCAATGAGGATAATATCTGGATCTTGTCTTAGTGCATACTTAAGGGCTGCTGCGAAAGATTTAGTATTTGTTCCTACATCACGTTGTGAAAAGAGCGATTTATCATTTTTATGTACAAACTCCACCGGATCTTCAACTGTGATAATATGACGGCGTTCTGTTCTATTGATCTCATGAAGCATTGAAGCAAGAGTTGTTGATTTACCAGAACCTGTTGGTCCCGTTACCAGTATTAGCCCTTTTTCTTTTTTAATAAGTTCTTTAAAGATTGGAGGATTTCCATAATCATCAAGCGTAGGAATCTCAATAGGAATCATACGAAAGGCACAAGCAATACCGTGAATAGTACGATAATAGTTCGCACGAAAACGCCCAATATCAGTAAGTTCAAATGAAAAGTCTAGTTCATTTTCTTCTTCAAATACCTTTTTTTGTTTCTCTTCGAGAAGTGAATATGCCATTTCTTCTATGTCTTTAGCATCCATAACTGGAAGATTCAGGGCTCTAAGCTCTTTGTCTATTCTTATCTGTGGTTCACTTCCTACGACGAGGTGAAGGTCAGATGACTTAAATGCGAGAACACTCTTGAGGAGTTTCTTTATATCTAGTTTTTTACTAGGCTCTGTTGGTACTTCTTCACTCATTTAAAAATCCTTGTATAAATTTCTTCTTTAAAGCCTACAATAACTTCATCTTTATACTCAATGACTGGACGCTTAATGAGCAGGTTTTCTTTGCAGAGCCACTTCTCTTGTTCTTCTTCATTAAGGTTTAACTCTTTAAGCTTTAAGTTTCTATATGTGGTACTTCTTGCATTAAAAAGAGTTTTCATATCTGTTTTAGTAAGCCATCTGGATATTGTATCACAAGATAGCTTTTGTGTTTTAAAATCGAAGATTTCGTAAGGAATATTGTTGTTTTTAAAGAATGAAACTGCTTTTTTTACACTGTCGCAGTTCTTAATACCATAAATAGTTATCATAGTATTTAATCGATAATTTTTGGAACGATAAAGAAATCGTCACCACTATTAGGAGCATTTTTTAAAATATCTTCACTAACACTGGTACTTGAAACAATCGTGTCTTCTCTGAGTTGTGTGCTCTTGTCACTCATCGCAAAGTTATTATCAACACCATCTGTATCAAGTCCACTAAGGTTATCTACAAAGTTTACTATTTCAGAAAGCTCGCAGAGGATGTCTTCGCGTTTATCATCGCTAACTTTTAAAAAAGATAATTTTTCTAGTTTTTTAAGAAGTTCATTGTCTACTTGCATTGTATTTCCTATTTTGATTGTTATTCATTTTGTTTAATTTTATCATATATTTGATAAAACTTTAACACAATATTCGATAACATAATGAACTTTTAATAATATAGATAAAGAAGGATAATTTTTGAGTATTAAAAACGATATACAGATGGTAAAAGAAGAGCTAAATTCAGAAGAAAAGTTTTTTGAAAAAGCGGTAATGACAGAAAGATTTGTTAAAAAGTATAAGGGCCTTATGATAGGTTCTGTGGTGGCTGTTGTCTTTTTTGTTGCAGGTAATATAGCATATACGATAAATGAGCAAAATACTTTAAAAGCAACAAATAAAGCACTAAACGAACTTCAAATAAATCCTGCGAACAGTGTGGCACTTGATGAACTTAAATCTCTAAGTCCAGTGTTAAGTGATGCATGGTTGTATTCTCAGGCTATAGCACAGAAAGATATAGCGAGTTTAGAAAAACTTAAAAATTCTGAGTCACCTCTTATTGGTGATTTAGCATCATATGAGTTGGCTCAAAATTCTGCTGATGTTTCTGCTCTTAATGCTTACTCAAGTAAGCAAGATGCTGTTTATAGAGACTTAGCACAGGTACTAAGTGCAGTAAAACTGATAAATACTCAAAAAATAGATGAGGCACAGCGGAAGCTAAGTATGATTAGCGTCGATTCTCCTCTTTCCCAAGTAGCAAAAGCATTGATGCACTACGGGGTAAAGTAGAGTTTTGAATAAATATTTTTTTATTTTATTACCTTTGGTATTTCTTTTTTCAGCTTGTAGTACAAAACAAGTTTTCGAACCTAAAAAACTAGGAAGTGATTGGGAGAAGTATGAAGACGAGAAAAAAGACATTATTGATACTTCTTCAAATGTGGCACTCTTGGAAAATTTACAGGTGCTTACCAAAGAGGGTATAATCGATGCAGATATAAATGCTTCTAACCGTCTTATTTCACTAAGTGATGGTTGGGTAATAAGTGCCTCAATAGATGGGAATTTATATCTTACATCTAAAGAAGATAAAACACTAGTAAAAAAGCTTGTTTTAGAAAAGACAATCGCTGGGGCAAGTGTAAAAGACGATGAAGTGGCTGTTCTCTTTGCTGATAATGAAATAGCACTTTATAGTTTAGAATCTAAAAAGCTTCTTTTTAAAGAGGCAGGGGCAAAGTTTATAGCTTCCGACTCTCGTATAGTAAATCCACACTTTATGAAAGGTCTTGTTCTGTTCGCAACACTTGATGGTAAAATTGTCATCGTAAATAGTGAACTTAAAAAAAGACTGAGAACTATTATAGTATCTTCAGAAGATAACTTTAACAATATAATTTCATTAAATATCCTTAAAAATAAAATAATAGCTGCAACTGGACATAAAATACTTTCCCTAGCACAAGAAGAAATCCGTGAAAAGTATGAAATAAGAAATATAGCTTATGATGAGACAAATATTTTTATCACGACTAAGCAGGGAGAAGTTTTATCTTTAACTTCAGACCTTCAGGTGGTGCTTAAAGAGAAGTTTCCTTTTGCACACTTTTATGGGGTTGTCTCAAATGGAGATAAAATTTATGTTTTAGAAAAAGAGGGATATATGATAATCCTTGATAAAAATAGTTTCGAGTACACTGTTCATGAAGTAGATTTTGACGATGGGTTTATATTTACAACTGATAAAGATTTTTATATAGATAATAAAAAAATACTTACAGAGTAATGTCAAAAGAGTTAGAGGCATTCTTAGAGTATATAAGTGTCACAAAGGCACTTAGTAAGAAAACTGTAGAAGCTTATAAAAATGACCTTCTGATGGTTGAAGAAAATGCAAAAAAACCTCTTATAGAACTTGATTCACCTAAGCTTCTAGCTGTTTTGAGTTTTTATAAAAATAAGCGCACACTCAACCGAAAACTATCCTCTATAAATGCTTTTTTTGACTTCTGTTATAAACAAAGATTTCAGACTCAAAAGAGTAAACTGAAGTTTGCAAAAATACCTAAACTTTTACCAAAGTTTTTGTCTTATGAGAAGATACAAACTGGTCTAGATATGTGTGATAGGACTAGTGTCTTAGGTCAGAGAGATTATGCACTTATGCTTTTTTTGTATGCAAGTGGGGCACGAATTAGTGAATGCTTGGAGATAAGTCGTAACGATATAGAAGACGAGTGGCTTTACATAAGACACGCTAAAGGTGAAAAAGAGAGAGTAGTCCCTTTGGCGAAAATTGCTAAAGATGAAATAAAAAACTACCTTGATATGCTTAGTGTAGATAAAGAGTATATATGGTGTAATTACAGAGGAGAGAAGTTAAGTCGAATAAGTGCTTACAAAATAACACAGAAGTACTTAGGTGTATCTCCTCATGTGTTAAGACATTCTTATGCAACTTCCTTGATAACAGGAGGAGCAGACTTGCGAGTTGTCCAAGAGTTACTAGGGCACTCCTCGCTTTTGAGTACACAGATATATACACATATACAAAAACAGGATTTAAAAGATACTGTTGATGTTTACCACCCAATGACAAAGGAGTCTTTATGAGTGAAGTTAATAACAAGATCTTTTCATTTGCTTTTTTAAACTCTCTTTTTTGTACACAGAACAAATGGCATCAGCATGGTGTATTAATACATACTCTTCGTGTGACTTACTATGTACTTAAGGCTAGAGATTTTAAGTTTTTAGCAGCTGCATTACTTCATGATGTAGGAAAACCATATAGTGCATTTAAAAAAGATAAAGAAGATTATGAATTTCATGAGTGGAGTTTTACTGACCATGAAGAAAGAAGTTATCAGATAATAAAATCATGGCCCTTCGTAAGAGAATATACAAAAAATATAGTACGCTATCATTATCTTATACGTGATATAAAAAAGTCTAAGAAAGAAAACTTAAACAGATATGCTCAAAAACAAAAAATTTGGGACTCTTTAGATGATGTAATGCACAAAGATTTACATCAGTTTTTAGAGTATGATGATAGAGGTAAGGGAAAGTTTAAAAGGTAGTGAATTTAACACTAACGTAACATTATTTTTTTATAATAAATAAAATAAAATATTTATGACAAGGTAACAAGTGGAAACAATAGATTTATTTAGTATTGTCAGCATTGCATTTTTGGGTTCTTTTGGACATTGTATAGGTATGTGTGGGGGGATTGTTGTCGCATATACGACTATTAAAATTCATCCAGCGAGTCCTATAGTCTCAAAGAGTCAAGCTCATCTTCTTTACTCTTTAGGTCGTGTTTTAACATACACTTTCTTAGGGGCTCTCTTTGGTGTCTTAGGAAATACAGTAATGTTTTCTGGAAATGCGAGGGGAATACTCTTGATAGTAGCTGGAGTAGCCATGCTTTTAGCTGGCCTTTCTCTTCTTGGAAAGTTAAAGTTTCTATCTCTGATAGAGCACTCATTCTCCTCATCTACCTTGTATAAAAAGACATTTAAAATAATTTTAAACTCAAAGTCCAATAGTAGCTTTTTTGCTCTTGGTATGCTAAATGGACTTTTACCTTGTGGGTTTGTTTACTTTTTTGCTATTACGGCTGTAGGGACAGCTGACCCAGTATATGGTGCTTTAGTTATGGCTATTTTTGGTTTAAGTACTATTCCTGCTATGTTTGGAGTAGGTTTTTTAACATCTCTTGCAACTGCTACAAGCTTTAGAAATATGATGATGAGTCTATCAGCAGTATCCGTATTGGGCTATGGTGCTTTTACCATTTATAAAGGTTATTTATTTATAGAAGATCCTGCTCCATCTGCTCAACATTGTCATTAATATATGCTATAATTGGAACAAAAAAAGGCTTCTTAACCAATGAAAAGCTCAATTATTGATAGTATAAAATCTCTTCCACCTCTCTCAAAGACTATTATGGATATAAATCGTATTTATGCTGATGTAGAATCAGTTATAAATGATTTAGCAAAAGTAATTGCACCTGATCCTATGATTGTTACAAATCTTTTAAAGACTGCTAACTCACCTCTTTATGGTTTTGGTAAAGAGATAAAAAATGTAGTACAGGCTGTTTCACTCTTTGGTATGAGTATGACAAGAACAATCGCTCTTGGAAACTCTGCGAGAAAACTACTTAATGTTGATATGAAGGCTTATGGTGTTACAAGTGATGATTTTGCTAATGTTTCCGAAAAACAAGCAAAGCTTATACTAAACTGGTATTCTAAAGTAGACAAGACTAAGGCAGAGGACCTCTACCTTGCTGCATTTTTACAAGAAATGGGAAAGATTCTTATCTCTAATGATATAATTCAAGAAGATGAAGATACAAGCTTTAAGTCAGAAATAGACATGACTATGAACATCGCACAAGTTGAAAGAGAATATGCAGAGGTTTCAAGTTCAGAAGTTACAGCTGAAGTTTTTGCACACTGGGGTTTTGGTGAACAATTTGTAGAAATGATTAGGTATGCGGATAATCCAGATGAAGCACCAGCAGAGATAAAAGAGTATTCAGTAGCTCTTAATATCGTAAAAACAGCACTTCCAATAAATAAACCATTTTCGGACCATGCCATTAACTTTGCACTTACTAAGGCCAGAGATGCTGGATTAAACCATGAACTTTTAGAAGATGTAATTGATGATATGTTAGATATTATAGAGGATGAGAATGAGTAAAACTGTTACAGTAATAGATACTTTTGGGTTTTTTTTTAGAAGTTTCTATGCTCTCCCTCAACATCTTAAAAACAAAGATGGTTTTCCAACAGGTCTTTTAACCGGTTTTACTAACTTTATCTCTACTCTGCAAAAAGATCACGATAGTGATTACATCATTTTTGCAATAGACACAAAAGGGAATACTTTTCGTAATGAAATAGACCCTAACTACAAAGCCAATCGCTCTGCACCTCCACCAGAACTTTCAATGCAACTTCCAGTCGCTATAGAATGGATAGATAAGATGGGTTATAAAACATTAGGTATGAGTGGTTTTGAAGCTGATGACATGATAGCTACAGTTGTTCATTTAGCACAAGAAAAAGGCTACAGTGTTCGTGTTGTTTCTCATGATAAAGATCTTTACCAGCTTATAGATGATGATAAAAATACAATTATTATAGATGCAATAAAACGCAAGAGTATGGATGAAAAAGCTTGTTTTGATAAGTATGGTGTTACTGCAAAACAGTTTACAGACTACCAGGCAATACTCGGCGATAGTGCAGATAATGTTCCTGGTGTTAAAGGCATTGGAAAAGTGGGTGCTGAAAAACTTTTAGTAGCATATGGAACACTTGATAATGTCTATGCAAATGTCCAAGAAGTAAAAGGCGCAAATCAAAAAAAGCTTATAGAATGTAAAGATCAAGCCTATATGTCAAAGGAATTAGTAACTCTTAAACGCGATGTATTTGATAGTATGGACTTTGAAGAGTATGCTATGAATGTTGAGAATCCATTTCTTAACATCTATGATGAACTTGTCCAGTATGAGCAAAACGCCGTACTTCGTGTACTTCATGCCAAAAACCAAGTGAGTGATGAGAAACGAGAAAGTGCTGTTGCAAATGTTGAAGAAGAAGACTGTAGTGTGAAGCTAGAGTTTAAAGCGACTCTTGTTACAGATGTAGAAACTCTCAACACCATTCTAGACAAACTAAAACCAGATACAGTCGTGGCGTTTGATACGGAGACAACAGGTTTAGATTACGAGAAAGATAAACTAGTTGGATTTAGTTTTTGTACGAACGAGAAAGAGGCTTTTTATGTTCCTTTTGCTCATTTTTATCTAGGTGTACCTGAACAGATTAGCGAAGAAGATGCAAAGTCTGCCATGAGAAAAATCTTTAACTCAAAAGTAGTTGGACATAACATTAAGTTTGACCTTCATTTCGTTACTCGTTTCTTAGAAGATGATAGCTTAGAAGTATATGCTGATAGTATCATTTTAGCTTGGCTTATAAACTCAGAGTCGGCACTTTCACTTGATAAACTATCTTCTGCACTTTTAGGTCATCAGATGGTTGCGTTTAAAGATACGGTAAAAAAAGGCGAGACTTTTGCCGGTGTTGCACTAGAAGATGCTTGTCAGTATGCAGCAGAAGATGCTTTCATCACTGCAAAACTTTACAATGTTTTCTTAGAAAAGTTAGAACTTCAAAACGCGACACATCTTATAGATGAAGCTAGAGAACTAGAATTTCCTTTTATAAAAACACTTTTAAAGATGGAGAAAGAGGGTATAGAAGTTAATAGTAGTTTCTTAGAAGAGTTTTTAGTTGAAGTTAAAGAGACACTCTCACACTTAACGACAAGTATATATGAGCTTGCTGGCAGCGAGTTTAACATTAACTCGACTAAACAGTTAGGTGTTATACTTTTTGAGACTTTAGAGCTTCCTGTAGGTAAAAAAACAAAGACAGGATATTCAACTGATGAGAAAGTTTTAAGTGGACTTAGAGAGAAGCATGAGATCATTCCTAAACTTTTAGAGTACCGTGAGGTGTATAAGCTTTTTTCTACTTACATAGAGCCACTTTTAAAACTAAGTCGTGAAGATTCAAAGAGCCGTATTCATACGTCTTTTGTACAGACGGGAACTGCTACGGGACGTTTAAGTTCTAAAAACCCTAACTTACAAAACATACCTACGAGAACACCTTTAGGTGCAAAGATTCGTCAAGCATTTGTGGCAGGCGAAGGTAAAAAACTTATAGGTATAGATTATTCTCAAATAGAGCTACGTTTACTTGCACACTATTCAGAGGATAGTGTTTTAGTCTCTGCGTTTAAGGAGGACAAAGATATTCACCTTCAAACGGCTATCGTTCTTTTTGGTGAAGAAGAAGCTCCCGCTAAACGTAGTGTCGCTAAAACCGTAAACTTTGGACTTCTTTATGGAATGGGTCCAAAAAAACTCTCAGATACACTGAAAATAACTACTAAAGAAGCAAAAGAGATTATTGAGAAGTATTTTGAATCTTTTCCAACAGTTCGTACTTACTTTCGCTCTATTGTAGACACTTCTAAAGAGCAGGGTTATGTAGAAACACTACTCAAACGCCGTCGTTATTTTGACTATGAAAACGCGACACCAATGTTTAGAGCAGCTTATGAGCGAGAAAGTGTAAACTCTGTTTTTCAAGGAAGTGCATCTGATCTTATAAAACTAAGTATGAATAAAATCCATACTATTATAGAAGATGAAAACCTAAATGCGAAGATGTTACTTCAGATCCATGATGAACTTATTTTTGAAGTAAAAGCCGAAGAAGCTGAAGCTTTAGGTGCTAAGTTTCGTAGTATCATGGAAGAGATAATGGAACTTAACATTCCACTCAAAGCAAGCCTTAACATCGGCGATAACTGGAGCCAGTTAAAATAAGTTTATTTTTTACTAGTCTTATATAAAAAACTAAATACTTCTGCTATCGCCTGATACATCTCCGCTGGAACTTCTCTATCTATATCTACTTTTGAGAGAAGTTCCACTAAATCCTCATCTTTCTTTATCGGAATATCATTCTCCTCTGCTATTTTAATGATATTTTTAGCGGTAAACCCTTCTCCTTTAGCCGTAACTTTAGGAGCTGAGTTTGTAGAAGCATCGTACTTAAGTGCTACAGCTTTTTCTTTCATGCTTTTACCTCAAATCCCATGTCTAAATTAGGAGAGTTTTCTGTATAAGAGTTTGAAGTTTCATCTAAAAACCGTATAGATTTTGGAGTGATACCAGCAGAAAAAAGTTGTTTTTTTAGTTCGGGAAGATTTTCTTTTATTTTCTCTTTAAGGGAATCACTCTGAGAACTTATGTTGATGTTGAGTTGATTTTTCTCAAATATTCCTAAGCGTAGTTTTAACTCTCCATACTCTTTAAGTGTAAGGTTGATATCACAGAAGAAGTTGTCCTTCTTTCCCTTGGAAATGTTGATGCTCCCATCTTTCATTTCTTCCCAAGCATAAGGTAGATAGAGTGAAGAGGAATTAGAAAGATGAGATACAAGTTGATGGTAGTCTATCTGTAGAGTTAATTTGTCTATATGTTTGAGAAGCTCTTGTTTGTTTGGGTTTGTAGAGTTGTTTATCTCTTCGTGAGTTTTTAGCAGGACCGCTTTTAAGTCATTTGAAAACATTTCTTTGAGTTGTGTTTGTGTGGTGAGTTTTTCTGGGTGACTTAAGGTGCTTATTTTAGTAAGTACGGACTTTGTACCCTGCGTAAAGATAATGTCTTTAGGACTGATGCTCTTTTCTACAGGTGCAGCTACTTTGTGCTGTACTTTTTCAACTATGTCGTTTGAACTTTTTGAGAGTTGGAGTAATACTTGTACATTTTCTTTACTACTACTCAGAAGCTCTTTGTTGGAAATATTTTTAAATAGATCAGTTGAAAGCATCTCTTTAAGTTGAGTATGAATTACTTTAATACTTGGCAGTTTGGAGGTCTCCAAAAGTTTTGACAACTCTTGCATTGCTTGTTTGAGCTCTACTTTAGGAGTTTGTAGGTTCTTTACTTTTGCTTCTAAGAACACTCCAGAGTTTTGAATCTTACTTTTAAGTGGAGTTTCTTTCATATTTGAAATATCACTCATGAAATTTTTGAGTGTTTTTTCTAGGACGGGGAAAGTGCTTTTATCATGTGTAAGTATTGCTAAAAGCTCTTTAGCACTATTTGCAGTTGTCCCTAACTCTTTAAATGTTGGATTATTTTTCACTAGGTTTAAAAGTGTTTTATTTTGGCTTGGTGTATCTAAACTCTGATTGAGGAGATTATTTAGAAGTGATTTTAAGTCTTTATCTTGAGTTAGTGTTTGAAGCTCTTTTGGTGAGGCTTTTTTTAGTACTTCATCTAAAGCTTTGTTTGTGTTTGGAAGTATGATATTTAAAGTTTTATTTGTATTAGTATTTATCATAATTTAGTATATCATTTTTTTTGCTATAATATTTAAGAAATTATACGAGGAATCTTAATGATAAGTAGTTTTGGTGGGAGTACAAGATACAGTGACCATTATGAATGAAAAGATAAAAATAAATATGCTAAAAAAATATCTTATAACTTCTCCAGATTTTCATACAGATGTGCCAACAGTTTTTAAACAAGTACTTCGCGAACAACTACTAAAATATCATCCAGAATTTATTTTATATAGAGATAAAACAAATAAAAACTATGTAGAACAAGCTAAACTCTTTGTTGATATTTGTTCTGAATTTGAAGATATAAAAGCTTTTATTCATGGAGACTATCAACTTGCCCATACTCTTGGAGCCGTGGGTGTTCATCTAACTTCGCAACAGTTTAATGAGATAAGAAAAGCTAAAGAGTTAGACTTGGATGTAGTTGTGAGTACACATACGATAAAGGAAGTTTTAGAAGTAGAAGCTTTAGGTGCAGACTATGTTACCTATAGCCCAATCTTTACAACGCCTAACAAAGGTGAGCCAAAAGGTATAGCAAAGTTGGAAGAGCTTTTAAACAAAACAAGTATAAAAGTATTTGCCCTTGGAGGCATAGTCGATGAAGAACAGCTAAAAGAGATACGAAAAACCAAAAGTTACGGTTTTGCATCCATTCGTTATTTTCAGTAAGAGAAATTAGGGTGTTTTAAAGCCTCATTTAAAAGAGACTTGAGGTCACTGTATAGTAGTAGAGGGCTTTGTCTTAGTATTTCTAAAAAATTTGTAGAGTCAATGGATGGAAAATTTAGACAGAGAGTTCAGTAGGCATTGGGAGTGATTGAATTTTTGTAATAGAATTTGAATAAGTCAATAAAAAGAAACTTAATGTTAAAATAATATAACTTTAATGGAGAAAGTATGAATCAAAAAAAAGTAGTAGTTATTAATGAATCAGAGGCTAATATAGAAGTTCTTTTGGAACTTTTAAATCCATCTTATGAAGTTATAGTCCGCATGACTGCCGATAGAATAATTGAACTAGTAAATGATGATAAGCCTGACCTTATACTCCTTGGCATAATGATACCTGACATAGATGGCTATAATGCATGTAAGCTTTTAAAGTCTGAAAAAAATACTAAAGATATACCAGTGATATTTATGACAGAAAAGATAGATGAAGACAGTATATCCTTCGCGTATGAACTTGGGGCAGCTGACTATGTATCTAAGCCATTTAAACAAAAAGAGCTTTTAATAAGGATTGAAAAAGAGCTGAAGATTCAAGAGTTGATCTTATCTCTAGAAGAGTCACATAAAGAGGTAGAGATACTGTCTTTAACTGACTATATGACAAAGTTTTATAATAGAAAGTACTGTTATAAAAGAGCGAGTGAAATACTTAAATCTTCAAAAATCTATCAAAAAACCTTCTCATTAATGCTGATTGACATAGATAATTTTAAGATGATTAACGATATATACGGACACGGTATAGGTGATGATGTTATATTATCTTTTGCTCAAATTATCAAAAAATTAAGTACTAAGGATGATATACTTTGCCGATGGGGAGGAGATGAGTTTTTGATACTTCTTCCCGATAGAGATATAAATCAAGCGCATACGTTTGCTGAAGCAATTTGTCAAGATATAAAGAAGTTAAGAATTGAAACTATTGATAGGGAAGTGGTGACTTATACCGTTAGTATAGGGGTTACAGAGGTTGATTTTACTGAAGATATCAATACAGTAGAGATGATAATGAATGCAGGTGTAGCACTTAATATAGCAAAGCTTACCGAAAGTAACAAGGTATGTGATGATAAAAGTACTAACTTTTCATATATGATTTAAAGTAAAATGATGGTGGTTAAGTAGTGCTTATAAAAGTTTTCCAGCGAGAAATCCACTTGCAAAGCTCCACTGAAGATTATAGCCGCCACAAGGACCATCTAGGTTCATAACCTCTCCGCAAAAGTATAAGCCTGTAATGAGTTTACTCTGCATAGTCTTTGGTTCTATCTCTTTAAGACTTACTCCACCTCTTGTAATCATCGCCATCTTAAAACCATCATGTCCAGAAACTGTAAGTGGTGTCCAAGCTAAAAGTGATATGAGTTTTGCTCTTTGTCCACCTTCTAGTTTTTTGTAGGTAAGTTCAAGGTCAAGCCCTGCGAGTTTACAAATCTCAGTCGCTAAAGGTACTGGAAGTAGGGTGGAGACAAGTTCCACTATGGTTTGCTGAGGGTCTTTTTGATGCTGTTCTTTGAGATGAGTTTTTATCTCTTCTTCATTTTTACCTTTTGTGAGGTTAAGCAGAAGAGGGACTTCCCCATACTTTTTCAAAAGAGGTGTAACTTCTCTCGCAAAGTCAAGAACGACAGGACCACGAATACCGCGTTTAGTGAAAATTAGGTCTCCCTTTGCACGGAGTTTTTTATGTTTTTTAATGTCTACTCGAAGTTCAACTTTTGCTATGGTGTCTGCCCGACAGTGCTCTACCCAGTCTTCTTTGGTGTTAAGTGGCATCATAGCAGGGCTGAGGTCTGTGACTTTATGTCCTAACTCATCTGCGAGATTATAGCCATCGCCCTCTGCTCCAAGAACTGGGTACCCAAGTCCACCGGTGGCTACTATGACGTTTGGAGCTTCATAAATATCTGTTTGTGTTTTTACACCTGTTATATGTTCTCCCGTCATTAGTAAACGCTCTACTCTTTGCCCACAGATAACTTCTACGTTAAGACGTTGCATCTCTTTTTGCAAAGCAGAGATGATGGTAACTGAAGAATGAGAAGTGGGAAATATACGAAAACCATCAGGGGCATGAGTTTCAACGCCAATCTCATCTAAAAATTGTATGAGTTCTCTATGATCAAAAAGGTTAAGAGCATCTTGCATAAAACGCCCCTCTCTTCCAAAACGAACCATAAAGTCTTCATTTGAGAGAGTGTTTGTAAGATTACAACGTCCACCACCTGTGGCTTTTAGTTTAGAAGCAATGTTAGAGAGTTTTTCAAGTAAAAGCACTTTTTTACCTTCTCTCGCTGCAACAATGGCGGAGATGATACCTGCGGCACCACTCCCAATAACTATAAGATTGTAGTTCTCTTCATTCATAAGTTTATTTTACTATAATTTTATTTATGAAAACATATTATGGTGATAGAGAAGAGTGTTACAAGTGTTATAGACCCAAAAGTTCATGTATGTGTGAGCACTTTGAACATATAGATACACAAACAAAGTTTATAGTGTTAATGCATCCTAAAGAGTTTAAAAAGGTTAAAAACAACACGGGGCACTTTACCCACCAAATACTAAACAATTCTGAACTTTTTATGGGAATAGACTTTTCACAACATAAACGCATAAACGAGATAATAGCTACTCATGAAAGTTATATACTCTTTCCTTCTGTAAACGCGGTAAACTTAACCCAAGCATCTCCCGAGAAAAGTGACAAACCTTTAGCTATTTTTCTTATAGACTCAACTTGGGCTTGTACAAGAAAAATGTTTACCCAAAGTACAAATTTAAATACTCTCAAACATATGAGTTTCTCGAGTGATAAAACATCACTCTATCAGATTAAAGAACAACCAAAAGAGAACTACCTCTCTACTATTGAGTCTACATTAGTCGTGTTAGAACTGTTAAATGGGTGGAGTATTGAGAATAATGCTCAATCAGAACTAGATGGTTTCTTACGACCTTTTCATAAGATGATTGAGTATCAAAAAAAGTTGATTGAAAGTTCTATAAGTCAGTCTGTTCGTTTTAAACGCCATGGAATTAAATAGTAGTAGTAGAAAATATATGATATGATTAGAACTATGAAAACAAGCTATTTAAAAAACATATCATCGTCTTTTCTTGTATTAAGTTTTTTTATACTTATAAGTGGATGTGGCAGCCCCCAACCAAGTGCCAATTCTCTTAAAGTAGAAAACAATCAAGAACAAAAAAAAGTAGTTGAAGAAAAGAAAAGTAGTACTCAAGGTGACAATAGAGTAAATACTAAATATACTAGGATTTTACAAAACTGTTTTAAAACAGGAGAAGTACTTCTTCAAAAGAGTTGCATAAAAAAAATAAAAGTATTTTTAGAAGAAACACCTTTAGTGCACAAAAGACAGATAATCATTGAATCATATACCGATAAGGTTGGTGATTCTCAAGATAATTTAAATATTTCAATTAAGCGTGCATTAATGGCAGCAAAATCTCTTTATTTTAAAGAATATAAGCACTCAGTAGTGTATTATCAAGGATTTGGAGAGAAAAATCTAGTACATAACTCAGAAGACGAAATTGCAAATATTACTAATAGACGCTTGGTAGTTACAGTAAAAGACAAAAAAGAATTTGCAGATAAAAAGAAATATAATAAATACATTTATAAGAAAAAACGCACTACGAAGAAAAAACCAAAACTTGCGAATAAAGCGATGAAAGATAAAGGTTCGAGTAGAGTTAACCTTATAAAATATACGGGAAAACCTGACACAGGTTGGATCTATTTTGGACAGGAAAAATTAAAAAATAAATTTAATATAAGTTGTGCCGAAGATAAGGTTAGAAAAGTTAAAAGAAGATCTGTTAAAGGAAAGAAGAAAGAAAAGTTTATGGATGTTGCATACAATAGAAAAATGAGTGCAATGATTGGAAATGAGTATAAACTGAGAATAGCCCCTATTTTTGTATTTGAAGATGGATATCTCCCTGAAAATAATCCCAATGTTGTAGTTAAAAGAGGAAAAGGAATGAAGGTGTTGACAAGTTTAGTTAATGCTTATCGTGGAGAAAAAGCTATGCTTTACAGGGTGTTTATAAATACGAAAAATAGTCCAAAGAGTGAACTGAAATGTATGGATATAGTTGTTCCATATGAAGAAAATATTAAAAAACATGGGTTTGCTTATTTTAAGAAAAATAAGACTTTCATACAAAAAAAGTTGAGTATTGAGAATTAATGTAAACCCACTTAGTATATTTTGACATAATTTCTTTAAAAAAGGTACTAAGTTGAGGGAAAAAGGGAGGAAGATAAAAGATAGTTAAGTTTAAACTCTCCTTGAGATTCCAATTTCTCTAGCATCCCTTTAAACTTATGACTCGTGTGAATAGAAGCATTATCAATAACAGCTACAGTTTCTTTTGTGATTTCACTTGTAAATAAATTAAAGTGTTCAATTACTACTTCAAAATCTACTTAAACAGTGTGGGCTTGATTATTGACCTATTTATCATACAAGACACACATTTGCAACTCTAATGTTAGAGAATGGTGAAGATATTTTATTGGTTAGTAATATGCTGGGTCATACAGATTCAACTATGACTTTATCAAGGTATGAAAGATACATTAAGAGAGAAAATAAAAAAAGAGGTCAGTTTTTAAAACAAGAGTTGACACCAAATGGCACCGAATTTGACACCGAGTTATTAAATATAGCTTGAAAGTGTTTGTTTTTGGGGTTTAAGTTTGAAGTGGCTCCGGATGCTGGATTCGAACCAGCGACCAAGGCATTAACAGTGCCCTACTCTACCGCTGAGCTAATCCGGAATGTTTATAGGGCAAAATTATACTTTATGAGATGAAAAAAGTCAAGCTAATTTTAGTTACTTTATGCGTTTTCTTTGTATATTTGTAGTTGGTATGTAAAAAACAAGGTTTCCGACATTTTTTGTACTTAAAGTAGTGTCTTTTAGCATTCGCTCAAAACGAGAAATAGTTTCTTTATCAAAGAGTAAATTTATATCATCTATGGTTAAAGGACGTTTATCTAGTGTGTTCACAATTTCTTCATCAGTATAAGAAGAGTTGTTTGGCTCAGCATGAGTTCTAGAAGCTATATGAATAGGTAAGGCTTTGTCAAACATAAGTGATATAGAATGAAGTTCTTTGTAGCTTATACCACTTACTGGATAAGCAGGTGGTCTATCAATAGTTCCTAAATCAACTCTATGGCATTTTATATGTTTAAGAACTTCATTTAGTTTTTGGATCTCTTCTTTAGTATCATTTAATTCATATACGAAAAGAATTTCAATAAATAACTTACCGGTATAAACTTCACTAAACGCGATGACCTTATCAACTACTTGTGATATATCTATACTTTTATGAGGTCTATCAATTTTTGTAAATATATCTTCAGATATAGCATCAAGAGACAGCTTAACTTGGTCTAGTTTTAAAAGTGAGTTAAAAATATTATCATCAACAAGAGTAGCACTGTTTGTTAAAATTAATGTTTGGGTATCTTTTTTTATTAGATCAATTTGTTCTATAAGTTCATCTAGAAGAGGGTAGAGGGTTGGTTCACCGTTAGCTGTCAGTGTTATAACATCGATTGTATCGTTAAGGTGGGGTTTTAGTTCATTTATAATTGATGCAACAGTTATTGTCTTACTCTGAGACTTCACAGTAACACTTGGTGCAAGTTCACAGTAGAGACAGTCAAAGTTACACTGCTTGTGCGAGGGGGAAAGGTCTATACCTAAACTCATGCCAAAACGGCGAGAGTTTATCGGACCAAATATGATATTATTTTTTTCCGCTGACACGGTGACATTCATTTACAAAGTGGATTGCATTTTCAACAGGGACATCAGGTAGGATTCCATGACCAAGGTTAAATATATGGCGTTTACCACCCATAGTCTCTTGAATTTTTTCTACGCACTTAGTAGTAGCTTCTTGAGAGTAAAGACGACACGGTTCCATATTTCCTTGAAGAACATACTTGTCTCCTAGTTTCTCTTTAGCAAGTGACATTGGAGTACCCCAGTCAACACCAAATACATCGAAGTTTCCATATACTTTGTCATAAAATGCAGGGATGCCTTTAGGGAACATAATAATAGGAACCTCAGGATATTTTTCTTTTAGGTACTCAGCGATTTCAACCATATAAGACCAAGAGAACTCATCATACATACCTGGCTCAATAGCTGCTGCCCAGGAGTCAAAAATTTGTACTACATCAATTCCTGATTGGATCTGCTTTTCCATGTAAAGTTTTACAACTTCAGTTACTTTTTTGAGGATATTATGAAGTAGTTCAGGGTTTGAATACATCATTTTTTTACAAATGTTGTATGTTTTAGTTCCTTGACCTTCAATCATGTATGTAGCAAGTGTCCATGGTGCACCAGTAAAACCAATAAGGGCTTTATTGTCTCCGCGTTCATCTAGCTGTTTACGAAGAAGTTTGATAGTATCAAAAACATAAGTGAGTTTACTGGCAGCTTCGTCACCACCAATTAGTCTGTCTAGGTCGGCCTGTGTTTGAAGAGGATCTGAAAACTTAGGACCTTCTCCTTTTATAAACGATAAGTCCATTCCCATTTCATCAGGAATAACAAGAATATCACTAAATAATATTGCCGCGTCAACACCAACAATGTCAAGTGGCTGAAGAGTTACTTCAGCCGCTTTTTTTGGATCGTGACAGAGATTTAAAAAGTTTCCTGCTTCAGCTCGAACTGCCATATACTCTGGTAAGTAACGACCAGCTTGTCTCATCATCCAAACTGGAGTGTATGGCGTTTCTTTACCTAAACATGCATCTACAAATATTTTACTCATTTTTATTCCTAATCTTTATTAATCTTTATTAATGTTTGTGTCCGACTTTACCTAAAAAGTATAAACCAACGGCTACGGCAGTTATTGAAAGTGAAAAGTAAAGCATATCTAATGCACCATTGTACTGAGTATGTCCGACTTTTTGAAAAAAACCAACGACAAGAACCATAACTATTACTTTAGATATTTTATCTTTTAATTGGTCGAGTGAGTGAATAGCAAGTATTTTATTATCTTCACCATCTTTATCTTTTGCAACATCTATATCTGAGATGAAAAGTTCAT
Organism: Sulfurimonas sp.; assembly: GCF_018698455.1. Taxonomy (GTDB): domain Bacteria; phylum Campylobacterota; class Campylobacteria; order Campylobacterales; family Sulfurimonadaceae; genus Sulfurimonas. The sequence goes on along the minus strand of NZ_JABIOQ010000060.1, from coordinate 17,090 downwards.
ACAAACCAAAAGAAAAAAGAAGCATTACCACACCAATAAGGTATAAATCAACAGCTCCTATAATCCCACCAACTACATCTTCATGAAATGTTGAAGGATGAGAATGTGATAAGTATGTATTTAGTACAAACTTAGCAGTATCATAAATATCAATAGAAGCAACTATAAAAAGTATAGCCGCTCCTATTAAACCAAAAATAACAGCAAGTATAATAATAAATCTTGAAGCCCAGAGGCTGTTTTCAAATAACTTTTCCATATTAGTTGTTTTCTTCCAATTCAATCCATTTTTGAGCAATTCTTACTGCGTTTGTTGCAGCACCAACTCTAAGGTTGTCAGCTACTACAAAAAGGTGTAGCATATTTTTAGAGTATACATCCCGACGAATACGACCTACAAAAGTTTCATTTTTATCTATACATGTTGCAGGCATAGGATAAAGCGCTTCATCTGGTTTGTCAAGTATCACAAGGTTAGGTGCTCTGCTTAGTATTTCTCTTGCCTCGTCCGCATTTACTTCAGAGTCAAAAGTAAGTGTAAGTGCTTCAGCATGACCACGAAGGGTAGGGACACGAACACAAGTAGCACTTAGTGCTATGTCTTTGTGCATTATTTTAGTCGTTTCATTGACCATTTTCATCTCTTCTTTTGTGTATCCATTTTCTGTAAATGAATCTATTTGAGGAATGACATTAAGAGCGATTTGCTGATTAAATGCTTTGTGTTCAGCTTCATCAAGTGTAAACGCGAAGAATGCTTGCATTTGGTTTACTAGCTCTTCCATCGCGGTTTTACCTGCTCCACTTGTTGCTTGGTATGTACTTACATCTACACGTAGTAAGTCATAAGCATCATCAAGAGGTTTAAGTGCTTGAACCATCTGAATAGTAGAACAGTTTGGGTTAGCAATTATACCTGTCTGCCTCCATTTTGCTATATCTTCGGGGTTTACTTCAGGTACAACAAGAGGAGTGTTCTCATCCATTCTAAAATGTGAAGTGTTATCTATGACAACAGCTCCTGCTTGCACCGCATATGGAGCAAACTTAGCACTAACACTTCCTCCAGCACTAAAGAGAGCTATATCTATCTCTTCATCTTTAAATACGTCTTCTGTGAGCTCTATAATGTTTATGTCAGCACCATTAAAATTTACTTGTTTACCAATACTTCTTGCACTTGCTAGTGGCACAAGTTTATTTAGTGGAAAGTCTATCTCTTCAAGGATAGTTAATATTTCTTCACCAACAGCTCCATTGGCACCAACTACTGCTACATTATATTTTTTACTATTTTCGCTCATTTGTTTTCCTATCTTTTTATTTTATTTTCTAGTGCAAACAAGTTTTAGCTTTTTGCGCTACTTTACTATTACTTCCGTGTTTCTAAAAAAAGTTCATCTTTTTGTATCTCTTGTGTTTCACTTAGTATGACTGAACGCTCAACAACAGAAATAAGTTCTCTAATATTTCCTGGCCAGTCGTACTCTAAAAGAGTTGCTGTTGCTTCTGGTGAAAATGTTTTTATATCAAATCCATACTTTTCACAGTTTTGCTGGCATGTTGCTTCTGCAATCTGGAGTATTTCATCTTTACGCTCACAAAGAGGTGGAATATGAAGCGGTATAGTATTTAAACGGTAGTATAAATCCTCTCTAAATTCTCCATTCTTTATTTTATCAGTTAGCTTAGCATTTGTTGCTGAGATAACTCGTATATCAATCTTTATGCTTTTAGATGAACCAAGTCTACGTACTTCTTTTTCTTGTAATGCACGAAGAAGTTTAGCTTGAACGCCATAAGGCATCTCTCCAATTTCATCAAGAAAAAGAGTTCCACCATTTGCTAACTCAAACTGTCCAGCTTTTGCTTCACTCGCATCTGTAAATGCACCTTTTTCAAATCCAAAAAGTTCACTTTCTATAAGATTTTCAGGAATTGCTGCCATATTTATAGCAATAAAAGGTTTTTTTGCACGAGGTGAGTTTTTATGAATATATGTAGAAAAAACTTCCTTACCTACACCACTCTGTCCTAAAAGAAGTATACTTGCATCTGTTTTACAGGCTTTGTCTACAATACTTAAAAGTTTAGTCAGTGCTGGTGATTTACCTAAAAAACCACTTGCTTTTTTCTTCGAAGTTTTTGGAACACTCTTTTGCACTTTTTGTACTTTATCCTCGCGTTTAATTGCACCTATAAGTGCATCAACATCAAAAGGTTTTAGTAAAAAGTCTTTGACTCCGAGGTGAATAGACTCTATAGCACTTCCAAGTGTTGCGTTTCCTGTCATTATAATGACCTCGTAACGGCCATTTAAAGTTTTTACAAACTCTATACCATCCATACCAGGCATATTAATATCTGTGATAACTAAGTCAAAACTATCATCAAGACCTTTAATCGCATCTTTAGCATTTTTAAAAGTTTTAATATGAAACTCTTTATAATCGCCCATGGCGATTTCAAGAGATTTTCTCATATTGATATCATCTTCAACTATCGCAATTTTCAAAAATTATCCTGTTATTTAGCCTATTTTAAAGGCGATACTTTAACAAAATTATCATTAAAATCGACTTTGAAGCAGGTTGTTTTAAGAGTTAGTATAGTTGTTGAGCTATATTTGTAGTTTATAGTAGCATCATGATGCTCGACATTAAGACCTATGTGATGAATATAGTCTACAAATTTTCTATGATTTTTTTCTATGATTTTTTTTAAATTCTTATCATCTCGAGTTTGAAAGACAATTGATTGATAAGGTTTTCCCTTACATTTTTGCATTGTTTTTGAGATTTCTAAGGTTTCATTATAAAGGACAGCATCTTTAACAAGGTATCTATAGGAGATAAGGAATTCACTCGCATTTAAAGCGAGTGAGGGTAGTAAAAGAAGAAAACCTACTGAAACTGAAACTGAGAGTGAGAAATCAGAATTTCCATCTCTACTTCGCATAGACCCTCTTTAAATGTAGTTTCAACAATGCTTGCATTTCTAACCATAGCCTCAACAGAAGTTCTAACAGTAGATCGCTTAACCATCATATTTTTTATTATGTCTTGTCCATCTACACGAACACCTTTTACTTTTTCAGCAACAAGTCTATATGCATCAGCAATAGCTGCACGTTTTGCGAGGGCAAAAGCTTGTGCAGGTGAGTATGTATTCATCGGTGCAACACCTTGACCAAGAACACTAATAAGTAAGTTTTTATTTTTTTCAAGTAAAACTTCCTGTGATTCTTCAACTTGTGAAAAAGTAGGTGTTGTTACTGTATCTTGAAAGGCTTGTACCCTTCCTGTGTTAGGAGCTGCTATTAAAAGAACTCCACTGAATAGAGCTGTTATTACAAGAGATAATTTCATTGTGTTTCCTTGGTTTTAGAGTCTATGACTCATAATTATATATATTTTAATAAAAGCAATTACTATTCCAAAAATGAAGTTGGAATATCATTGTCATCTTCGTCTTCATCTTTTTCTTGCTTTGGACAACGAGATATACTAGAGACATCATCACCTTTAAGTATATAAACACCAGATGTATTTCGACTTGATTTGGAGATAGTTTGCATATCTACACGTATCATTTTACCGGCATTAGTAAGTGCCATCATATCCATTGTTTCATCAACCATAAGGCATCCGACGATATTTTTACCAGTTTTTGCAGTCATTTTCATAGCTATAACACCAGAACCACCACGGTTTGTAAGTCTGTACTCACCAGCATCAGTACGTTTACCAATACCTTTTTCTGCTACTATAAGAATCTCTTGTTCATCATTTGCAATGATATTAGCATCAACTACTACATCACCTTCATGTTTGAACTTAATACCTCTTACGCCACGAGTACTTCTACCTTGTTCACGAGTTTTTTCTATTTCAAACTTGATACACTGCGCCATTTTTGTAAGAATAAAGAGATACTTAATGCTTTGATCTGCAATTTTTGCAGTGATAAGTGCATCATCATCATCAAGTACAATTGCACGAACACCATTACTTCTAATGTTAGAGAACTCACTTAAATTTGTACGTTTTACAACACCTTTTTGAGTAAAGAAAACAAGACCTTTTTCTTCACTAAAGTCAGTTGTTGGAATGATAGAACGTATTTTCTCATCTGCTACAAGGTTAATAAGGTTTACAACAGCCTTTCCTTTTGCAATACGACTTCCTTCTGGAATTCTATAAACTTTAAGCCAGTGAAGCTGTCCACGGTCAGTAACAAAGAGTAGTGTATCATGAGTGTTACAAGTAAAGAAGCTTTCAATAAAGTCATCTTCATATGTAGTAACAGCTGTTTTACCTTTTCCACCACGTTTTTGTTTCTCATAAGATGCTAAAGGAACACGTTTGATGTAACCTCTATGTGTAATAGTTACAACCATAGGCTCATTTGGAATAAGGTCTTCGATATCAATATCATCATAATCATCTTCAATATCAGTACGTCTACCTTCTGTATAAGTAGCTGATACTTCATCAAATTCTTCTTGAATGATACCTTTAAGAACCTCTTCACTTTTTAAGATTGATTCTAGGTAGTCTATGAGTTTTGAAAGTTCTGTAAGTTCTGCTAGAATTTTTTCTATTTCAAGACCAGTTAAACGACCAAGTCTCATAGCAACAATACTTGCTGCTTGAATCTCACTGAAGTCATATTCTGAAACTAGATTGTTCTTCGCTTCTTCTTCATTTGACGAAGCACGAATCGTTTTAATTACTTTTTCAATAATATCTATGGCTTTTTGAAGACCTTCTAAGATGTGTGCACGAGCTTTCGCTTTTTCAAGATCAAAAATCGTACGACGGATGATTACCGTTTTACGGTGATTAATGAACTGCTTTAAGATTTCTATAATTCCAAAAATTCTTGGTTCTTGGTTTAGTATAGACAACATGATAATACCAAATGTAGTTTGCATGCTTGTTTGTTTGAAAAGATTGTTTAGAACGATTTCACTCATAGCATCGCGTTTAAGCTCAATAATAACACGCATACCATCACGGTCTGACTCATCACGAATGAGTGAAACACCATCTATCATTTTATCTTTTACAAGATTTGCTATATTTTCTATTAGACGAGATTTATTTACTTGGTATGGAAGTTCATCAATTACTATTATTTCTTTTTTTGCAGTTTGTTCTATATGTGTTTTTGCACGAACTTTTATACGACCACGACCAGTATCATAAGCATCAGTAATACCTTTTTTACCAAAGATAGTACCACCAGTTGGAAAGTCAGGTGCTTTAATGTGCTCCATGATTTCAGCTAAAGTAATATTTGGATTTGCTAGAAGTGCTTTGAGTCCATTCATAATTTCAGTTGGATTATGAGGAGGGATGTTTGTAGCCATACCAACAGCGATACCAGATGAACCATTTATGAGAAGGTTAGGAACACGAGTAGGCATTACGTCCGGCTCTTTAGTAGTACCATCATAGTTATCTGTCATATTTACAGTGTTTTTATCTAAGTCTTTTAGAAGTTCACCTGCATACTTTGTCATACGAGCTTCTGTATATCTCATAGCAGCGGCAGAGTCACCATCAACAGATCCAAAGTTTCCTTGGCCGTCTACAAGTTCCATTCTCATAGAAAAGTCTTGTGCCATACGAACTAATGCATCATAAACAGAGTTGTCACCATGTGGATGGTACTGACCGATAACATCACCAACTATACGAGCTGACTTCTTAAACTTAGAACCATGTGAAAGGTTTAGTTTATCCATTGCATATAGTATGCGTCTATGAACAGGCTTTAATCCATCTCTAACATCTGGTAATGCACGTCCTACAATAACACTCATTGAGTAGTCAAGGTAAGAGTTTTGGAGAGTGTCTTCTATATTTATCTGTTGTATATCATCGTTATTTAGCAAATCGCTCATTGAAACACCTATTAATTAAAAATAAAATCTATAAATAATAGCTAAATTACTGTTAAGAAATCATTTAAAATAGAGAACTTTTTACAAATAATTTGAATATGTGAAAAATAGAAGCCTACTGTTTCGTCTTATGGTAAGGTAGGAGGAGTTGTACTTAAATCAAAAAAAGATTAATCATCATGTGGAACAAAATCTCAATATTGGTCTTAAATATAGTTTTAAGTCATGAACTGATTAGTTTTTAATCAATTAAATGAAAAATAGCAGAAGAAGTTCTATTATAATTTGTGCTGAAATATAAAACAAAAAGGATTAATATGAAAAAATGGTTAATAGCATTATTACTTGCTTTACCGACACTTACATTTGCCCAAGATGTATTGGATACTGGAGATACTGCGTGGATGATGATGTCAACTGCATTAGTATTACTTATGACGCCTGCTGGCCTTGCACTATTTTATGGTGGAATGACTAGAAGCAAAAATGTATTAAATACATATGCTATGGTTTTTGGAGCATTTGTAGTTGCATTTATTGTATGGATAGTTGCTGGATACTCAATAGCATTTGGAACAGCTGAGTCAGCTTCAGTTCAAAATGTAATTGGTGGTTTTAGTCATGTAATGTTAAGTGGAATTTCTTGGAATGACTTAAGTGGAACATATCCTACTTATGTATTCGTTGTATTTCAAGGTACATTCGCTGCAATTACAGTTGCAATCGCTTCTGGTTCAGTTATAGAGCGTATCAAGTTTTCAACATGGTTAGTATTTGTTGCTTTATGGGGATTAGTAGTATATGCTCCTATTACTCACATGGTATGGGGTGGAGACGGTGCACTTTTATTTGATGCTGGTGCTCTTGACTTTGCTGGTGGTACTGTTGTTCATATGAATGGTGGTTTAGCTGGTTTAGTTCTTGGAATCTTAGTTGGTAAACGTACTGGTTATCCAAAAATTGCAATGAAACCTGCTAATGTAATGCTTACTGCTTTAGGTGCTGCTATCTTATGGTTCGGTTGGTATGGATTTAACGGTGGATCTGCATTTGGTGCAAATGCCATCGCTGGTTTAGCTTTCTTAACTACGACTATTGCAACAGCAATGGCAGCTATTACATGGATGCTTGCTGAATGGGTAATTTATAAAAAACCAACTCTTTTAGGTCTTGCTTCAGGTGCTGTAGCTGGTCTAGTTGCTATTACTCCTGCTGCTGGTTTTGTTGATGTTACTGGTGCATTTATTTTAGGAACTGTTGGTTCATTATTCGCTTTTTGGGGTGTTACTTCCCTTAAAAAGAAACTTGGTTACGATGACTCTCTTGATGCATTTGGTATTCACTTCTTAGCTGGTCTATTTGGTGCTCTTGCAACTGCATTCTTAGCTGTAAAAGATAACGATTTACTATGGAACGGGCCTCTTAAAGATCACGGAGATAGAATGGGTCAATTCATAGTCCAGATTGAATCAGTTGTAGTTGTAGGTCTCTTTACTTTAGTTGGTACAGTTGTAGTTTATTACATAGCTACTGCATTAACTGGTGGGTCTCGTGTTGATGAAGATCAAGAGTCTATGGGTCTTGACGAATCAGTTCATGGCGAAAAGTATATCAACTCTTAATAAGAGTTGATTAAAACCATAAATATGGTTACAATTAAAAAATAATTTTATTGGAGCAATAAATGAAAAGAGTAGAAGCGGTTATAAAACCATTCAAATTAGAAGATGTTAAAGATGCACTTGCTGAAATCGGCGTTACTGGTATGACAGTGAGTGAAGTTAAAGGTTATGGTCGTCAAAAAGGTCATTCTGAGCTTTATCGTGGAGCTGAGTATGTTGTAGATTTTTTACCAAAAATTAAAATGGAAATGATAGTTGCTGAAGATATGGTTGAGCAAGTAACAAGCACAATCGTTGAAGCTGCAAGAACTGGTAAAATTGGTGATGGTAAAATTTTCGTAAGTGATATCGAAAAAATCATCAGAATTAGAACTGGTGAAGAAGACAACGAAGCTATATAGTTTCATTCTCACACAATTATACACACATTAAGTGTGTGTAATCCTCTAAAATTTCCCATTTAACTTTTTCCAAATATATATTTTGATACACTCATGGCCATTAATACACAAGGGTTATTTTTATGTTAGAAGCTGATTTTAAATACATTATTGACACATTCTTTACACTTTTTTCTATGGTGCTTATTATCTTTATGGTACCAGGTTTCGCAATGCTCGAAGCAGGGCTTGTACGAACTAAAAATGTTACATCTGTACTGACTATAAATATTATGATTTATGCAGTTGCATCAATGGCATTTTTACTCATAGGCTTCTCCATAGCATTTGGAACTTGGGAAAATGAAAGCATGAGTAAATGGGCATTTTTTCTTTTTCAGATGGCGTTTGTAGGAAAAACTATTAACATAATGAGTGGTGGTGTGAGTGAAAGAGTTCGCATTATTCCTTTAGCTATGTTTGCTGTTGTTATGGGTGGTGTGATTTATCCATTAGTAGTTAACGTATCTTGGGGTGCAGATATCTTAGCTGGAACATTTTTTGATATAAATATGTATGACTTAGCTGGTTCAACCGTAATACACTCTACGGGTGGATGGGCACTCTTAGCTGCAATTTTAATAATGGGCTCACGTAAAGGCCGTTATGTCAATGGAAAAATAAGAGTTATACCTGCTTCAAATATTCCACTTGTTGTACTAGGTGCATTTTTACTCTGGATAGGGTGGTTTGGATTTAATGGTGGAAGTGTTGGAAGTATCTCAAGTGTAGAAAAAGCAGACCAAGTAGCCAAAACAATAATGAATACAAATACAGCAGGTTTAGCAGGTGCTCTCATCGCAGGTTTTATTATGTATGCAAGATATAGACTTTTTGATATTACTATGATTTTAAATGGTGCTCTTGGCGGTTTAGTGGCTATAACTGCAGGACCTGATTTATATGACATGTATACACCAATTCTAATTGGGCTTATAGGTGGAGCATTAGTTGTTTTTGCTGTTCCTATTTTTGATAAACTTAAATTAGATGATCCAGTTGGAGCACTCTCTGTTCACCTTGTAAATGGTATATGGGGAACTTTAGCAGTTGGAATCTTTATAGATGATAAATCTTTTATAGAGCAGCTTAAAGGTGTGGCTGTTGTCGGAGTTTTTGCATTTGTTAGTTCATATACAGTGCTGTTTATAATAAATAAAATTTCTAAATTTCGTGCAGAAGATGATGCTCAAGTTGAAGGTATGGATGTCAATGAATGTGGAGTTGAAGCCTATCCAGAGTTTAAGCGTGCTATCTAACAGTTCTTTATGAAAAGACATCTTAGTTCTCTTTCTATCGCCATTATAGTTCACATATTTATAATGGTACTTCTATTTTCTTCATATTTTTACATAGCAACAAGTCAAAGTAAGAAAAAAGAAGAGTGTATGTGTGTACAGCTTTCTTGTTTTCCAGAACCAAAAGAGATAAAAAATAAGAAAAAAATAGAAAAAAAAGTTCAAAAAAAAATAGAAAAAAAAGTACTCAAAAAAGTAGTCGAAAAAGTTCAAAAAAAGACAATTCAAAAGCCTCGAGAAATACCAAAAGAAAAAATAAGAGAACCAAAATTAGAAAAAATAGTAGCAGAGGAAATACTTAAAGAAGAAGTTACAGAAGAAACTTCTTCACAAATTATCCAAAAAGTTGTTGTACCAAGTATAATTGAAAAAAGTTCACAAAAGAAGTATATTGATGAGAACTTAGACAAAATTATAAAATTACTTCAAGAAAACCTTTACTATCCAAGAAGTGCTAGAAAGAGGGGCATTGTAGGAGAAGTAATAGTTCAATTTACTCTTTTAAAAGATGCTTCTGTTAAAAATATCATAATTGTTTCTTCAAAGAGAGAGATACTAAGTCGTGCTGCACAAAGAACGATTGAAGATCTTTCAGGAAAGTTTCCAAAGCCAAAAGAGAAAATGATTTTACATATTCCCATAAGATATAGTTTAGTAATTAACTAGTTATCATCTCTTGGTTAGGTATTTGGATAGTAACTGTAGTGACACCTTTATCTGATTCAAGGTGAATACTTGCATTCATATAATCTCTTAGAATATTTACAGCGTTATAAAGACCTAATCCAACACCATTTTTTTCCTTCTTAGTACTTACATAAGGATCAAATATTTTTTCTATAACAGAAGCATCAATACCACCCGCATTATCCGTAATTGTAATTTTAGTTATTTCATCAGTTTGATGAGTGGTTATTTTTAGATTTTTACCATTATCTATATTGTTTTTTTGGAATGCTTCGATGGAATTTTTATAGATAGAAACGAGAATTTTTAGAAGTTCATTTTTAAAATAAACGACTGGTTTAGATGAAGTTAAATTAGTTTTTATTACAATATTATTGACAATGAAATTATCTTTTATTAATGCTAGACTTTCTTTTATAGTTGTATTAATATCATTACATGAAGATTCTGTTTCTATTTTAGAAAGTTGTGCAAAATCGTCTATTGAGCGAGATAGATTTTGTAAGTAGTCATTGATTTTAGATAAAGCAATATTAAGGTCTTTGGACTCTAGTGTTTCTAGCTCATTTTTTACAGATATAGACATAGTTGTAGCAGCGATAGATGCAATGGGTTGTCTCCATTGGTGTGCTAACATTTTTACTGTATCATTTACTGCTAAAAGTCTATCTTGTTTTTGGATGATGGCATCTTTATATGCACTCATAAAGAGACTCTCAGCACGAATTCTAAGATTCGCGATATTCACTGGTTTTGTTATGTAATCATTCGCTCCAGCATCAAAACTTTTTTCGAGTGTTTGACTAGTTGTATCGGCTGTAACCATCATGATTGGAATATGCTTGTAACTCTCTTGATTTCTAATATATTTAGTTGCTTCTATACCATCTATATCTGGCATTGAAATATCAAGAAGTATTAATTCAATGTTATGAGTTTCTAAAATACTATAAGCTTTTTTTGCAGAATCTGCTGTATAGACAGAAGAATACCCTTCTTCTGTGAGTAGTATCTTTAAAAATATAATATTAGTATTTAAATCATCAACAATTAGTATGTTTTTTGAGTGAAAATCTATTTTCATGTATATCCGCCATATGTATTATCTCTAGAAGTATATTTATTATAAGATTTAAAAAGTTTGTTATTGCTGAATGTATGTGAATGGAGTGTTTTTTATATGTGGTGACCCCGAGGAGAATTGAATTGTAGTTAGAAGCATAACTTAAATTCTCTCAGAAGCACTTAAAATAGAGGTTTAGTCCTAATGTAAGGACTTTTAAAATATTAATTCGTTCAACTTATGCCCCTTGGTCTGCATAATGAATACTTATTCAAGAACTAATACAGAGCTAAAAGTGTACAAATAATGTACAAAACCTAACCTTAAATTATTATTTGTCAATTATTGAATTACATTGATTGAGCAATAGTCCTTAAAATTTATAGAAGAGTCTATTATGATTATTCAGTGGAGTCTAATTTTTAAGTAAAATAGGACACTTCTAGCGACCATATTTACTGAAAATGACGAAAAAGTGTAAAACTACTGGCACAAATCCGGCATCAAATCTTCTTAGTGCCACTTAACAATATGACTTTTATTAGTCTAAATCATGTATAGCTTCAGTTAATTCTTTTTTTAACTCAATCTTTAAATATTCTGGTTCAATAATAGTTATATGTGGTAACCATTGCTTGATAAATGGCAATATCTCTATTGGTTGTGTATATTCTATTGATATCTTAATATTTCCATCTTTATCTTCATCTATATATCTTTGAGATGGGAAAAACTTTTTCATATTTGACTTAAAGTATTTTGCACGACTATGTGATACCTGTAATATTGCTATTTGAGCCTTGACATTATACTGGGTAAATGGGTTTTGTATTTTTCGGTAATACTGGTTATATTTATTCAGAACACTCTTTTGATAATTAGATTTTTTAGAATATGAAATTTCTTGGATAAATGAAATTCTTAGCAATCTATGGATATTGTTTTTTGCTTCAATAGCTAAGTACCAATTATTAGAAATAAACAGAATTTTCAAGCATTTTACATCAAGGAGCTCTTCAAGTTCTTCATACTTGTATGCTATATTTTTATACTCATGATTTTTTACTGCAAATTTCAGTGCATTAAATATACTTTGCTGTTCTATACTGAATTTTTCAAAAGGCCTTGTGACAAATTCAATAGTATCTGTATCTTGGTTAATAGTAGACTTAATAGAATTTTGTTCAGTTTTTGACAAGTTTTCTAGTAGAGTAGGATTGTTTTCAAGGGCCAATTGCATAACCCAAGTAATATCAGAAGTGTTGTTTGCAAAGTATTTTAATATATGTATATTATCTTGATCTTTATTTGAACATCTGTATACATCAATACGTCTATTTACATCATCTTTTTTGACTTTCTCAATAAGCACAATATGACTAAATAATTTATATATATTTTCAAGGTATCTTCTTAAAGTTCTTTCACTTATTTCTAACTCGTTTTGAAGATTTGTATCTTGTGGATATAATTCTTTATCATTAACAAGCATTATCATTAATTTAAAGATATGATTTATCTTGTTTGAGATTGCTGTAGACAAAATATTCCTTTATTGACAAGTTTTGTCATAAATAAACTGTAGAATTCTACCATCTAAAAAAATTAAAGGCAAATTATGAGAGAAATAAACAAATTTGGTATTGCTAACTTCAAACCATTTGGTGAAAAGTTACAAAGATTTGATTTAAAGCCAATTACACTTATATATGGACCGAATAGTATTGGAAAGTCTAGTATTATACACTCAATATCATACTTTAATAATTTATATAAAACTTCGACTTTTTCGCCTTCAGAAATTAAACTGGGAGATACTATTAATCTTGGAGGATTCCAGAACTTTGTACATAAAAAAGACCCTGAAAAAGAAGTTTCCTTAGAATTTACATATGCTGGGACTGTAGATAATTCACTTGATAAATTAAGAACGGGAAAGTATCAATTTGAAGAAAGAGAATATTTATTAAATCTTATCCCTTTAGATATGCATAATCAAATTAAAGATGCATTTATTAAAAATAACCCTTGGGTTCATATCAATAGTGGAGATTCAAGATTTTTTTATTGGCTAGAAGAAAATTTTAATGATTTTGATCTTGAACATTTTGATATGTCTAGATTAGAAACATTTATTCATGAAACTGCAGAATATGAAACAAATCTATTTGGAAAGCGAACTATACCACCTTTCCGGTACACAAAGAAAATATACAATAAACCATTAGGAACTATGGAAAAATTTTATATAGATGCTTCAGTGTCTACGAAAGATCTTCTTAATATTAAGCAACTCTACTGTCAAACAATAAAGAAAGAAAAATTTACAGATAATGAGTGGGTTGAAGAAAAAAATGATGAAACTGAATCAAATGAATATTTACGAGATGATAAGTTCGAACTAACTGAAGATTTTTTTATTAATGCACTTGAAAAGGCATCAGATGAACAATTAAAAATTTTTACTGAAGACTTGTATGAATTTATTCAAAAAACATACAATTTGGATGATAAAATCACAATAAATACAACAATTGGAAAAACAAAGTCCGGAGAAGTATCTGATACTCAAACAATTTATTCTATAGGAAAAGAATGGTTATTTAAGAGTATATTAACTGAAAAAATTGAAGGCTGTAAAAATACAGAAAATCAAAACTACTTAATCTTATTGAATCCAGAACATTGGTTTATAGATCAAATTCTACATAATATACAAAATTATGGGAAGTGGGATAGCAATAAAGAAATAGTTTCAGCTATTAAGAAATATTTATCTGAAGGTGATGGTATAGTCAGTTTAAACTCTTATATTACTGAAAAGAAAAGTATCTTATTGGAGCTTGAAAATATTCATCCAAATGATATTGGTACTTTTTTTGAATGGAATCATGATTTTGAGACAAAATATATAAATTATATTAAACGATCATCAGAAGAAATAACTGAAGATTTAAAAATGCTAAAAAATGAAGATCACTCTAAGGAAGCCTTTGATGCAAAATTTGATATTTCTGATGATATTTATGAAAGAATTTCCGAAAATCAGGAACTTTGTGATTTAGCTGATGAGTATGGTATACATAATATTGCTGATATTGTTTCTTTAATTTTGTTTAGCTGGATAGTTGATGTTAATAAGGCAGTTAAAAAGTCCACGGGGATGAAGTATATAGGTCCGCTTAGAAGTTTCCCTGAAAGACATGAATTTGCATATGCAGATAGAGAAATTGAATCTGATGCTTCAACTTACGCATGGGAACTTTTAAAACACGACAATAAACTACAAGCCATGCTTAATGTATGGCTTTCTAGTGACAAACTAAAGACACCCTATGAACTAGGATTACAAAAGCATGTCAAACTTAATGAGCAAAATATTATGAAAATGCAAGAGGTCTTTAAAGACAAAAGAAAAAAACATTTTAGTGAAGATGATTTTAATATGTTAGACCAGATCAAAGAATTTTCTTTTTATGATAAGAGATACAATACTCCAGTTAATATTAGAGAAATGGGACTAGGAGTAAGTCAAGTATTGCCAATTTTGGTTACTTTATTTAGTGAAAAAGGTCAAGTTATTGCAGTTGAACAGCCTGAATTACATTTGCATCCTGCAGTTCAAAGTGATTTAGCAGACGAGTTTATTAAAAGTTTTAAAGATAACTCTAACACTTCCATAGTAGAAACACATAGTGAGCATTTATTATTACGTTTAATGAAACGAATGAGACAAACTGTAGAAGGTACTTTACCTAATGAAAATTTATCCTTAACCCCAAATGATGTATCTATTTTATATGTTGATGCAGATGAGAATAAAACATATGTTTTAGAACTTCAATTAGATGAAGACGGCTCATTACTTGATCCATGGCCAGGTGGTTTTTTTGAAGAAGGTTTTACAGAAAGGTTTTTTTAATGCTATATGATTTTTCTTGTACACCACAACTGTTTACCGAAGAGGCATTGAACTCAGATTCTAGTAATTTTTTCTTTTTACAAATGTTTTTAAAGGAAGTAAATAAAAATGGTATTTTAGCTGACTTGAATAATGGGGATTGGAGAAAACAAGTCTTGCAACAAATAAATTCTTTACAGCCATCTCATAAGGATAAGCTGTTACATCTCTTGTCTAATTTAAAGGATCATAATCTTATTGTTGGGCATAAAAAGGCTGAACTAAAGCCTTCATCCGAAGAAGAATGGATTGAGCTTGCAAAAATATCTGACGACTTAGAGCCATTTTTTAGTATGCTCTCATTATCAAAAAATGATAAGACTATTTCTTTACAAAGTTTGTTTGAGAGTGATAAATGGCAAGATGAACGGTTGCGTACACACTATATTATTCAAAATGAAGTAAATTTATTACAAGAATTAAAACCTATATTAAGTTATGCAAAGAAAGTGATTTTAATTGATCCATACTTTGATACAATAAGGCCTAAATACAGAGCTACTCTTAATATAGTGGCTCAAGAATTGAGAAGTCAAAGAGGTAACGCTCAAAAAGGTACTATAGAAATTCATACACGTTTTAAGTATGGTGAAACTGATGGCCATAAGTTTAAAAGCTCATGGGAAAGATCTTCTAAAGAAATATTTCAAAAGTATGGGCATATATGTAGGTTATATCAGTGGGATAAAACTGATAGTTGGCATGATAGATATATTATCACTGATCAGTGTGGAGTTCATGTTGGTGCTGGTCTTGATGTAAGGGAAGAAGGAAAATCTACATGGGCAAAACTAGAATATAGTACACTTTCAGATATAGTAAAAGACTTTAGAGAGAATTCTTCTTCATACGAGTTAAAGCTAAGTCTGTAGGGAAAAATATGTTAAGTGTTAATGACTTTACAATAGATTTTGATCAGAGAATGAAAATAAGCTCTTTTGAGAATGAAGCTCAAAAAAGAGAAATTGAATTGCAATTGGCAAGACTCTTTACGAATTTAATAATAAATGAGCTGCACTCAAAAGAGCTTAAAAAATCAACTTCAGTTAATTGGTTAACGCAGAAAGATATCTTAAAAAAGTTTGAGTATCCAAGAATATATAGAGATTATGTACGTCCTGAATATCGTTCAAAACAAGAGTTTGAATATCCATCAGTATATGCAGAAAGAGAAAACCTAGTTGACATTGATTACAGTACAAGGCCATATACATACAAATTAGTTTTGAAGCATAGTTGTTCAATGGATTTTGTACTGCGACCTTATCAAGAAAGTATTATTAAGCAAGTTTCATTACTTGATAAGTCTGTTTTAGTTGAGGCACCAACTGGAGCTGGAAAGTCTGTTATAGCGGCACAAATTGCAAAAAATGAAATAAAGAAAGGTGGTATCGTCTTAGTAGTTGCTCCTAAAATTATTTTGTTAGAACAGTTACAAAAAACATTTGCAGAGATAGATTCACAAATAATTCATGGACCCAGTGAATATAATGTAAATTATCATATGTTTATTTCAACTTTACAAACAGCACATAAAAGAGATTTGGGTTTTAAACCTACTATGATTATTATAGATGAGATACATTATGGCTTTAGTGGAAAAATGATTGAGCAGGTTCTTGAGGAATTTAACGGAAGACTTGTTGGTTTATCTGCTACACCATATGATCATAATGGTATAACTTTGCAAGGTTTTGAATATCATATAAATAAGTATGATCTTCAATATATGCTAGATAATGCTTATTTAGTTTATCCATTATGTTATGCACCTGTAAAAATAGATCTGTCACCTATTAGCCTAGTTGGTGGAGATTATAACCAAACGGAACTAGATGAAGCTTTTAATAATTATGAAAATATCTTAAAGATTGTTCATAGTACAAAAGATACTGTACTTAAAAGAGAAGCTTCACTAGTATTTTGCATAAACATTGCACATGCTGAAGCTATGGCACATGCATATATGCATATAACGGAGTATCCGGACACCCATGTCGTTTGAGTTCGGACAGTTTAAGAAGAGATATTTTCTGTAACAGTATTTTAGCGTAAAGTGTCCGAATGCTTTTTTAGTATTCGTCACTTTTAATGCTAGATTTGATTTT
>NZ_JABIOQ010000059.1 GCF_018698455.1 Sulfurimonas sp. | reverse complement strand
TTTGCAATGGGTTCTACAACAGAGTCGAGCTTTTATGGTAAAACACTCAACCCAATAAACGCAGACAGAGTTCCTGGTGGAAGTTCTGGTGGTAGTGCAGCGGCCGTTGGTGCAGGTCTTGCCATTGCCGCTCTTGGAAGTGACACTGGTGGAAGTATTCGTCAACCTGCTGCGTTTTGTGGAATAGTAGGAATGAAACCAACTTATGGTCGCGTTTCTCGTTATGGTTTAGGTGCTTATGCATCAAGCCTTGACCAAATCGGACCAATGACACAAAATGTTGAAGATGCTGCAATTCTTTATGACATCATTAGTGGTTCTGATGAGAAAGATTCTACAAATGCTGGGAGAGATGAAAAAGTAACTCCAAACCTAAATGCAGATAGAAAGCTTACTATTGCTGTTTTACCTGAGTACTTAAAAGATGCAAGTCAAGATATTAAAGATGCTTATGCTAAGGCTATAGAAGCTCTTAAATCTGCTGGACATACCATCGTTGAACGCGAGATGATGGATGCAAAGTTTGACATCTCAGCTTACTATATTACAGCGACTGCTGAAGCTACGACTAACCTTGCTCGTTATGATGGCATTCGTTACGGTAACCGCGTTGATGGGAAAAATCTTGAAGATACTTTTATCCAAACGCGAAGTAATGGTTTTGGAGATGAAGTAAAACGCCGTATCTTACTTGGAAACTTCGTTTTAAGTAGTGGTTATTATGAAGCTTACTATGTAAAAGCACAAAAGACTCGTCATATCATTAAGGACAACTTTGAAAGAATATTTGCAGAAGTAGATTTAATTTTATCTCCTGTTGCACCTACTGTTGCACCAAAGTTCGGGGAGTTATCAAAACCTATGGATATGTACCTTAGTGATATTTACACAATCTCGGTAAATCTTGCAGGTCTCCCTGCTCTTTCACTTCCTATATCTAAAAATACAGATGGCATGCCAGTTGGCCTTCAACTTATTGCAGCAGCTTTCGATGAGCAAACTCTCTTTGATGGTTCCCTAAGTCTTGAGACTGCTATAAACTACCAAAAATAGAGATTTATCATTCTTTATACTCTCATACATACCATTCATATCTTCTCCGTATTTATTTATGGAGGGTTTCTTGTTGTAGATATTCTCTTTTTATCTAAGATGAACGAAACTCTTAGCGAAAAAGAATATAAAACTGCTCGTGAAGCTATTATGATGCATGTAAGAAAAGTAGTTCCTTATGCTTTAGTGGTTGCAGTTTTTAGTGGTTTGTATATGTTCTTTCATATCTTTGGTGAGATAAGCGAAGATGGTTTAAACTCTTTTCAAATCCTACTAAGTATAAAAGCATTTTTAGGTTTATGGCTTGGCGTTAGAGGCATAAATCAAAAGCTTTTTGGAATCAATCCCTTTGTATTTAAAAGTCATCTTTTCCCTTTTTCCCTAGTTATTATTATTATCTTACTTTCACAGTTTATGTATCTTTAAAAGCTACTTATAACTTTTTATAATGTATAATCCCTTTACTTACAAAAAAAGGCTCTTCTATGAAAACACTTATCGTTCTACTTTTATTACTTTTTACTCTCAACGCATCATCACTAAGAATCTCAGCCCAAACTTTAAATCAAGATGTCCTTAAATATAAAATTTTAGATACTCGCTCACTTAAAGATTACCAAGCAGGTCATATTCATGGTGCTATAAATTTTGATGTAGCACAAACTTATTCAAACATGGAATTAAATGGAAAACTCACAGACCCTTTAGAAATGCAAAATATTATTCAGTTAGCAGGTCTTAACATAGAAGACAATGTCGTAATCTATGACAATGGGTCTTTTTTTGATGCAGCAAGGCTTTTTTGGGCACTTGAAGTTTATGGATTTACAAATGTTAAACTTTTAACTGCTGGCTATAAGCAGTGGTTGCAAAAAGGTTTAAAAACTACGACAAAAGTAACAAGTGTTGTCCAAAGTGACTACATAACAGTTATTAACAATAAAAGGCTTGCTACAAAATTTTCTACACAAATAGCAACTAAAAATCCCAATCATATAATTATAGATGCACGTCCTACAAAAGCTTATATTGGAAAAGTTTCAGTCGCTCAAAGGTTTGGACATATTCCAAAGGCAACTAATATTCCGGCTTCTCACAACATAGATAAAAGTTCAAATATTTCTATACTGAAAGATGTAGAAATACTAAAAGACATATATAAGAATATTTCTAAAGATAAAAAAGTAGTTATATACTGTGCCCTAGGTAAAATCTCTGCTACAAACTACTTTGCACTTCGTGAACTTGACTATGATGTATCAAACTACGATGCTTCATGGAAAGAGTGGGGAAATGACCTTAAACTTCCAATTGTTAATCCCTCACAAAAGTAGGATCTTGTAAATGTGGAATAAACTAAGTATAAAATGGCAACTCATTCTCTTTATGACACTTGTTGTTACTATCGTTGAGATTAGTACTCTTTTGGTTATTCTAAACTTGCAAAATTCACAAAACAAAGACAATGCAATTATACAAGTCCAAAAAGTAACAAAATCATTAAACCAAGATTTTTTACGCTTTATCCTCTCCCCTTCAGCTGATGCAATCACCGATATAAAAAGCCGACTCTCCGCGTTTGATGAGATAAATGGTCTTATTTTGCTTAACGATATGAACCAAACTATTTATGCTTATAAATCAATTAAGAACCTTCAGCTCAATAAAATTCAGATGATAACAACTCAAGAGATATTTACTGATGAAAATCTCTATGTAAAACATCACCTTGCAATGGACTCTTATATCTATGGTTACACACTTATAGATATTAACCTTCAAGAATATAAGAAAAAACAAGATGCCATTGTATTTTCAATTCTAAAGACACTACCATTTGCACTTCTTTTAGGCTTTATAATAAGTCAATTTTTAAGTAAAAGTTTTACACAACCATTCACAATATTACTTCAAGCTATGAAAAATAGTGATCCTACGCATAATGAAATAGTATCTATACAAACCTCTTCTAACAACGAGATTAAAAAACTTTTTAACGGTTATAACACTCTTATGCAGCAGGTCTCAGATGCTTCGGGCAAGTTACAATTCCAAGCAGAGCATGACAAATTAACAGGTATTCATAATAGATTTTTTATAGAAGAAGAACTCAAAGAAGTTTTAAAAAATGAATCTAACCTGACCTATAACCTCCTCTATTTAAACCTGGACCAATTTAAACTTATTAATGATTCTGCTGGCTATCAGGCTGGTGATGAACTTCTTAAAATGATTGTCTTTGAGTATTCAAAAATTCTTCCTGATTGCACTACATTTGGAAGAGTTGATGGTGATGGTTTTATGGTTTTACTTAAAGATTCTAGTAAGGAGTCTGGTTTAGATTTTTTAAACAAAAGTCTTACCAAGTTAAGCGATTTTCGTTTTACTCCTGGACAAGAAGTTTATAGTGTTTCCGCAAGTATTGGATTTGTACACTTTAAACCTTTTGAATACACATTTACAGAACTTATTAAAGCTATTAACTCTTCTTTATACAGTGCCAAAGAAAAAGGAAGGAATAAATTTCATATATTTAATCCTGATGATGGTATAGCTAAAAGGTTTGAGCAAGAGCTTGAGACTGCAAGTTATGTTAAAGAGGCCCTATCCTCTGGCCCTTCGAAATTTGAGCTTTTTGCACAAGCCATAGTTCCACTTCAATACGAAACTAGCAAAGTCAGTTATGAAATTCTAATCAGAATGTGGGATAAAAACAACAACTTTGTGCCACCAGATAATTTCTTGCCTACAGCACAACGATATCAACTAATGACAGAGATAGATATCTGGGTTCTATGGACTTATCTTGAACAGGTTACAAAAAATCCAGAGCATATCAAAAATCTTCACTCTGCACATATAAATCTTGCAGGGTCTTCTTTAACAAACCCAGATTTTCAAGCGAAGATAAAAGAAGCCGTTACTCACTTTAACTTTCCATGGGAGAAGTTAGAACTTGAAGTCACAGAGACATCAGCCGTTGGTAACTTTGCACAAGCAAATGAGTTTATACTCTGGTTAAAAAATATTGGTATTGGCCTTGCATTAGATGATTTTGGAACGGGAATGGCATCTTTTGAGTACTTAAAAAGCATGCCTTTCGATGTCGTTAAAATAGATGGTAGTTTTGTAAAAGATATGCATACGGATCCTATAGATAAGGCTGTAATAAAATATATACATGAGATAAGTGAGCTCAAAGGGCAGGAGACTGTTGCCGAATATGTAGAGACACAAGAAGATGTAGATGCTCTTAAAGAAATAGGAATAACTTACGGTCAAGGATACTTCCTTGGGAAACCTAAAACACTTAAAGAATGGTTATGATTTTACCTCTTTTTAACCACAAAAAAGCTATAATCTACAAATTTTAAAGGACGACCATGAGAATTCGTAAACGCGCACTGACATTTGAAGATGTACTTTTAGTACCTCAATATTCCGAAGTTCTTCCAAAAGAAGTATCACTAGAAACAAAACTTACACGTAACATTAGCCTTAAGATACCTATGGTTTCAGCAGCTATGGATACTGTAACTGAGTATAGAGCAGCTATTGCTATGGCAAGACTTGGTGGTATTGGTATTATCCATAAAAATATGGACATTCAAACACAATGTAAACAAATTACAAAAGTTAAAAAAAGTGAAAGTGGAATTATTATTGATCCTATATTTGTTCATCCTGATGCTACTTTAGCTGATGCTGAAAAGCTTATGAACGAATTTAAAATCTCCGGTGTTCCTGTTGTTGATGGTCATAATAAACTCTTAGGAATTCTTACAAATCGTGATATGCGTTTTGAAAAAGATATGAAAAGACTTGCAAGTGAAGCTATGAGTGTCATGCCTTTAATAACTGCAACTAAGGGCATAAGCCTTGATGATGCAGCTGATATTATGCACAAGAACAAAATAGAAAAACTTCCTATTATTGATGAAGATGGGTTTTTAAAAGGTCTTATCACTATAAAAGACATCAAAAAACGTATAGAATATCCAAATTCTAACAAAGATGCTTTTGGTCGCCTTGTTGTTGGTGGAGCTATAGGTGTTGGACAGTTTGACCGTGCAAAAGCACTTGTTGATGCTGGTTGTGATGTTTTAGTTCTTGACTCAGCTCATGGACATTCTAAGGGTATTCTTGATACTGTTAGAAAGATAAAAGAAACAATGGAAGTAGATGTTATCGCTGGAAATATTGCAACGGCAGAAGCTACACTAGCTCTAATTGAAGCGGGTGCAGATGCAGTTAAAGTTGGTATCGGTCCAGGTAGTATTTGTACTACGCGTATCGTTGCCGGTGTTGGTGTACCTCAAATCTCTGCTATTGACGAATGTGCAGAGGCGGCTCGTCCACATGGTGTTCCCGTTATCGCTGATGGTGGTATTAGATACTCTGGTGATATTTCTAAAGCACTTGCAGTTGGTGCTTCATGTATTATGGCAGGTTCACTTCTTGCTGGTACTGAAGAATCTCCAGGTGAAACTATAATGTTCCAAGGTCGTCAGTACAAATCATACCGTGGTATGGGAAGCATTGGAGCTATGCAAAAAGGTTCAAATGACAGGTATTTTCAAGAAGGAACAGCAGCTGATAAGCTAGTTCCTGAAGGGATTGAAGGTCGTGTTCCATTTCGTGGTTCAATAGCTGGAATCGTTCATCAAATGATGGGTGGACTTCGTGCATCTATGGGTTACTGTGGAAGTGAAACAATAGAGATGTTCTGGGAGAAAGCAGAATTTGTTGAAATCACATCGGCAGGACTTAAAGAGTCTCATGTTCATGATGTTATCATCACTCAAGAAGCTCCAAACTACCACGTTTAATATCAAACCTCTTTTATATACATAAACCCCCTCTTGGGGTAGATGTCTTTCTATCCTCATCCATAGGAGTTAAATCTTGAACAATACAAATAATTCACTCTCACAAAAAGATGTTAGATATGCAGGCTTTTGGATACGTTTCCTAGCATCTCTTGCTGATACATTTTTCTTAGCACTTCCTATTGCAATAGTTATATACTTTATCAGCGATGGAAATTGGTTTGACTATTCTCAGTATGTACAAAATGTGCAAATGGCCATGAGTGGAAATTCACATGCCCTTGACAAGCAACCTACAACATCCATAAAGTGGGAACTTCTATTTGAGACTTCAGTTTTATTAATCACTCTTATTTTTTGGAAAAAAAATAAAGGGGCTACACCTGGAAAAAAGTTTGTTCATATAAAAATTGTAGATGCTAAAACATTTAAAGATATAAATAATAAACAAGCCATAACTCGTTCTTTTGGTTATATAGCTTCAACATTCGCTTTACTCATTGGATTTATTATGGTTGCGTTTAGAAAAGACAAACGAGGACTTCATGATCTACTTGCGGGAACTGTAGTAATCTATGATGAAGAGGTTACTTAACCACTTCATCTACTTCCTCAAATGGCTCTTGTGTAAAAAAACTATCAACACTTATATTTTTAAAGGCTGCATTTAAAGACGTAAAAAGACTAGGAAATTCTTCTTCCATCTTAGCTAACATCACTTTAGTGCTTGCTCTTGCATGAGGCATTTTAACATCAAAACGCATTGCTGGGCATGCTTCATCACCTATAGCGACTAAGTCATTATCTACAACAAATGCAGTGAGTTGACGTTCTCTCATCTGAATTAAAGGACGAATAACTACTAAACCATTCGTTGCAGTGTATCTAGGAGCTAATGATCGCATCTGACCATTATATATGAAGTTCATAAAGAAACTCTCTGCAGCATCATCCAAGTGATGACCAAGGGCAACTTTGTTGCACCCTAACTCCTCGGCAACAGAGTATATATAACCACGTCTCATTCTTGAAAAGAAACTACAAAATGATGAATTTTTGCGAATTTTCTCTTTTGCAAGCTCAAAAGTTCTAGTATCTTTAACAATATGCTCTATTTCATACTCTTTACAATGCTCTGCAAGTGCATCATAGTTCTCACCCATACCATATGAAATAGTAACAGCAATAAAGTCAAACTTAAAAGGGGCACGACGCTGTTGCTCTTTCATAGCATGAATCATAGTGAGTGAGTCTTTACCACCGCTAAGTCCAACAAGTATTTTATCACCCTCTTCTATAAGAGTAAACTCCGCATTTGTTTTACCAAGTTTAGACATAATCTTTTTAGATGGTACTATACTACGCATGAAGAGCCTTCCGCTTAGGAAAACATAGTGTTAACGGAGTCAAATGGATTTTATTCATTTGGTGTTATTTAATGGACTAACTATTTTATCTACCATTTTCATAACAAATTCTGCTGATATAACTGCACTTGATTCCATAAACTCATCAAATGAAAAACTAGCGTCTGTATCTGCTGTATCACTTATAGCACGTAAAATAAAGAAAGGCACATTTAAAGCATCACAAACAACAGCGACACTTCCACCTTCCATCTCTAAAGCATCAGCATTAAAGTTCTTTACAATTTCATCTTTAATAGATTGATTGTGTACAAACTGGTCACCTGTTGCAATAATCCCTTCTTGAACTGTTTTTCCTAGCTCTTGCGCAACTTCTTTAGAAAGTGCAATCAAACCTTTGTCAGCTTCTACAAATACAGAACCACCTGGAACAAATCCCATTGGATGACCAAACGCAGTGATGTCTAAATCGTGTTGAGAAAGTTTAGTGGCAACTATCAAGTCTCCAATTTTTAAAGATGGGTTAATCCCACCTGCTACACCTGAGAAAAGAAGCTTATTGCATCCAAAGTGTTGAATCATTGAAGATGCAGTAAGAGTTGAAAATACTTTACCAATTTTCGAGTGTGCCACAACTAAGTCCGTACCTTTATAATTTGCTTCATAATATACATTTCCAGCATACTCAGTTGTTTTATACTCTCCTACTATTTCTAGAATTGGAGCTATTTCTTCTGGCATTGCACCCATGATTGCTATTTTATTCATACTACTCTCCTAATTTAAATGTTTTTGTAACCACTTCATAATGAGGTAGTTTTTCTACTATTTCTGCATTTGCATTGACTATACAACTTCCACCCCAAAAACCAAGGCCATCTTCAAAACCAACACGATTTACAAAAACTAAGTTGGCCTTACATTCTGATGCAACTGTTTTTATAATTGTTTGCCATTGTTTCTCGATATCTAAACCATCATCACTAAAACCTCTGGCTGGAGATGCAACAAGAGCTATAATCAAATCTGGATTTTCTTTTATAAGTTCTTCATGTACACTCTTATGCCATAAGTCTTCACATACTAACATTGACACTTTAGTATCTCGCACTTTAAAGCTCTCAAAAAATTTTCCTGCTTCAAAGTATCTAGCTTCTTCAAACATACCGTAGTTAGGAAGATGTACTTTGTTGTGTTTAGAAAGTAATTTTCCTTCACAAAAATAAAGGGCTGCATTTACAAAACTATTAGCTTCTCTAATAGCTCCACCAACAACTATATCTATCTCTTTACTTGCATCTTTTAAAGCATCAAGCTCTTCTAAGCGCCAAGCATCTTCGCTCAGTTTGTCTTGAAGTGAGTAGCCATTTAAAGAGAGCTCAGGAAATACAATCAAGTCACTAGAGCTTTTATGAAGCTCTATTATTCTTAATATCTCATCCAAGTTTGAACGATTTAGTTTTGGAGAGATCTGTGCTAGAGTTACATTCATACTATGAACAGATTTCTTCTTTTACTTTTTCTAAAGATGCCATATCTGAAATGTTTAAAGTTGTAAGCTCTTTAGCTATTCTACGGTTAAGACCTTTAAGAGTAATGCCGTTACCGAACTCAATTGCCATATCTAAATCACCAGCTACAGCTAATATAGACTGTTTGTACTTAACTGGCTCAACAAGTTGCTTTTTAAGAAGTGCAACTGCATCTGCTTTAGTACTATATGGAGCAGTTGTCACGTTTGAGATGATGGGAGCAGAAAAATTATCACTAACCATTCTTTCCATTAACTCAGCAAGTGGTGCTTGAGCAGGTGCTAAAATCTCACAATGAGAAGCAACAGACATATCTAGTAAAATCGCACGTTTTGCACCAGCATCTTTAAAAGTTTGCTCTAATGAAACTAAGTCTGATTTCATACCAGCAACAACAAGTTGACCATCTTGGTTATAGTTAGCTGGCCAAACTTTTTTACCATCTGCTTGCGCATCAGCACAAACTTTTTCAACTGAAGCATCATCAAGTCCAACAAGAACCATCATTCCAGCTTCAACAGTGTCACATGCCTTTTGCATGTAAGCTCCACGGTTATGAACTAACTCAACTGCGTCAACATAATCTATAGCACCAGAAGCACATAGTGCAGAGAACTCACCAAGTGAGTGTCCTAAGAAAAGCTCAGCTTTTACATCTGGACAAGCATCAGTAAAAAGCTTGTAAGCTATCATCTGAACAAGTAGAATTGCAGGTTGAGTGTAAGCTGTTTGACCTAATTTCTCATTTTCTTCAAAAATTAATTCTTTAAAATCAACACCTATTCTCTCTCCAGCTTTAGCGAACATCTCTCGTGCTACTTCACTGTTTTCATAAAAATCTTTACCCATTCCTACAGCTTGACTACCTTGTCCTGCGAATATCATTGCAATTTTACTCATATTTGTCCTTCATTATTTTGTGAGATTATAACTAATTTTTCTACTACCCATGCTTTGCTTAGGAATACATACTTTACTTATTGATGTATATACTTCCATAGAGGACGATGGAAAAGAGCAAATAATCAAAGTATCTTATTGTCCTGCCCTAGCACACCTGACATAAAACTCATCGGTCTTATTGTAGCTGTAGGAAGTGCCAAGCTTAAAGTTTACAAACCAAGCACGCTTAGAATTCGAAACATAGGACGAAGAAGACCAATAAAAACTAGAAGTAGCATTAGTAAATTCATTCTTTATACTTGGTGTTCTACTTTTATCAACGATACTTTTTAGTTCATCCTTACTTGGAAGATACCAGTCAGAGTATCCAGCTAACTTTAGATTGCTACAGTAATCTTTAGCCCCTCCCCAGTCTTCTCTTAAAGTTTTAGCATCTCGATTATCTTGCCACATTAAACCATTTAAAACAACTACATCCTTTGTTCCTGTTTTTTTCTCCACTACTTTTCTTGACACAAGTTTCTTCTTTAAACTTATTTCAATATTCAAATCACTCTGTAAATCAACTTTTCCAGTTTTAGAGTAGTAACCAGTCTTACTTACTTTTATGTTATAAGACCCAGCTTCTAAAGCCATACCATCATAGTATCTTGGACTTATATTTGTTATGCTTACTCTTGCATCAGATGGAGTTTGGTTTATTGTAAGTGAGAAAGTAGATGGAGCATTGTCTCCAAAATTAAAGCTTGATTTTTTTGTGCTTTTAA
Source organism: Sulfurimonas sp. (assembly GCF_018698455.1). Classification (GTDB taxonomy): domain Bacteria; phylum Campylobacterota; class Campylobacteria; order Campylobacterales; family Sulfurimonadaceae; genus Sulfurimonas. The sequence goes on along the minus strand of NZ_JABIOQ010000059.1, from coordinate 34,954 downwards.
CTTGTTGTTTTGTTTTTTTATATCCGTTCGTATTTGTATTTGGAAGTGTAAAATAAAAGTCACCTGTTATCTGGTTGTAAACTCCAGGAGACTGTCTTCCATTAGTATCTGTTTGAACATCTGTACGTACATTTTTAAAGACTCTCTCTATCGTAGCACCCTTTTCGTTCATATGCTCTATGAGTCGTTTTGTAAAAACACCATTTTTACCACTACCATCGGCCGCTACATCTCCAGCTTCCGTCGCATAGGCCACAAAAATTCCTTTGGCATTTCCAACAGGAGCCAAACCACCGCCAGCACTTCTAGAAAACGGGTCGTTTCTGCAAGCATCAAGTATTACAATGTTTAAACGATTTTTCGCCTCTTGCATCTTCTTAGTTATGCGGTTTAAGGCATAAGCTTCATACTCAACATCTTCTTTACTTGCTAAGTCTGAGTTTATAGAAACAAGGTAGTTTTGACCATTTACATTTATACCATGTCCAGCAAAATAGTAAAGTCCTACTCCACCACGTTTGAGCTTATATGTAAATTCTTTTATAAGTTTCTTCATCTCGCGTTTAGAAGCATTTTCTTTATACATAACACTAAAACCACGCTTTTTTAAAGCATTTTTCATCGCTCGAGCATCATTTATGGGATTTTTAAGTTTGGATAGACTTTGGTAATTAACATTTCCAATAACAAGTGCTATTCGCTGTTCTTCTTTCATCTGCTTGAGTTTCAGACCACGTTGTGCATGCAGTGAAACGGTACATAATAACATCATTAAAAATAGATTTAAAATTACTCTCATACCTACTCCTCTAAATATTGTTTATTATCAGATATTTTTTTTCTTAAGGTATTTCTATTTAAACCCAATTTATCTGATAATTGTAATTGAGATTTAAATTTTGCTAGTCCCGCTCTAATGAGAGGAACTTCGTAAAGATATAAAAAGTTTCTATAGTCACTACTTGAACCCATTTTATCGTACAAATAATTTTCCATAATGCTCATAAGTTCGCTATCACCGATATCTTGCATCAAATATGTCATAGTAACTTGTTTTCTCAAAGATTTCGAATTTTCTCTCAAGTCTGCATGAAAATTATCCATATTAAACTCTTTAGTAAATCCAAATAAGAGAGCTGCTTCTTTTACAAATGATTTTACTAAAAGTGCTACATCTTCTTCTCTTTCTATAAGAGGTGGAATTGTAAATTTTACACTAAATAAATCATTAATAAAGTCATTTGTAAAAAAACTTTTTGAAGTCGCTATAACACGAATACTACTTTCGTTAATTGTATCTATAAGTCTTTTAATATTTGGTGAATTGTCAATATTTGTTATGATAATTTCATCACAGCTTTCTATGCTAGTAAGAAGTTCATCAAAGTTAGATGCATCTAAGATAGGTGCATCTGGAAGTATAAAAATAGCTAAACTTTTTTTACCAACGCCAACCTCTCCCATAATGAGAGCATTGACATTAAGTGTTTTTAAAAGTGTAGCTGTCTTCTTCGCTTGGTAAGAAGCTTCAGAAGCAGTTACGAAACTAGTGGCATCCACAGCCTGTACCACAGCTTTCACCCTCTTCTTTCTTGTTTTCAGAAGGTACACCTGTCATTGCTTCTTCTTCAGAAGCATCTCTAACACTGTTTAGTTTTATACTAAACATTAATTCTTTTCCAGCTAAAGGATGGTTAAAGTCAATAGTAATTGTATCTGCACCAATTTCTTTAACAGTTACTTGTGTAGTTCCACCATCTTCCGCTTGACCATAAAGAGTCATTCCTAGTGCTAAATCAATTCCTGCAAATTGGTCTACTGGAACTTCTTGAGTTGCTTCTCCGCTATACTCACCATAAGCATCTTCTGGTTTAACTAGTATATCTGCTTTTTCGCCGGCAGTCATATTAACAATTCCATTTTCTAAACCTGGAATAATTTGACCTTTTCCAAACATAAAAATAAGTGCGTCTCCACCCATATTACTATCTACTACTTTATCACCATCACGTACTTCGTATTCTATTGATACTATTTGATTCGCTTCTATTGCCATTTTTATGTCCTTTAATTATTTTTGCGATTTTATCATAAAATTATATATTACGGCTGAATATATAAACTTGCTTTATCTGATTCAACTGAATTTGGATACTTAACAATAATCGCTTCAAAGAAAGCCTGTGCATGGTTATTGTCTCCTGTCCTTTTCATTGCCAGTGCGGTATGTAGCATTAAATTCGGCATGTAGCTAGCCTCTGCGTACATTGCCGAACTCTTTTTAAAATACGAAATAGCATTCGCATAATTTTTTCTCTTAAAGTTCATTTCACCTATCATATAATGTGCGAAAGCAGGTTTATAGTTCTTTTTAATTAAGTATTCATAATTTTTAATAGCATCTGTATAATACTTCTTTTTGTAGTATTTATCTGCTTGATTATATACTTCTATTGAACTCAACGATGACAGTTTACTCTTAGAACTTGTTTTTGTTTTTGTTTTTAGCTCTTTCACTATTAGAGATTTAAATTTATTTACATCATTAACTAAAGCATTGAACTCTTTTTTAGAAACATACTCTCGACTAATTTCATCTACAAGTGAAACCATTTGCGATAGAAGTATTTTTTGCTCTTGAATATTTTTTGTATTTCGTTCTACAAATTCACTTAATCGTTTTTCATATTCCTTAACATTAGTTCGAGTTAAATTATTCTTAACATCTTGATCTTTTAAATGAATTTTATTATTATGTGCTTTTCTACTTAAACTCTCTAGAACACTCTGTAAACCATCTATCCTATCTCTTAATGAGTCGAGTCTATTGGCTTGATTACTACTCTTTATCGAGACTTTATTAAGTTTATTTTTAGTAGCGAGTATGACTTTTTCATTTGAAGTGAGTCCATAAGGATTTGAACTATCAATATTGCCAGCACCAAACGCAGAAGGTTCAGCACTGAGAATAATTACAGGGAAGACTAGAGAGAGTAAAAGAAGATTTTTACTCTTGTTCATAATACATACTACTATGGAAGAAGTTTAAAATCTACACGACGGTTCTTAGCCCAACATGCTTGTGTTTTATCACTACATACAGCATTGCTTTCACCATAACTTACCATAGATATACGAGAAGTGTCAATACCTTCAGATACTAATGCTTTTTTAACATTGCTAGCACGTTTTAAACCAAGAGCGAAATTATACTCATCGCTTCCCCATTCATCACAGTTACCTTCAAGTTTAACACTATATGATTTAGCCCCATTCTTTCCAAGATCAGCTGCCTCAGAAATTTTTACTTGCATTGCAGTATCTATCTCAAACTTATCAAATGCAAAATAAATAGCGGGTAATTTACTTTCAACCTCAGACATACTCAAGTTCGTATTTGAACTTGCATTTTCATTTGATGATAAACTTACCATACTCTCTTCACTCGCAACTACTTCAGTTTCTACACTTTTCACTTCCTCCACAACGGCTATTGTCTCTGTGTTAGACTTTATATCTACTGCTGGTTCACTTTGGCTACATCCAGTAAATAATAAAAGTACTGTTGCTACACTTGAAAGAACTATATTTTTCATATTTGATTTCCTTAATTGTTTTTAAAAATTATCGCTATTATACCTAAAAAATGTCAATATTACTATAATTGCTACCAGTCCATTGACTGAACTTTTCCATATTTAAGTGGGAAAAGATAGTTTTTATTATGATTGACCCTTATTATTCCGATTGCACTCTGTCCCTTATAATTCTTAATGAAAAGTATTGCATCCCCATCTTTAGAAAATCTTGGAAATTCATTTACCCCCGTAGCTGTTAATCTTCTAATAAAGTCTGTTTTAGTTGAAATCAGATGAAGATTAAATGTATTTATATCATATGCATTTGAACTTTCACGTGCTTTGTAAACTATATATTCTCCATTCGAACTACAAGCTGAGTTACTTGTTCCATAATAAACCATTTGCTCTATCTCATTGGTATTTAGTTTTTTTGAAAAAACATTTGGATATCCAAGTCGCGAAGATATAAAAACAATAGTATCTTTATTCATAAATTGAGCATTTACATCAATTCCACCATAGGTAGTCTCGCGTATATACTTTTTTGTTTTTATATTATACGAATATATATCTGGTTGTCCTTTTTTTGCCATAGTTAAAAGCAATGTAATTCCATTTGGACTAACATCTGAACAAATCATAATTCCATCAGATGTAATGACACTCTTTATTTTTAATGTTTTTATGTCTAAATGCTTAAGTGTGGGAACTTTAGGGTCTAATGCTGTATAGTAAAAAGCTGTTTGTGACTTATTAGCCCATTTTGGAAAAATATTAAATCCACCTTTTAAAATAACCCTCTGATAAGCTAAAGTATAGTCAGATATAATAATCTCACTTTTTTTTGGACCTACAATACGAGAAAATATAACTTTTCTTTTCATCCATTCTACAGAGGAAGCACCCATAAACTCATTTATATCAAAAGCTATCGCATGCGAGATAAACATATAAATACTTTGTCGACTTATTTTGTAGTTTTTAGAAAACTCAATTTCATTATTTTTCAAGAGTTTAATGTGCACATTTAAAGCTCCGCCATCATCTTCAAACATTTTGTATCTAAGTACATACTTTTTATTTCTATTGGAAGCTACAACATTTGTATTGTTGTAATGTGTTTCTCGATAAAATCTATCAACATTAAAAATTGATAGTACATTCAAATCTGCAATAATTGATTTAAAAAACTTCAACTTAAAAGAGTCATCATAACTTATAGATGCATCTTCCACTGCTAAAGATGGTAGTACATCAACTTTCTTAATAACCTCAATAGTAGCATCACCACCAAATAAGAGTCCAAATAACATAAGTATTAAAAATAGTATTTTCAAGTTTCTTCCTCAGATATAAGTAAAATGATAGTTCTTGTTGTTATTTTTTCAGGGCTCAATGGAAAAATAACATCTATAATTCTACTTTTAATTTTATCAACTTCATTATCAAACTCTTCATGTCCAGAGTGGGTCAAAATCCTGAAATCAATAACCTTGCCAATGGCACTTATTGTAATAACACTCTTTGCTCTATATCCTTGTGAATTAGGAGGAACACTAAAGTATTGATGAATAATTGCTTGAATTTTAGCATTATATTCATTTACTTCATCAGCAGTTGAATTATTTTTTTTAGCTTTATCTCTTGCTTTAACAGTATTACTGTTTTTTGTTTTAATCTTCTTCTGAATCTCCAAAAGTCGTCTTGAATTTTTTTGAATATTTTTTTGCTCAGTTTTTTTTATTTTAGGAGTCCAAACATCATTAAATAAATTATTTATATCAACATTTTTCTTTTTAACTTTAGGAGATTTTACTTCGACTTGAGGAGTATAACTACTCTTTTTGAGATCTATACTACTTAAAGAAACAGAGATAAAGTTAGCTTTTTTCAAAGCGAACGTCTTAGGGATTACTTCTTTACTAAATAATAATGAAAAAATTAAAATGAAAATGAAAAAAAATGAAAATGAGAGAAATCCACTGAAGTAAAAATTACTGTTATTATCCATTTGTTGCTAATGATACTTCTATAAAACCAGCCTGTTTTACAGCTGCTAAAACGGACATAACAATTCCATAGTCTAGACTTCTGTCTGCACTTATAAGAACTGTCGCTTTTTTATCTAAATCTTGTGCATAGCTAGAGAAGTTATCCATAAATGCATTCATCAGTTCTTGGTTTCCATTTAGCTTGACATTTGAATTTTTATCTATCACTATATGTACAGGTGAAATTTTAGAGAGTTGTTTTGAGACTGAACCCTGAGGAAGTTTAATATTTTCTTCATAAACTATATTTGGAGCAATAACCATGAGTATAGCTAGTAAAACTAGCATCACATCTACGAGAGGAGTAATGTTTAGTTCTGGTTTTTCATCCCAATCATATAACATAGTTACACCTTTCGAGCTATTATTGCATCACTTTGCATCTGAAGATATGATATAAGTTCAAAAGATTTTCTTTTTAAAACTTGATGATATGTATAAGCAAAAATCGCTACAAATATACCAGCAGCTGTTGCCACAAGAGCATCAGAAACACCACTAGAAATAACAGACATACTTCCACTAGTTTGCCCAATATGAGAAAATGTATCTAAAATAGAAACAACTGTACCAAAAAGACCAATAAAAGGTGTTGTAGAAGCAAATATAGAAAGTATAGATAGGCCTTTAGTAGCCTCTTTTGTAGCAGCAATCATTCCTAGACCAAGTACTTCTTTTGAAATAACATTACTTGTTTTTATAAAATTATTTAAAAAAGAGTCTTCATTAACTGTAGTTGAACCCATTAATAACGATTCTAACGAATTACTTTCAGAAGTGAGCCAGTTATTAATAGAAAAGTATCTATAAAAAAATACCCAGTTTAAGACTATAAAGTATACTGATAAAAGAATCAATACACCTATAGTCACAGGATGGCTTTTAAGATAAAAATCAATTAAACTGTTTAACATATATTATAGTAGTCTTTGAGCTGCTGATTCTATTTTTGATGAAACAACAGCGATTGCTGCACTAGAGTCAGCAACATCTTTAATTAGTTTCTTCGCATCATCAAGAGCCTGTGCAATTTCTGCTTCGTTATTACCACGAATTGGAGCTGCACCTTCTACTAAAATTATAACTTTTTCTTCATCTACTTGTACAACACCCCAGCTAATTACAATAGCTTCAACTGATTTGTCTTTTTTTTCAACATCAACTACACCACTTGTTAAAAGTGTTGTAAGTGATGCATGTCCAGCAAGTACTCCGAACTCTCCCTCTTCACCAGGAAGAACTACACTAAGAGCTTCACCATTGAAGATTTCACCATTAGGAGTTAGGATTTCAAGTTTTAATGTATCCATTATAGTCCTTTAATAAGCATAATGCTTATTTGTTTTTTGCTTCTTTAGCTTTAGCTTCTTCCATACTACCAACCATGTAGAAAGAGTTTTCACTCATATCATCATACTCACCAGCTAAAATACCTTTAAAACCTGCAATAGTATCTTCAAGTTTAACATATTTACCAGGAGCACCTGTAAATACTTCCGCAACAAAGAAAGGCTGAGAAAGAAATTTCTCAATTTTACGAGCACGTAAAACAACATTTTTGTCATCTTCACTAAGCTCATCCATACCAAGAATCGCAATAATATCTTGAAGGTCTTTATATTTTTGAAGTGTAGTTTGTACACCACGAGCAACATTGTAATGATCTTCACCTAAAATTTGTGGATCAAGTAATCTTGAAGTTGAATCTAATGGATCAACTGCAGGATAGATACCTTTTTCAGCAATTTTACGGTTAAGAACTGTAGTTGCATCTAAGTGAGCAAAAACAGAAGCTGGAGCCGGGTCAGTTAAATCATCTGCAGGTACATATACCGCTTGAACAGAAGTAATTGAACCATCTTTAGTTGATGTAATTCTATCTTGTAATGCACCCATTTCACGAGCAAGAGTTGGTTGGTAACCAACAGCTGATGGAATACGACCAAGAAGTGCAGACATTTCTGAACCAGATTGTGCAAAACGGAAAATATTATCAACGAACATAAGAACGTCTAGCTTTTTCTCATCTCTAAAGTACTCAGCCATTGTAAGACCAGTAAGTGCAATACGGTTACGTGCACCTGGAGGCTCTGACATTTGACCGTAGCACAGTGCAACTTTATCAAGTACATTAGAATCTTTCATCTCGTAGTAAAGGTCATTACCTTCACGAGTTCTTTCACCAACACCAGCGAAAACTGATAAACCATCATGACCATGAGCAACATTATGAATAAGTTCCATGATAATAACTGTTTTACCAACACCAGCACCACCAAATAGTCCAACTTTTCCACCCTTAGCGTAAGGCGCAAGTAAATCAACAACTTTGATACCTGTTTCAAACATTTCAGTAGTAGTAGACTGATCTACTAGTGGTGGTGGAGCACGGTGAATTGACCAAGCTTCAGAATCAGTAATCTGATCTCCACCGTCAATCGTCTCACCAATTACGTTAAAAATACGACCAAGCACTTTATCTCCAACTGGAACTTTAATCGGAGAACCAGTAGCTGTAGCAGCCATTCCACGAACAAGACCTTCACTCATATCCATAGCGATTGTTCTTACACGGCCATCACCTAAGTGAGCTGCAACTTCCAGTACTAAACGGTGTTTAGTACCTTCTAAACTTACTTTAACTTCAATTGCTTCGTTAATTACTGGAAGGTAACCATCGAAATCAACATCAACAACCGGGCCCATTACCTGGCTAATTTTTCCAATCATATTATTCTCCATTATTTCATAGACTCAACACCACTAATTATTTCTATCAATTCGGTGGTAATTGCAGCTTGTCTAGCTTTGTTAAATTTTACTTTAAGTGACTTAACCATATCTTTTGCATTATTTGTTGCAGTATCCATCGCTTGCATGCGAGCAGAGTGCTCTGCAGCAAGAGAATCTATTAATGCATAATACATGTTATAGTCAACATACCTAGTTACTAAAGCATCAAGCATTTTTTCTTCATTTTCAGCTTCAACATCTAACATAGAACTGTGTTGAACATCATCACAATCAAAACCATCTGTATCGATTGGTAATATCTTATTAACATGTAACTCTTGAGTTATCATATTTTTATAACCATTGTAAACTATATGAAGAGCTTCTGTTCTGCCTTCTTTAAAATCTTCTACAGAAGTTTTAATAAATTCATCAGATCTTGCTTTATCTGGTTTAGAACTTAAATCAATAACAGCATCAAACAGTTCAACTTCGTTATATTTAAAAAATTCTACACCTTTCTTACCGATTCCACGTAAACGTACTTTTACATTTTGTTCTTTATACTCTTTTAAAAGTTTATTAACAGCTTTAATTGTTTGAATATTAAAACCTCCACATAAACCTTTATCAGCAGTAACAAAAATAATGTCTACCATTGTTGGATTATCATTCTTTTGAAAACAACAATTTTCAATTCCACCAATTTTATTACATTCTATACGTCCAGCTATTTCGGCAATCACCTGATTCATTTTTTGAGCATAAAGACGAGAACGTTTTGCTAATTCTTCTGCACGGCGTAGCTTTGCAGTCGATACAAGTTTCATCGCTCCTGTAGTCTTCTGAGTATTTGAAACACTCTTTATCTGTCTTTGAATATCTTTTAGGTTTGCCATTTTAGTATTCCTTAGTTAGCAATAAAGCTAGCTTTGAATTCTTCAAGAGCTTTCATAAGTAATGATTTTGTATCATCATCAACCTTAGAAGTACTTCTAATATTCTCAAAGATTTGTGGATATGATGCTTCAAGGAATGGATACATTTCAGCTTCGAAACGCACTACGTTTGAAGAATCCATATCATCTAAGAAACCTGTATTACCAGCAAATATAATTACAACTTGTTTTTCAGCTGAAAGTGGAGAAAATGGTCCCTGTTTAAGAACCTCTACCATTCTCTGACCACGCTCTAGTTGATTACGAGATGTAACATCAAGATCAGATGCAAACTGTGCAAATGCTTGAAGCTCACGATATTGTGCAAGATCAAGTCTTAAAGTACCAGCAACTTGCTTAGTAGCTTTAATTTGAGCAGCACCACCAACACGAGAAACTGAAAGACCTACATTAATTGCTGGACGAACACCAGAGTTAAATAAGTCAGTTTCAAGGAAAATCTGACCATCTGTAATTGAAATAACATTAGTTGGAATATATGCCGCAACATCACCTTCTTGTGTTTCAATAATAGGAAGAGCAGTTAAAGAACCGGCTCCATTTTCATCAGACATTTTAGCAGCACGCTCAAGTAAACGAGAGTGAACATAGAAAACATCACCTGGGTATGCTTCACGACCTGGAGGACGACGAAGAATAAGTGACATTTCACGGTATGCAACCGCATGCTTAGATAAGTCGTCATATACGATTAGACCATGTCTGGCACTATCACGGAAGTATTCTCCCATAGTAACGCCAGTATATGGAGCTAAAAATTGAAGTGCAGCAGCTTCAGCAGCAGTTGCAGATACAATAATTGTATATTCTAAAGCACCATGTTCTTCTAAACGACGAACAATTTGTGCTACTGTAGATTCTTTTTGACCAATGGCAACATAAATACAAACAACGCCATTACCTTTTTGATTAATGATAGCATCTAGAGCAACTGTTGTTTTACCAGTTTGTCTATCACCAATGATAAGCTCACGTTGACCACGACCAATTGGAACTAGAGCATCAATTGCTTTAATACCAGTTGATAAAGGCTCATGTACAGATTTTCTATCCATAATTCCAGGTGCTTTTTCTTCAACAAAACGAGTTTCTGTTGTTTCTATTGGACCTCTACCATCGATTGGCTCACCTAGTGCATTTACAACACGACCAAGTAGTGCATCACCAACTGGAACACGTAAAAGTTTTCCAAGACGCTTAACACTCACACCTTCACGAAGTCCAGTACCAGCACCAAGTATAACAACACCTACTTTACTTTCTTCAAGGTTCATTACTAAACCTTGTGTACCGTCTTCGAACTCTACCATTTCACCAGCCATAACATTGCTTAGTCCGTAAACTTGTGCAACACCATCAGCATAAGAAACAATTTTACCTGTTTCGTTAATATCAACACTTAGTTCAAAGTTGTCAATACGTTCTTTAATTATTGAGCTGATCTCATCAGCTTGAATTTTTGCTACCACTATTGTTCTCCTCTTATCAAGTTAAATTGCTTTAATTATATGTTCTATTATTTGACTATCGATTCTATCTTTACAAAAACTAATTTCTATTCCAAGTCCAGTTACTTCTACTTTAATACCATTAAAATCATTTTTAACAAATAATAATGTTATTGTAGAATTAAACTTTGCACTTAAACCATGACTTAATTCCTCTAAAACTTTTAACTCAATATCACTATCACTATAAATGATACCAGTATAAGTTTTAGTAGAATTTGCAATATCTTTTTTTAACTCTTTTGCAATTGCAGGAATAATATCAAGACGTTTATTTTCAACCAAAAGTTTGATAAAATTATTTATTTTGTCTGATGAAGCTGATTTAATAGCATCTAATAAAATACTTTCTTTATCACTACTGCTCACAAGTGGGCTAATAATAATACTTTTAAATTTTTCATCAGTAAATGAATCTGCTAACACAGAAAAAATATCTGCACTATTTTGAATAGATTCAATATCAAAGTCATCTGTTAAAGCTTTTATATACTTTTTTGCGATAAGTTCTTCCATCTAAGCGACCTTTTTCAAGATAACATTCACCATTGCTTGTTTATCGAAACTTTCTGAACTTTGGACTAATGTCTCATTCAGAACATCTTCAACAACACTACGAACCATTTTTCTCTCTTCAAACTCTTTGAAAGATACACTTTGTGTAGAAATAATCTCTAAGTCTGTATCGCACTGATTCATGATTTTGTCATTAATTACTTTATTTTCTTTTTTAGATGATACAAGTAAATTTCTAGCAAATTTCTCAGCATCAGATATTTTTACAAGTGCATCTTTTTTTAAAGTAATTGACTCTTCGAGTTTCTCTTGAACCTTTTTTAATTCACCAGATATTCCCTGACTTCTTGATGCAAAATAAGCTTTTGCAGGTTCCCCAACTAAATACCAAACAAGCCCAGCAAAAAGTAAAAAGTTTACAGTTCTTTGAACTATATCTGTTTCACCATGCACAGCTTCAGATGCAAGTGCATAAGTTGATATCATTATGATTAATAATAGAATTCTACTCACATTACACCCTTATATTTGACTAAATTTAGCTTTAACAGCTTCTTTAAACACCGGAACTTGTGACATTAAGTCAGTAGTCAACTCTTCTTTGGATTTATAAAGTGATTGCTCAAATTCTAAATACTCTTTTGCAAGCTCAGCACGCTTTGCTTCTAATTTACTATCAGCTAATTCCTTAGCATCCGTAATAACTTTTTCCCTTAGGGCCGCAGCTTCTAGTTTAGCATTCATAACTATTTCTTCAGCTTGTGCGTTAAGCGCATTGATTTCATCATCATTAGAACCTACTCTATCGAGGTCTCTTTTGATATCATCATTACGATTATTCATAAAACTAAATAATGGGTTATAAAGCCAACTATTTAAAACGGCTATAAGAGAAACAAATACGACAAATGTAGCCAAAAGTAGTATTGGATTTATATCTAACATAGCACCTCCTAAAAGTTTCGAGATTATACTATGATTAAATTGAAAGGATAGTTAAAGTAGAAAAAAAAATAAATTTTATTGTTTATTGTTTAATAAGTGCCATAAAATCTTCTATCTCATCTTGAGATGAAAACTCTAATGTTAAGCTTTTTTTTGATATTTTTGTATTTAAACCAAGTTTAGTGAGTTTCTCTTTTAAAAGAATAAAGTCATATCTAATTTCTTCTTTTCTTGGTCTACAAACTTCTTCGCTTGTTTTCATACTTTTAATCATCGATTCAACTTCTCTTACACTAAGTTTTTGTCCAATAATTGAATTTACTATTAAATGTTGATTTTCATCATCTAATCCAACTAGCACTTTAGCATGTCCAGCTGTAATTTTTTTCTCTAAAAGTGCTTTTTGTGTTTTTATGGAAAGTTGTAAAAGTCTTAAAGTATTAGTAATATGTGTTCTACTCTTATGAATTTTAGATGCTAGCTCATCATGAGTAATATTATGTATTTTAATAAGCTCGCCGTAAGCTTCTGCTAGTTCAATAGAATTTAATTCTTCGCGTTGAATATTTTCAACAAGTGCATATTGACGCATTTTTTGTTCATCAGAATTTAAAACTATTGCACGTATTGCTTTTATTTTTGCAATTTTTGTAGCACGAAATCTTCGCTCACCTGCAATAATTACATATCCATCTATATCTTCCGTCACAACGATAGGCTGTATAAGTCCATCATTTTTAATTGATTCTGCTAACTCAAGAAGAGCATCTTCGTTAAAAGTTTTTCTAGGTTGGAAAGGATTAGCTCGAATATCTTTAACTGATATTTCGATTACTGTATCATGCTGTGTGCTCTCATTTTCATAAGCTTCACCCATCTCCCCTAAAAGAGCATCTAATCCACGTCCTAATTTTTGACTTTTCATTATCTCATTATCGCTTTTGCTAAATTTTGGTAAGCGATAGAACCACTCGATTTAACATCATAAAGAATAGCTGGTTTACCAAAAGATGGAGCCTCTGCTAGTTTTACATTTCTTGGAACTACTATGTACTCATCATCGTCATCTTTAAAAAGCTTCCCTTTAAAGTGTTGTTTTAAATCTGCAAAAACTTGTTTGGAAAGGTTATTTTGTGCACTAAACATAGTTGGCACAAAGCCTTTAATACTTAGTTTAGGGTTTATTGATTTTCTTACTAATTTCACAGTGTTTAAAAGTTGAGCTAAACCCTCTAGAGCAAAAAATTCACACTGAATTGGTATTACCACAGAATTAGAAGCACAAAGAGCATTAATAGTCATTGGCCCTAACGCTGGTGGGGAATCAATAATAATATAATCATAATCTTTTTTGACATTCGCAATAGCACGCTTAAGAACTAGTTCTCGCCCTTTCGCTTTATCTGTGTCGTAGTACTCTTTTTCTATCCCTACAAGACCTATGTTCGAAGGTGCAAGGTGCAGAGTATGTAAATCTGACTTTAATATAATATCTTTTAACTTTTTTGTTCCTATAAGAACATGATAAATATTGAACTCATAATCATTCCTGTGAAACCCCAAAGAGGTAGTAGCATTGGCCTGTGGATCCGAGTCTATTAACAGCACTTTTTTCTCAGCTACTGCTAATGATGCGGCTAGATTAACAGCTGTTGTAGTTTTACCTACACCACCTTTCTGATTTGCAATTACTATTACTTCGCTCATCTTAAACTATATATCCTCTCACCATTTATCTTTAAACTTCCATCATCTTGAAGTTCTGTATTATTCAAATGAATTTTAGCACCGTTAACATGTGTATATAAATTTTTATTTGTGTAGTATTCTAACTTATATTTACTAAATACTTGCTTCCATAAAACTTTTTTAGCGATATTTTTAAAATAATTTTTCAAGAGAATTTCTTTCCTTATTTCAATATCTACATGTCCAAAGCCAGTAGGTGAACTTACCAAGTTTACACCTACTCCACATACAAGTCTATCATCAACTATATTGGTAATCATTCCAGCAATTTTTTTATCTCTCAAGTACAGATCATTTGGCCATTTTACTAAAACCTTAGATCCTAGTTCGGATAAGGTCTCTTTTAAAAGATAAGAAAAATAAATAGAAGCAGATTCTATTTTTAAATCTTTTGGTAAATCAGAAATTTTCATACTAAAAGATAAAAAAAGATTTCCTTCTATTGAATTCCAGGAATTATCACGACTTCCAATGCCTGCAGTTTGAATACCTGCAACAACAGCAATGCTCGTTATTGTTTTATCTTGTTTAAGTAAATTCTTAAGGTATGTCTGTGTTGATGGGAGGCTTTTAAAGAAAAGTGTCTTCAAGATTTAGTCTTTTCCCATTTATATAAGATAGTACATCCATCTCTTTTTTAGACTGAGGTTGCACACTGAAAATTCTTAAGCTTCCTGTTTCACAAGAAATAACAATACTGTCTGTATCTATAGAGATGATTTTAGCTATTCTGTTGTGAGATACTTTGTCTTCCAAAATAATCTGTTTTAATTTCAATCCACTTTTTAAATAAATTCCAGGCCATGGAGTAAATGCACGATATTTATTATAAATAATATTTGCATTATCAAATGTCACTTCTCCATCAGATTTTGTAATCTTTTTACAGTGTGTTGCCTTGTGCTCATCTTGTTTCTGAGGAGTATATGAAGAAAAGTTTTCTAAAACATCAACTGTTAAATCTGTTGCAACCCCAGTTAAGTCATCAAAAAGAGGAGAAACCATCATGTCTTTATCGACAGCAATTTTCATTATTTTTAAAACATCACCAGTATCTAAACCTTCTTCCATTAGCATTGCTGTAACACCAGTTTCTCTATCATCATTTAAGAGAGTCTGCTGAATTGGACTTGCCCCACGATACTGAGGGAGTATAGATGCATGGAGGTTGATACATGGTGCATGGTCTAATATTTTACTAGGAAGTATCTGTCCATAAGCTGCTACAACAATGTAATCACACTCAATTTTTAAAAGTTCAACTACGACTTCATCATCACGAAGGCGATTTGGTTGATAAACATTAATATCATGTGCTTGTGCTAAAACTTTAACTGCAGGGGACGACATAACTTTTTTTCGTCCAACCGGTTTATCTGGCTGTGTATAAACACCAACTACATTAATATTTGGTTCTTCAATCAATCTTAGTAAAATCTTCTCAGCATAATCTGGTGTACCCATAAAAATAATATTCATATTAAGCCTTTGTAAAGAGTGTGCCACCACAATGTGTCGCATTTAGTGTATAGCTTTTGACATCATCTAGGTTAAAACCACTTGCTAAAAACATATCAATATTTAATTTCTGCAGATATGCTGCCGCTTTTAACTTTGTTACTATTCCACCAGTTGCAAAAACATCATGAGGTGTTGCATTTTTACTCAGTTCCTCATCACTAATTGAATGAACAACTTTTAAAACTTTTGCATTTTTATGTTTTCTTGGATCCATATCATAGTAGGCATCTATATCTGAAAGGATTATAAGGAGGTCTGCATTTATATGTGCGGTAATATATCCTGAAAGTTGGTCATTATCTCCAACTTCTAACTCATCTGTTGCTGTCGCATCATTCTCATTAACTATAGGGATTATTCCATTACCAAGAAGTACTTCAACTGTGTTTTTAATTCTTTGTACATCATCAATTTTATTGAGATTTGCCGCAGTTACTAAAACTTGTGCACATAAAAGATCTTGTTTTTCAAATTTTTTAGTATATTCTCTCATTAGGATTGGCTGTCCCAAAGAGGCTAAGGCTTGTTTGTTATGAAGAATACTTCTGTCGAGCTTTAATTTAGTATATCCTGCTGACACAGCACCTGATGATACAATTATTACTTCATTCTCTTTTTTTAGCTCTACTAAATACTCTACAAGTGATTGCATTCTATCTAGAGCCAGAACTCCACTTTGAGTTAAAACTGCACTACCAACTTTAACTACAATTCGCAAGTTTACTACTTTCTATCAGTCAGAACTAAATTAAATAGAGCATGCTTAAGTGCATCTATATTTTTATGAGTCGCTGAAGATATTGGTGCAATCAAATATGGCTGAGTTTTATCAAAACCTAATTCATCTGATGCACTTTTTTGAATATAAAAAGGTATTTTAGAATCAAATTCAAACTCATTTTCATAAGTCGCTTTAAGACCAAGCATCTCTATAAAATCATTAACCTGAGCATTCAACTCATCAGGTGGGACAACATCTGAACGAGTTAATGCTATTGCAAATTTACTCTCACCTAAAATTTCAGAGAATGAAGCTATCTCATCTTTTAGAACTTCTATCTGCTCTTTCAGCTCTCTATAGTTTCCTAAATCCACCATATATAAAAGTATTTTCGTACGTTCAATATGACGTAAAAATTGAATTCCTAAACCTTTGCCTTCGTGAGCACCACCAATAATTCCAGGAATATCTGCCATTACAAACGACTCATAATCCCCAATATTTACTTGGCCAAGCTTTGGAGTCAGTGTTGTAAACTCATAGTTCGCTATTTCTGGTCTTGCGTTTGACACAGTTGAAATAAGTGTAGACTTTCCAACATTTGGAAAACCAACAAGTCCTATGTCCGCTATAAGTTTAAGGTCAAGCTTTATAGCTCTTGTTTCACCCTTTTCACCTGGTTGTGAATAAGTAGGTCTTTGATTTGTTGGTGACTTAAAGTGAGTATTTCCGAGTCCACCTTTTCCACCTTGAAGAAATTTCTCTTCTTGACCATCTGTTGTCATATCAAAGAGAATATCACCAGTGTCATTATCAATAATTTGTGTTCCAGGCGGAACAATAACTACTGTTTTAGAGCCTGATCTTCCAGTACAGTTTGAGCCTTCTCCTGGCTTTCCACCATCTGCTTTAATGTGCATCTTTCTTTGAAAGTGAGAGAGAGTGTGTGTATTATTATCACATTTAAAATGGATATCACCACCTTTGCCACCATCCCCACCATTTGGACCACCATTGAGTACAAACTTCTCACGACGAAATGCGACACACCCTTGTCCACCTTTACCTGAACTTACTGTTAATTCGACGCTATCTGTAAACAAATGTGCTCCTTGAGTATCTATGTTAATAAGAGATACTTTATTGTATTAAAACTAAAATACTTAAAAATTGACTTTGAGAATAAAAGAGTTAATTGTTAAATATTTGTTTGGTTTGGAATATTAAATTCCGTTATGAGGGAATAGAATAAATGGGCTAAGCCCAAATATTTGTAGAATTAAGCTGCAGGAACTACTGAAACTTGTTGACGTTTTTTATCTTTACGTTCAAAAGTAACAACACCTTCAATAAGTGCAAATATAGTATGATCTTTTCCCATTCCTACATTGTTACCAGGGTGAACTTTAGTTCCACGTTGACGAATGATGATGTTACCAGGAATAACAACTTCTCCACCAAATTTCTTTACACCAAGTCTTCTACCAGCTGAGTCGCGATTATTCTGCGTACTTCCTTGACCTTTCTTATGTGCCATTCTATGCTCCTTGAGTTATTTTAGCTTATGCAGCTATTTTCGTGATTCTAACACGAGTGAAGTCTCTTCTAAAACCACGTTTAACTTTACTATCTTTACGACGACGTTTCTTGAAAATTACTACTTTTCTGTCACGTCCCTCATTGATAACTACAGCCGTTACTATAGCACCTTCAACAAAAGGAGCTCCCGTTTTAAGTTCACCAGCATTTACTGCTAAAACTTCTTTGATTTCTACAACAGAACCAGCTTCAAGTGACATTTTATCTAGTGATAATTCATCACCTTCTGTAACTTTATACTGTTTTCCACCATTTTTAATTATTGCGTACATCTATGGTCCTTAAAATAAATATGTATTTCTACAAAAAGTGCCGGAATTATACCCTAATAAGCTTTAAGTTTTATTTAATCACTTTACTAAAGCAACAGCGTCTATCTCTACTAATGCATTTTTAGGTAATGTTTTTACAGCAACTGTTGCTCGAGCTGGTTTATGTGAACCAAAAGCTTCTTCATAAACTTCATTTACAACTGCAAAATCATTCATATCTGCTAAGAAAATTGTAGTTTTGACAACATCGTCTAGTGAACTACCTGCCGCTTCAAGAACTGCCTCAAGATTTTTCATTACTCTTACAGCTTGTACGATTACACCCTCACTTAATAGTTCATCTGTTCCCTCAGGAGTTAATGCGATCTGACCTGATGTGTATACTATACCATTTGCCACTACTGCTTGTGAGTATGGTCCTATTGCCGAGGGAGCTTTTTCTGTTTGTACTAATTTCATTTTTTTCCTTTACTTTTATTTTCATTATTCATCTCAAATTTTTCTTCTGCATTATCAATAAATACTTCAAATGTTTCTTCATCTCTATACCCAAGCGAATTATAAAGCATAACTCCATCACTATCTGTAAAATAGTGTCTTGGAACAGGAGAACTCTCAAAACCCTCGGGAATCTTATCAAAATCACGTACTAGCTGTACTGTAATAAATTCTTTTTCTAAACGCTGGATTAGTTTCTTATCTTGCAATGTTATATCTTTGAACATTTGACACCAAGAACAAGTTGATGAAGTTATCAGCAAATAAATAAGCTTGTTCTCTTTTTTTGCATCAACTAAAGCTTGTTTGTAATCATCCATCCATCCAAGTTCAACACTAAATAGTGATGTAAGCAATGCTAAAAGTAATAATAGCTTTTTCATATCTACTTCCAATCCTTAATAAGTACTTTAAATATTTTATGTAAATCTTCCACTTCCCCACGAGTTGTTCTTTCATTAACTGAGTGTATTGAGTCATTTCTGACACCAAACTCGACAACTTCAACACCTAGTGGAGCCATAAACCTTGCATCACTTGTTCCACCGGCAGTAGAATGTTGTGGTTTTGCATTAGTAACTTTTTCTATTGCACTGTCCACCATTATAACAAGTTTTGTATTAGTATCTGTTTTAAAAGGATAAGAACCTTGTGTTAAACGCAGCTCATAATCAAGTCCAGCAAAATGTTTCGCAACAAATTCAGCAACCTCTTTTTGTGTTGTTTTTGTGTTATTTCTAACATTAAACATCATCTTTAGTTCATTAGGCGTTACATTTGTCACTTGCATACCTGAGCGAATATCTGTTACAACAAACTTACTCGGTGCAAAAAACTCATCGCCATTATCTAAATCAACACCAGCCATCGATCCCAAAATTTTAGAAATATTATGTATAGGGTTTATCGCTTTTTCAGGATATGCAGCATGTCCTTGTTTACCCTTAAGTGTCACATAGCCATTTATAGAACCACGTCGTCCTACTTTTATAGCATCTCCAAGTCTATCTTCACATGTTGGTTCAGCTACAACTACTGCATTTGGAAGTAAATCATTGTTCTCTAAAAATTCTAAAATCTTCACAGTACCATTTACTGCTTCGCCCTCTTCATCTGACGTGAGCATTAGTGAAAGTGTTCCATTAAAGTTTTTTGCTTCTTTAACAGCCTGCATAAACGCAGCTAAACCGCCTTTCATATCTTGAGCACCACGACCATATATAAAACCATCTTTTTCCACTGCTGTATAAGGGTCAGTATCCCAGCCACTTCCAGCTGGAACTACATCTACATGTCCTGCAAAACAGAGGTGTTCACCTTCTCTAAACTTTTTATATATAAAAAGATTCTTCACATCTTCTACATCTATTCGAACAGCTTCAAATCCAGTTAAATATTCTTCTATAAAGTCTAGAAGTCCTCCATCATCTGGAGTCTCGCTTTTTGTACTTATAAGGTGTTTAAAAAGTTCTATAACATCCACGGTTTATTTTCCATTCTTTAGTATTCTTAGTGCAGCCTCTTCATCATCGGTCCGCATTAAAGATTCTCCAACTAAAAAGGCATCAACACCAGCCTTACTTAAGTCTTCAAGTTGTCCATGCTCATAGATTCCACTTTCTGCAACAATGACCTTACCATTTGGAATAAGAGGGATAAGTTCATAACAGAGATTCATATTCATCTCAAAAGTTTGAAGGTTTCTATGGTTAATACCGATGATATCACTTCCTGCATAAATAGCCTTCACTAAATCTGTCTTATCGTGAACCTCAACAAGTGCTTCCATTCCTAAGTGCCTTGTATATCCAAGTAACTCTTTAAGCTCTTTTTTACTCAGTGCCGCTGCAATAAGTAAAATAAAATCTGCACCATGAACAAGTGCTTCTAAAACCTGATACTTTGACACAATAAAATCTTTTCTTAAAAGAGGTATTCCAACATAACGACGAATACCACCTAGATAATCAAGTGAACCTTGAAAAAAGTGAGGTTCTGTAAGTATAGAAATAGCACTTGCTCCTCCGCGTTCATATGCCTGAGCAATAGCTAGAGGGTCAAAATCTTCACGAATAATCCCCTTTGATGGAGAAGCTTTTTTCACCTCTGAAATAATTCTATAAGGGTCTTCTGGTGTAGCTGTTAGGTAAGGAAAAACATCACGAGGTACTCTTGCATTAAATGCAAGTGAACGACCTAGCCAATCCAATGAAAACTCTTTCTCGCGTTTAACTAAATCTTCTTTTGTTTTTTTAATTATGTCATCTAAAATCATTTTTTACTTATTACCTTTTTATTTTTTAAACATTTCTCTATTTTTTTCAGGTGAAAGAGAACTTCTGGATCATCTCCACCATCTAGCTTCACAACTCTTTGCATAATCTTTTTTGCTTTTTCACACTTACCAAGTTTATAGTATCCCCAAGCCTTTGAATCTAAATAGTACGATGAATTTGGTTGCATCTTTAACACTCTGTCTATATAATCCATACCAATTTTCACATCGATTTCATGATCTATTAAGATATAACCCAAATAGTTAAGATACACAGGTCCTTTGTCTTCAAGTATCACTTTTTTAAGTTTTCTTACTACTCGTTGTATAAGTTCTTGCTTATTTTTATCTTTCGCACTTTCATACTCATATATAGCACTTCTTCCTAGGTAGTCTATCTGCGAAGTTCTTTCATAAAGTTTTTGGGAGAGAACATATGCTTTATCATAATTCTTTGATGCTGTATAAAGTTGTAAAAGTACTTCATCATCAACACTTGAATGTTCTAAAAAATTCATAAGTGCTAAATAATCTTTTTTGTAAGAGTATATTTGCACTATTTTTTTCGCGATTTCTTCATTCTTTTTAGACTTATAAAGTCTTAAATATGTTGCAAGTAAACCATCTACATTATTTTCATTACTATAAAAGCCAATAAGTCTCATACAGATCCGCTCTGAACATCCTAACATTCTGGAATGTGTTTCAAGCTGGGCTATTGCCTCTTTTTTTCTGTTTAGATTCACATAAAGTATTATTGATATTCTGTCTAAAATCTTTTCATTGTACTCTTTAGTATAAGCACTTTCAAGGTACTTTAATGCAGTGTCATACTCTTGGCGTTTAGAGTATATATCACTTACTAAAATGTAATCATTAGGATTTTTTGTCATCTTGGCAAGACTAATAGAAAGTGTAGTAGCTTCATCAAGTCTATTTAAATCAAATAAAGAAACTACCTTCAGTCTTTGTAAAACTGGATCCTGTGGAGAATCTTTTAGGTAAACATCTACTCTTTTGATTAATTTTATATATTTCTTTGCTAAGAGGTCATTTTGTAAAGAACGATAAAGATACTCTTGTTTCAAAGATTTTTCATACAAAATAGTGAAAAGCTCTGAAGCAGAAATATAGTCTTTAACTTCCTCTGCACGTAATGCAAAGAGTATATAACTGTCTTCTCTGTCAAAAGCCTTTTCGCTTGGTTTGAGTGAGCTTAAGTCTTTACAAGAGACAAATAAAAGTGACAATGCTAAAAATAGTACATATTTAACCATCAATAATTCCTGGACACTCTTCTTTTAGTTCATCCACTCGCGTTTTATAATAATCCCAAAAAGGAAATGTCATACACTGAGAAGGACGTTCTTTATATATTTTACAGCCATTTGTATCTCTATCATAAAAAACACACTCATGAGAGCCATTATAAACTCTCTCTTTAATCGAGTATTTATAATCTTTCTTAAAAAGGTATTCTACTGCAAAATCATTAACGCTCAAATCTAAAAGTTCAGCAATTTTAAATATTTCATTTTTACTTACATATATATAACCGCTTTCACCAGTACAGCATCGCCCTTCACAGGTTGAGCAAGCATTAGTGTTAAAGGCATAAGGGTAACCCTCTTTTTTTATTATAGTTGACATTTTATACTCTGTGTTTTAGCTTTTTCATATATATTCTTGGCTTCTTGTGAATGCTCATCTCCATCCATTGTTATAAATGGTTTTAAAACATTCATCATCGCTTTTGAACCATTTCTAGCATGGACTAAAACTAATGAAGCTTTTTTATTTATATTAGGATGCACAAAACGTACATCTACTACCCTCATCTTCACTTTAGCTAGTTCTTCACAGATATCGCCAAATTGACTCGCTTCATAACAGAAAACGAAATGTGAACTTGGTTTGAGTAGACGCGACACTTTCTTAAAAAAACTCGCTAGAGGTAAGTTATAGTTATACCTCGCGTTCAGTAGCATTTCATTCTCACTTCTCTTCGCACCAACAGTGTAAAAAGGAGGGTTTGAAATGATATAGTTAAACTTTTGTTCATCTTCAAACTCTAAGAAATCTGATTGGTGTAAATCATATTCTATTTTATTTACCCTCGCGTTTGTAGTCGCGTACTCAACAAAGAGTTCTTGCTTCTCAACACCACTAAGAGAGACTTTTGAGTTATCTCTAGCAACTAGTAGCCCAACGATTCCACAGCCTACACCTACGTCGAGGACTCTTCCCTTTGGTTCTAAAGAGTTGATAAAATCATACAAAAAAAGTGAATCTGAGTTATAGCAGTAACCACTCTCTGGTTGATAAAGTAACATCAAACTCCTTTTAGATATAATTTTGTAATTATAACTTAAAGGCTTTAAATGATTATTATTCCTGCACGTTTGGCATCTACTCGCTTTCCTCAAAAAGTTCTAGCAGATATAGGTGGCTTACCTATGGTTGTCAGAACCGCTCAACGTGTGGCACATCTCGACAGAGTTGTAGTAGCAGCAGATGATGAGAAAATAATCCAAGTATGTAAAGAATATGGCATCGAAGCAATGATGACATCAACTACACACAAAAGTGGGACAGATAGAATCCATGAGTGTGCGACTATTTTAAAACTCACAGATGATGAAATCATCATCAATGTTCAAGCGGATGAGCCATTTATAGAACCTGATGTTGTCGAGTCACTTATGAGTCAACTCAAACTGCTTCAAAATGAAAACGAACCTTTCATTATGGGAAGTTGCTACAACTCTATAAACGCGGATGCGGCAAAGGATCCTAACCTTGTAAAAGTTGTGCTCGATGCAGATCAAAACGCAATCTATTTTTCTCGTTCACAAATTCCATACAACCAAGGTGGTGGTGCAAAGTATTTTGGTCATATTGGTATTTATGGTTTTTCTAAAAAAAGTCTTCAAGAGTTTTGCTCACTTAGAGATGCTCCAATAGAAGATATAGAAAAACTAGAACAACTAAGAGCTATATACCATCAAAAGAAAATCAGTATGGTTAAGGTAGCTTCAACAGGATTTGGGATCGACACCAAGGAAGATTTGAAAAGAGCTATAGAGATATTTTTATAGCTGTAAATGATACGGCTACACTAATTCACACAAATAATACAAAGCTACTCTGAGTTAAAAGAAGAGGCTAAAGTGAAAGAAGTGGAAGGATGTTTGTGAAATTTCCAGCCTGATTAGTGTTAAAGTTCTCATCATATTTTATATTATTTTTATAAAGAGAATGTGCAGTAAGTATTATTTTTTGCATCAATTAAAGATAGGAGTAAACTCCTATGTGACTTTTAAGCCGCTTTAGCTAAGTACCGATTCATTACTTCTAACGAACTATTCAAAAGAAGTATAAATTAAAAATGTACAGAAGAAAGAACATATGAGTTCAGTAAGATATTATATTTAACACACTCACAAGAGTGCATTGTAAGTAATTTATACTGTTAAAACTCTGATGTTAGGTGCAAGCATTCTTTGTAGAATGGTCTCTATTGACTTATGTGTTCCGCCAGAAGAGTCGCAAGATGTACAAGCTCCTTGAAATTCTACATATACTAGAAGAAGACCATTTTGTTCTACTACGTTTAGTAGATCCATATCACCATTATCTTTCACCAAAAATTCTCTTATATTCTCTTCAATGACTTGGTCAATTGTATTTATTTTTTGAACCATTGTCATATTTTTAAACTTTTCGTGCTCATCCATAGATTATCCTTTTATTTTCCGTAAATTATCATCTTATGCTTAATATAAAATAATT
Organism: Sulfurimonas sp.; assembly: GCF_018698455.1. Classification (GTDB taxonomy): domain Bacteria; phylum Campylobacterota; class Campylobacteria; order Campylobacterales; family Sulfurimonadaceae; genus Sulfurimonas. The sequence continues at coordinate 10,234 of NZ_JABIOQ010000059.1, read as the reverse complement.
AAAACTACTATCCATATATAGGTAAGATTATACTTTGGAAGTTATTTATGCAAATAAGTCGCTTAACTCTGGATGTTTCTCTTGGTATTTCACTATGTAAGAGCACTGAGCTACAGCTTTTTTATTTGCTTTTTTTATCTCTTGAAGTACATCTTCTAAAAGAGTCCGAGCTAAACCTTTGCCAGCTAATGCTTCTGGCACGACTGTATGTGTTAAGTGCATATTCCCATTTTGATCATCATATGTGATGTATGCAACATGACCTTCTATATGGTATTCATATTTGCATTCATCTGCATTGTGTATTAATGTATTTGACATTTTTTATATCCTTTTGTTGCCTTCAAGTATTTTAACATTTTTGACTTTATGAAAAACTTTAGTATATAGAGAGAACTAGAGCCCCAATTATTATAGCAAATCTTGAGAACTTATCTTGTACTGGAAGAGGACGGAATCTCTCTAGTTGTTTGGTAAAATAACCAGTAATATCTAAAAATGCTATCCATCCTTGAGCACCAAGAGATGAAACAAATATCATAAGAAATACTAGTTTACTCATTTCTATAATTGAGTCCATTATTCTACAAAACTCTCAGGGTTATTTGCCATAAGAGTTTGTAGTTTTTCATACTCATCTTTTGGTAAGTTCTCTACATTAGCTTTATCAAGAATCACAACATTTGATATGTCATTAGTCTCGTCATCTTTACGGAAGTACTTAAGCACACATTTTCCGCCTGCAAAAACTTCATGTTTGATTATTTGTCCAGCTTCATTATAAGTGATATTAGCACCATGTAGTTTTCCATTATCATAAATTTTACTACTTTTCATAGCTCCTGCTTTAGAAACAAAGTACTTTATCTCTTCACCTTGTCTCTTGTCTTCTACAAAATGGTCTAACTTCGTTTGAACGCCATTTATATTAAAGTACTTAATCTTTTTAATTCCATCTGTTAGGTAAATGAACTCTTTTACATAAGCATCTTTTCCGTCATAAAAATGTTTGGTAACAAATGTGTCACCTTCTATATATGTTTCAGTTTGAATATTTCTACTTGGATGATTAATAATTTTTTGATTTTCTTTCATGCTAATCCTTATGGATGCAATTGTAGCATAAAGCAAGTTCTAGTGCCTATAAATAGGTATAATATCCTATATGATTAATCTACCAATACATGAAGTCTTAGAAGAGCTTAAAAGCTCACTCAGAACTAATGCAACACTAATACTACAAGCTCCTCCAGGTGCTGGAAAGAGTACAGCTGTACCCATCTCTTTTTTACAAGAAGCTTGGCTTGGCGAAAAAATAATTATCATGTTGGAGCCACGTAGAGTGGCTGCTCGTATGGTTTCGACTCAAATGGCAAGACTTCTTGGTGAGGAAGTAGGACAAAGTGTCGGTTACCAAGTAAAAATGGATAGCTGTTATACTAAAAAAACTAAGATACTTGTAGTGACTGAAGCTATTTTAGTCCGTAAACTTCAAGCCAATCAAACACTTGATAATGTAGCTATGATAATCTTTGACGAGTTTCACGAGAGAAGCATTCATACTGACTTGTCACTTGCCCTTTCTTTACAAGTTCAAGAACTTCTCCGTGAGGATTTAAAAATACTCATAATGTCCGCTACTTTAAACGCAGAGGAAATTTCCAGCTTACTTGGAAGTGTGCCTGTCATCACTTCAAAGGGTAAAATGTTTGATGTTGAGAACATATATCTTGACATCAAAACGAAACAACCAGATACAAGGTCTTTAAGCACCCTACTATTAAACACTACTCTCAAAGCTATAAAAGAGAATGATGGCGATATTTTAATATTTTTAGCAGGTGTCAAAGAGATTAAAACCTTACAAAACCTACTTTCAAGCTCTTCGCTCTCACAAGATATTTTACTCTTACCACTCTACTCTTCCCTCCCAAAGAATGAACAAGACAAGGCAATACTCAAATCTTCAAAACGCAAAATTATTTTAAGTACGAACATCGCGCAAACCTCTCTTACAATAGAAGGTGTAAAGGTAGTCATAGATTCTGGTTTAGAAAAACAATCCAGATACAACTATGCAAATGCTATGGACCATTTAGAGTTGGCGTTTATATCTAAAGATGCGGCAGTGCAGAGAGCTGGTCGAGCGGGTAGACTCTCAAGTGGAAAGTGTTATAGACTTTGGCATGAGTCAAAAGTACTCCAGCAATCAACAAAGCCTGAAATACTCCGAGCTGATTTAAGTTCCCTTGTTTTAGATTTGTCTTTATGGGGAGTTGATGAGTTTGATGAATTGAAATTTTTAGATATTCCAAATACCAATATTATCCAAAATACTAAAGAGGTTTTAAAAGAACTGGCAATGCTCGATGATTCCTTTAAAATCACTCAGTTTGGAAGAGACGCACTAAGTTTAGGTCTTCATCCAAGATTTTCTTACATGATTTTAAAAGCGAATGATTTAGGCTTTGCATATGAAGCCTGTCTTTTAGCCTCACTTTTAGGAGAGAAAGACATCTTTAAAAACTCCACTAGAGATAGTGACTTGTTATCACGGTTTATACATCTGTTTGAAAAAGATTTTGATAGTGTTTACATAAACAGATATAAGGCTAAAGAGGTTATAACCGGAGCCGATTTCTTTTATAAAAAACTGAAAAATATTAAACAAGTAGCAAAAAAGAATACTTCACTTAACCAAGAGATGGTTAGCGTTTTACTTCTTTTTGCTTACCCAGATAGACTTGCCCGTCTACGAGTGAAGAACGATAACAAGTATGTCCTTAGCAATGCGAAAGGGGCTATCATTCACGAAGAAGACACTCTCTTTAATGAAGAGTACTTAGTAGTTGCAAACCTCAACGCACACGATAGAGACTCTTTTATAAACATGGCTCTTAGCATATCTTTGCAGGCTATAGAAGAACACTTTTCTGCGTTTATAGTAACCAAAGAGTCCATCACTTACAACAAAGAGGCGAAGAAGTTTGACATCAGAGAAAGCTCTTACTTCCTACAACTACTCCTACACTCCAAACCAAGTCAGTCTACATCTAAACTAAACTTTAAAGTGCTCCTTTTAGCGCTGGTAAAAAAGGAAGGATTAGAAATACTCACTTGGGATAAAAAAGCTACAAGATTAAAAAATAGAGTAAACTTTTTAAACCATCATAGAGAATTTGTAGACTTTAATGATAAAACTCTACTTAAGACACTTGACACTTGGTTAGAGCCCTTTCTCTCAGGTATAACAACCATCAAGGCTCTGGAGGCCTTAGACGTTCATGCAATGCTCCTTTCTCTCCTACCTTGGGATATACAACAACTACTTGACACTATGGCACCCTCAAGTGTAAAGGTTCCAAGTGGCTCAAACATACATATAGATTACTCCGACTATGAAAAACCATCTATGAGCGTGAAAATACAAGAAGTTTTTGGACTTCATGAAATGCCAAGAGTCCTTAATGGAACTATTGCTTTACAAGTTCATCTGCTTACTCCGGCAATGACTCCTATGCAAATCACTTACGACCTCAAAAGCTTTTGGGAAAATTCTTATTCTGAGGTGAGAAAAGAAGTCAGAGGAAAGTATAAACGCCACTACTGGCCAGAAGATCCTTTCCAAGCGATTGCCACGAGTAAAACAAAAAAACATATGATGAAAATAACAACAGAGTAATATTAGCTATAATTCTATTAAATATTTAAGGACTACCATTATGAGCGAAGAAAACGAACAAACACCTAAGAAAAAATACTACGACTACATTAGTGTTGGAAACCGTACTCCGCAAAGAGCTTACTTTGTACAACAGCACGACAAAAATAAAATGTTTGAAGAACTTCTCAAAGAGATGAATGATAAACAGACTTTAGTAATTGTTAAGAGTAAACGCGGTGCCGATAGTTTGATGGAATACCTTAAAGCACAAGGTATAAACTCCATTAGTATTCACGGTAATCATAGAGCTTCTCAGATAGTAGATGCACAGACTGCATTTAATGCAAAAAAGACAGCTATACTCATCACAACAGATAGAATCTTTGAGACGATGACTCTTGAAGATACTCGACTTCTTATAAACTATGACCTTCCAATAGATGCACCAGACTACTTTTTACGTCTGCGCCAGGTCGATGAAGTGGGAGAAAGCATCTCTCTTATAGACCCAGAAGATGAAAATATGTTAGCTATGGTAGAACTAATGATGAAATGCGAAATGAAAGAAGTTGAGATTAAAGGGTTTGAACACACAAACCGTGTACAAAGTAGACCAAAAGACAAAACAAAAAAACCACGTCATCAAAAAGTAAAACAAAGAGCAAAAAGAATAGCTGAAATAAAATCTAAATGGATTCCAACTGAAGATGTTAAATAAATTCTATCTTTAATGCCTAACTACCGTATATTTTATGGTAAGAAGTCATTCTTGTAGATACTTTTTTAAGATAGTTTTGAGCCTCAGGCCATCTTAAGTCTTTACGAAGTTTTTTATAAACCTGTTCTGCTGACATCTCATTTATAAGTGGAGCAGCCTTGTTCATATTGTACTTTTTAGTAAATGCCCAAGCAATATTTCCAGACCCTGTGTTATAAGCTGCAATTGTACAATACATACGACTTTTAGGGTCTTTTATCTTTCTAAGGTATTTGAAGTAAAGTATATGTAAGTAAGCAGTTCCCATTGTAATGTTCTGAGTACTATCATATAAATATTGCCCTGTTACTAACTTCTTTTTCTTGTATAAAAAGTTATATGCATCTATACCAGCAGTTTTTGGAACTATTTGCATTAAACCAAATGCAGGAACATGAGACCTAGCTCTTGGGTTGAAGTTACTCTCAGAATGCATAATTGCAAATACTAAAGATACTGGAAGTTTCTGCTTTTTAGCATTTTTCATGATTACATTTTTATATACTTCAGATCTTTTCACCATAGCGTTTGATGGCATTTTAACTTGTATACTATATACTTTTTTATGTTTTACTTTATCTGACTTTACTACTTTCATTTTTTCATCTGTTATGTTTTTCTTTACATATATAAAAACACTTTTTTTAGTTGGTGGTTTTTTAAAGATTACAGTTGAGAGAATTGGTTCTGCTTTTACCTTACCGTCAACAACTCCACTAGGTTTCTTAAGTGCATCTAACTTTACTTCTAGAGGATCTGTTTCTTGTACTGTTTTGGTGTCAACTGTTACAGCTTTTGCAAGGGCAATTTTAAGCTTTGTTCTTGCCTCTTGGGGAGATGATGCTATAGTCTCAACCGTGATTGTTTCTTTTGAGAAGTCGACATCCGTTCTCGTCTTCTTATCTTTAGTATAAGAAACCCAAGCTTTTTTTGTTGACATTTTAGGTTCACTCCAGAGTGCACCAACCTCTTTTTTATAGTCTGCAAAAGCTTTCATTTGATCTTTTTGATACTTTTTGAAAGCTGCTTCTTGAGTAGTTTTGTAAGAGTCAAAACCTGACATCTGCTCTTTTCTAAATTCTTCAGCTGTTTGTGCCATAAGAAAACCAGCCAATGATGTAATTACTAAGAATATTTTAAACAACGGAGACCTTTTTTTTTTAATTCTAACATAATTAACTTGAATGAACTAGATAAATAAACAATTTAGTTATAACATTTACAAATTCATCTATTTCTTTATTTATGCCTTCATAGCTTACAAGTCCCGTTTGTAACTCTAAACATATAGTATAGGTATTCCTCTGGGTACTCTTTATGTATTTTAATGAGTGAAACATACTTGCAGCGGTAGGCCCTTTAAAGTATTCATATGTTCATCTTCATTATCTTGTGTTATTCTAGCTATTTTAAAATAGCGATTTAGAAAATGTTGTTTGTTTATCTTGGGGCAGTATAGTATTCTTTCTTCTCAATGCTAACACAAAAATATAGTCATTTAATAGTTTTATAACCTTTATCAATCCAACCCCAATTAATACCACCATCTAATTCATAAACATTTATATACTTAAGTTGTAAAGTGAGTAATCTACCAACTGCTTTTGTTCTTCTTGCATGAGCACAGACTAAGATAAAAGGTTGTTCTTTATCTGTGACAATCTTTGTAAATGCTGCTAAGAAACCATCAGTGTCATATCCACCTTCTTCATCAAAAAATGTGATTTTATGACTTCCTTGAATAACTCCAAAGTGCTCCCACTCATCAGATCTTCTGATGTCAATAATTTCATATCCTTGTTCTACTTTCTCATTAAAATCTTCTGCAGTGAGAGAAATAAAAGGCCCATCATCTAACATAAACATCCTTTGTATAATAGTTTAATTACTAAACGAATTTTATGTAACAAATGCAAAATATTTCTACTCTTTGTTAATATAATATATAAATTAAAGAGTATCATAAGAGTAATTTAGAATATGCTTGACTATTAGATATGATGGTGCGACTAAGACAAAGGAAGATCAGAGCATGAAATAGCAAAAGCCGTATTGCCAATGCATATACAAAAGGCCATTAATAAAAATACTCCAAACAACTCCCTAAAACAAGCACTTTAACAGCACTGTTTAGCTAAAATAACTACTATAAATAACACATTTTCAGATATATTGCCAAAGAAGGTAAATCAGTACTGGAAGATGCTTCTCTTATTAAAAGCGATAACACTCAAATCAACTACACCTTCAAAAAGAAAAATCCAAAAGCTGTTAAATGCCAGGGAGTATACAGCTTATAAATATAAAGAGATAGATGATACAAAGATGACTAAAGAGCTTCAATATATCTAATGCTGATGGGATATCTTATCAATTTAGAATATTTGAAAGTGGATTTATTTAAATATTTGTAAAATTAGAGGGTGATATGATGCTTGTTGTTATGCAGTGGTCCCATTAAAGATCAAAAAGACACCTCAGTCTGAATTTTATAAAATATAGTATCATTTCATATTATATATTTAACTCTAGAAAAAGGACTAAATTGTTAAGCAACCTTATATCTATTCGTATGATAACCTTGACTTTTCTTTTTGCAATTTTTGCTTATCTTGGTAACTATTTAAATCTCCCTTTCTTTTTTGGAATAGATTTTATCTTTGGTTCTATTGCTGTAATGCTAAGTATTGCCTATCTTGGTTTTATACCTGGTATAATCGCTGCACTAGCAGGTGGCTTATATACTCTCCTTCTTTGGGGTCATCCATATGCAATGATTGGGTTTATATGTGAGGCTATTTTTGTAGGTTTATTTTATAAAAAGTTTTCAAATAACTTGGTATTAACTGATTTTATATACTGGGTTTTTATAGGGTTGCCGTTAGTATTATATTTTTATATGCAACATCTAGGTATGAATTTTGACACAGCTATCTTTATAGCCTTAAAACAGTTTATTAATGGAATTTTCAATACTTTAATAGCTGGAATAATCATACTACTATTACAACTAAGTCCCTATACTTTTATAGCTTCATTGAAAAAAGTAAGTTTGGGTTATCTGCACTTTTCCATATTTTTAATAACTATTACTCTTGCAGCAGGTATTCCAATAATACATGGTGGTTATAGCGATAAATTTGAAAAAGAACAATCATTATATACATTGCTTCATCAAAATTCCACAGAATACTTTGAATATTTGAAAAGTAAATCTAACCTAAAAGATCATACGAACTTGAATTATTTCCACTTAAAAGACTTTACCTTTAAACTTCAAGAAGTTGATGGCGAAGTGATTTATTCACAAGGTGAAATTCAAAGTGATGTAAAGACGGGAGAAATTTTCAATACAGACATAGATGGTTTGGATATATGGTTACCAAATAATGACCTACCGACAATGAAGCGCTGGAAAACAGGAGTATACTATGCATCTTTCAGATCAAAAATGGAGGATAAGAAATACATCCTAACAATTGAGTTTATTGCAAAAGATTTAGTCCTACAACTTGAATCAAATAAATTAAAATATTTTATTTCTTTAAGCATAATGATATTCTTTGGAATTCTATTTTCATATTTTGTTAGTCGATGGATGTCACATTCAATTCGTGAAACTGCAAGCAAGAGCAGAACAATATCTAAAAGTATCTTAGAAAGTAAAGATATTAAATTTACTTCTTCTTTCATAGAGGAATATGATGTTTTACAAGAGTCTCTTCAGATAATGACAAGAGAGGTCTTAAAAGGTGTTAAGGAACTTAATGATTTAAATGACACTCTTGAGCACAAAGTTTCTAAGCAAACGGCAACATTATCCAAAGCCAAGGAACATGCCGATTCAGCTAATGCTGCAAAATCAGAATTTCTAGCAAGTATGTCTCATGAAATTAGAACACCTATGAATGGTGTTATCGGAATGCTTAGAATGTTATCTAAGAGTAAATTAGATACGGCTCAAAAAGAACATGTAAATATTGCAAATAATAGTGCCACTTCACTTTTAAGTCTTATTAATGATATTTTAGATTTTAGTAAAATTGAAGCAGGTAAATTAGATATTGAAAATATAGAATTTGATATTTATAATGAACTTAGAGAATTCATAGAACTTATGAATTTTAAAGCAGAAGAAAAAGGTTTAGAACTTATACTTGATATGTCCGAACTAGCAGCAAATATAATTATTTCAGATCCCACAAGATTAAGACAAATAATGAATAATTTAGTAAGTAATTCTCTTAAATTTACTCATAAAGGTCAGGTTAAAGTTAATGTAAGCTTAAAAAAGCAGAATGAAACAAGTGCCATCTTAATAGTGGAAGTTGAAGATAGTGGCATTGGTATTCCTCAAGAGAAGATTGATAGTTTATTTAATTCTTTTTCTCAATCAGATAAATCTACTACAAGAGAATTTGGTGGTACTGGTTTAGGACTTACAATTGCGAAAAAATTATGTGAACTTATGGGTGGAAATATAAAAGTTCAAAGTGAGCTAGGAGTAGGTAGTAAATTTAGAATACAAATAGAGGTTGGGTACAACGAAGACTCTCAAATGGTCCAAAATAAAGCTGAATCCCAAGCTTTAAATTATAAGAATGAGGTTAAATTACTTTTAGTTGAAGACAACAAAACAAATCAAATGGTTGCCGAGGCTATATTAGAAGAGTTTGGCATAGAGATTGACATAGCCAACAATGGTAAAGAAGCTATAGAGATTTTACAAGCAACACCAGCAGGAACATACGAGTTTATTTTGATGGATTGTCAAATGCCTGTTATGGATGGTTATGAAGCAACAAGAAATATTAGAAGTGGAGATGCTGGAGATATTTATACAACTATACCAATCATCGCAATGACGGCAAATGCAATGAGAGGTGATAGAGAAAAATGTTTTGAATATGGGATGGATGATTTTATAACAAAGCCGATTGATTTAAAGTTACTGCAACAAGTACTTGTTAAGTGGATTGAAGATAAGGATGTTACACTTGTGGTGTAATTTATCAATCTTTCTAAATCTTTGATTAGCAAAGTTGGCACTTTGTCTTGGGTTTATAATAAAAGCATATATGTTTTTATCAGCACAGAATCGTTTTAATAATGCCGAATAAGAACCTGTAGGTTCAAAAATAATGACTAAATTAGCGATGTTTTTTTTTAAGATTTTTTCAATTTAGAGTACAAAGATATTAAAGCTTTTTTACTATTTTCTATACTAATATTCTCATCTTTGATGGGGGGGGTATAAACTTGTAGGGTCGCTTTTGAAACATCAATTCCGATATAATTAAACATAAGAACCTCCTAGTTTTAGCACCCTAAGAGTATTTCCTCACTTCGTTCACGGCAAGAGTTCGTTAGGGTGAAGTTTAACTTCACCTGAATAGCCGCTAAACCTAATTTCACCTCATAAAATTCAGTCTGGAAATATCCGACTTAGTTACCACTCAAATTTTTAGTTTAGCTATCTGACTGTGAAACAGACACAATAGAATTGGTCTTAGGGGTGTATCAATATGCTAAAGTACTCTTCTTGTTTTAATTATAGCTTTTTAAAGCATTGCTTACTATATGAGAGGTGTAGCTCAAAAAAAGAACATCCGAGTATAGTGCATAAAATTTAATTTCTTGATGCTCAGTCAAACTATCATTTTCGTTTTAAGAAAATTTATCGAAGGTATAATAACTAATTTATGTCATATACCCTATCACAACATAAGATTTACCTTAGTAACTAGAGAGTAAAGCTCTGGCTACTAAGGTAAAATATAAACTGGAATGTCCCCTATAAAATAGACAGACAT
>NZ_JABIOQ010000058.1 GCF_018698455.1 Sulfurimonas sp. | reverse complement strand
AAACTTCTTCTGGTTTTGGTGTAGACTTGGGGGTGGTGTATCATCCATTTGCCAAGAGCTCATTACATCCTGCTTTTGGATTAAGTGTCTTAAATATAGGTGCAATTGGTATGGATGATAATTTTGGAAAACAACCGACAACGGTTAACCTTGGTGCATCGATTTCTCCAGAAGTTGCATTTTTGGAAAAATTTGTTGTTGCAGTTGATTATGTGGACATGCTTAATGCAAATACAATTCGAATTTACGACTATAGTGGAAATGGAGATACGGTAAGCTATAGTGATTATAGTGATAATGATTTTATGAAACGTTTACGATTAGGTATGGGAATTGGTCTTATCGACAGTACTTGGTTTTCTGCACAAGTAAATTTGGGTCTTTATCAGAGTGCATATACGGCAGGTCTTGATATGGAAATAGCAGTGATAAAATTAAATATTTCTACATATGAAGAACAAATAGGTACCGGAAGTGTAGATATTCCAGATAGAAGATATATGGCACAAATAGGGATTGGTTGGTAGATATATAATATTTGTATATAATTATTATAATTTAAAGTAAATTAATGGTATAGTCTGTATAATCGAATGACAATTAATAAGGATTATACATGAAAGATACAACTGAACCATTTAAAATCCCAACACCTTGGAGATACAAACGCTATGTAGTATTTGTATTTGCCACTGTGTTTACATTAGCACTCCCGTGGATTGTAATCGACGGAAATCACTTTTTTCTTTTAAGTTTTGATAAACTAAAGCTTCATCTTGCATTTATCCAGTTTGATATGCAAGAGTTATATCTCCTTCCTTTTTTACTTATGCTTATGTTCTTAGCTATTTTTGGAATGACTGTTTTAGGTGGACGTGTATTTTGTGGATGGGTTTGTCCACAGACTGTTTTTCGTACAGCTTTTCGTGACCTTATAGAAACAAAGATTCTTGGACTTCGTAAAAGAATAAAGAACAAGCAGGTCGAACCAGACATGACTCTCACGAAGAACAAGATTAAGAGAGTTGCTTCTTGGGTTATAGCATTTGTACTTGCTCATATAGCAGCAGCAGACTTTTTATGGTTTTTTGTACCACCAATGGAGTTTATAGGTTATCTAAGTGATTTTAATAACCACTGGGCACTCTTTGGAACATGGATAGCAGTAGCACTATTTTTAGTTTACGACATAGTATTTTTACAAGAAAATTTTTGTGTTTATGTTTGTCCTTACTCTCGTATACAGTCTGTACTTTATGATGATCATACCGTGATGGCACTTTATGATATGAACAGAGGTGGTGACATCTATGATGCTGACCATAACAAACAGTTTACAAAACAAAAAGAACTCCAAGCTGTAGCACCAAATGCAGAATGTACAACATGTCAGTCTTGTGTGAGTGTTTGTCCTACACATATAGATATCCGTAAGGGTTTCCAGCTTGAGTGTATAAACTGTTTAGAGTGTGTAGATGCTTGTACTACAGTAATGGGAAAACTTGGAAAACCATCACTTGTGACCTGGTCTAGTGACTATGAAATAGTAGATCAAAAAGGGAAGACACAGTACTTCCGTCCAAAAATCTTAGCTTATATAGGACTTCTTATTGGAATTACTATTATTTTAGGGTTTATGGGAAGTACAAAAGAGCATATGCTTCTTAACATTAATAAAGAACCAAGAATGTACTCTACAGCACGTCTTTTTGATGAGGTAGTGCAAGTAGATAACTCTTACATATTTTTACTTCAAAATACAGAAAATAAGAAAATGAAGTTTTTCTTTGAGGTTGTAACTCCAGAGAATGTTAATGGAAAAATAGTTATAGCAAAACCAACAAAAGCATTCAGTGTTATTCCTGGAAGTAAAAAGAAAAAAATTGTAACGCTTAGAACAGAGGATGTCCTTATTGATGATATAAGAAAAGATACAATTATTCCTGTAACTATTCATGCTTATGCATTAAATGAAGATGGTACAAAAAGTGAAAAAGTATCTGTTATTAGACATTCGACATTTATCTTTCCAAAAAGATCTATACTAGAAGAAGCTCAATAAGTAAAAAGTTATTTTGGCTATAATTTTAGTTATAGCTTGAAACTTATACAATTATGAAGGATTTAGATGCTTAATATATCTAAATATAAAACATATACAAGAGGCCTACTTGCTAGTATTGCAGTAGCCATTGTATCTCTTACTATCACTCAGTTCATCTCATTTAGTACAGCAACTGTAGCTATTATTATTGGAATGATTGTAGGAAATATATTTTACAGTACTTTTCATGCAGAAGAGTCTAGGTTTAAAAGTGGTGTGAAGTTTGCAGAAAAAGATCTACTAATGTTTGCAATTGCTCTTATGGGAATAAATCTTAATTTCACTATGCTTGCAAACTTAGGTGTTAAAACTATCTTAATTATCGTTTTAGGAATGGTATTTACAATTTTTATGGGTGTTCTACTTGGAAAACTTTTTAAACTAAATCCTAAACTTTCCCTTATGATAGGAATAGGAAATGGTGTATGTGGAAGTTCTGCAATCGCGGCGACATCTAGTATTACTAAGGTCAAAAGCAATGATATTGGGATTAGTATAGCACTTGTAAATCTTATGGGAACAATCGGTATATTTTTAGCACCATTCTTAGCACACCTTTTAGGTTTTACCGATATTCAAGCTGGGGTTTTCACAGGAAATACACTTCAGGCAGTTGGACAAGCAGTAGCCGCTGGATTTAGTATTTCTGATGAAGCGGGGCATTATTCAACCGTTGTGAAAATGGGAAGAGTTCTATTACTTGTTCCTCTTGTACTCATTTTAATATATATAGCAAAAAAAGAAAGTCAAAACAATGACGAAGAAGTGAGCCAAAAGGCAAAAATAGGAGTACCATCTTTTATACTTTGGTTTGTCTTTTTTTCTATTATCGCTTCACTTGGACTGCTACCAAAAGAGCTTGAAACTCTTATATCTTCTGTGAGTCAATATATCACCCTCATTGCAATGAGTGCAATAGGATTAATGATACATTTTGGAACAATAATGAAAACTGCCGGGACAGCATTTAAAGTCTCATCTATTTTATTTGCACTGCAGTTAATGTTTAGTGCATTACTTATTAGTACGCTCTAAGTAAAGTGTAAAAAAATCTTTTTAAGGGCACTCTTTAGGATAAAACTATATAATTTATATAAATAGTTTTAAAGGAGTGTAAGGAACATGGCTAATTTACCTAGTACACTTAACTCCTTTTGGCTTTGGCGAGAAGTTTCTGCTAAATTAGGTGTTTCAAATCCAGCGTATAAGTACTGGAAAAATACACCTAATCTTAAGCTAAATAATAAATATGTTTTTGTGAAAAAGGAGACACTTCCTCCAAAGTATTTGCACATAGAAGATGTATTAACAGACCTCTCTGGTCACCTCCCTATAAAATTCGCATCAGACCAACTACATGTCAATGAACATATATTTTCGTATGAGAAGATGAAACTTCATAAAGAGTTTGAGTATAAGTTTGTCCAAGATGTAAAGTTTGTAAACATAAAAAAGTTTTTTCGTGAAAATGGTATAAAAGTGACAAAAGATTCTCTCGTACAATTGGGGAAGATGAAAGATTTAGAGTTTACTTCAGAATCTACTTTTTATAAATTAAAAGATGATTATGGCATCGTGGTTTACGACTAATGAACAGTTTATTTATAGACTTTAGAGATCCACTCTTTTCCATTATTATGTTTTTTTCTATTGTTTTTGTGATTGCTTTTATCTCTTATTGGTGGAATAGATATAAGCACAATGAAGATTCAAAGTATTTAGATAAATTTTTAAGAGATTTTAATGCTCACCCTTCTAAAGAGGACCTTAGAGTTCTTATTTCTGGTGGAGAACTATCTGAGAAATCTTGGTTACTTCTCGCTCAGTCATACATTGAGAATGGAAATTATGAAAAAAGTATAGAGATTTATAATGAAATGCTAAAATTACCAAGTAGAGAAAATACAACTGAGACTATGTTCTTGCTTGGAAAAACTTATTTTAAAGCAGGTTTTTTAGAGCGTTCAAAAAAGATATTTTTAGAGATACTCAAAAAGAAACCTCGAACACCAGAAGCACTGAAGTATCTACTTCTTGTTTATGAATATATGAAAGATTTTAAGTCGGCGAAAGATGTTTTAGAACCACTAGGTGAATTAGGTATAGACATAAGACTTGAAAGTGCATACATTAATGCGATGGGATTACTTAATAGACTCGATATTTCCCAAGATGTAAAAGCACATGCTCTTCTAAAAATGTATGAAGAACAGCAACAACTTTTTTATCTAACATATGAGTATCTCTTTAGAATAAATCCATCTTTTGCTTGGAATAATTTTGATGCTTCTAGGAGTGAGCAGCTTGCAGATTTACTTTGGGGGCTCGAAGCTAAAGAGCTGGATTTAGATATAATTTCACAGAATGGATTTTTAAGAGAAATGTACAGTGCACGTGGAGATATTAGTCTTGCCAGTAGTAGCGATATATTTGAGTTTGATGTACTTATTGGTCTAGCTGGAAAAGCAAATGCTACTCTTAGTTTTGAGTATATATGTACAAATTGTAAGCAACTCTATCCTTTTGTGTTCACTAGGTGTAGTTCATGTCATGGACTAGATACATCGCGTTTAGAGTGGAGTTTAATAAAAAATAGTAGTAAAGATTTTAGTGAAGACAACAACTCTTTTCAGTAAAGCTACTAGAGACAAAACAAAATATGTAATACAAAGAGGGAGATATGAGTAAAAATACAAAAATATTAGAAGAGAGACTTGGGTACAAGTTTAAAGATCAAAAGCTCCTTATCGAAGCGCTGACACATAAAAGTTATAAACAGCCCTACGATAATGAGCGATTAGAGTTTTTGGGAGATGCTGTTTTAGATTTAGTGGTTGGGGAGTACCTCTTTACTAAGTTTAGAAAGTCCGATGAAGGAAAGTTGTCAAAAATAAGAGCTTCACTTGTAAATGAAGCAGGTTTTGATAAACTAGCACGTGTACTTTCTCTAGGAGAGCACATTTATCTTTCAAGCGCAGAGGATAATAATGGTGGTAGAGAAAAATCATCACTTCTTTCTAATGCATTTGAAGCAGTGATGGGGGCCGTCTATCTTGAAGCAGGCTTAGCCAGAGTTACAGAGATTTCAATAGGTCTTATCGAAGATAACTATGATGAAATTTCTCTTGATTCACTCTTGCGAGATTATAAAACTTCTCTACAGGAACTTACGCAGGCTAGACTTGGAGTTACTCCAGAGTATAAAGTTTTAAAAAGTAGTGGTCCAGACCATATTAAAGAGTTTGAAATTGGTGTTTTTATAGATTCAAAAGAGTATTCAATTGGTACAGGAAAAAGCAAGAAGATAGCACAGCAAGCTGCAGCAGAAATTGCTTTAGAGCTGTTAAAAAAGGAAAAGTAGTGAATAGTTTTGGAGAGAAGTTACGATTTAGTACATTTGGTGAATCTCATGGAACAGCAATAGGGTGTCTTTTAGATGGTGTCCCAGCAGGTCTTAAAATTGATGAAGAGTATATTCAGAGTGAGCTTGACCGTCGTAAACCAGGAAAGAGTGAATTTGAAACTGCACGAAAAGAGGCAGATAAGGTAGAAATCCTTAGTGGTGTATTTGAAGGACTCAGCACGGGAACTCCTATCGCTATGATTATTTATAATACAAATCAAAAGTCAAAAGATTATACAAATATAAAAGATGTCTTCCGTCCCGGACATGCTGATTTTACATACTTTCACAAGTATGGTTTAAGAGACTACAGAGGTGGTGGAAGAAGTTCAGCACGTGAAACTGCTGCTCGAGTAGCAGCTGGTGCTATAGCAAAGCTTATGATAGCGGATTTAAATATCTCTGTGATGAGTGGGATTAGTGAAATCGCTGGTATCAAAGGTGAATCATTTGATTACTCGGAGGCTAAAGATAGTCTTATATATGCTTTAGACAAAACAAAAGAGCAGGCACAAAAAGATGCGATTCTAGAAGCTAAAAATAATCATGATTCTGTTGGTGGTGTAGCTCGTGTACTTATTAAAGGCGCACCAGCTGGACTAGGTCAACCGATGTACTATAAACTTGATGGTGTCTTAGCTAGTGCTATGATGGGCTTAAACGCAGTAAAAGCAGTAGAAATTGGTGATGGTGTTTTAAGCTCACGTACTCTAGGTTCACAAAATAATGATGAAATTCGTTCAGGCGGATTTGAATCTAATCATGCAGGTGGAATTTTAGGCGGTATTAGTAACGGAGATGAAATAGTTGTCAATATTTATTTTAAACCAACACCTTCTATCTTTATAGAACAACATACTGTCACAACATCAAATGAAGAAGTCGACTTCTCGCTTAAGGGTCGTCATGATCCTTGCGTCGCGATAAGAGGAAGTGTTGTATGCGAGTCTATGGCTGCACTTGTTATAGCTGATATGCTCCTTTTAAATATGGGTTCAAATATGACAGGACTTACTAAATACTATAAATAGGAGAATAGATGTCTGATATTTATCAAGGTGAGGGACGTGATGAGTGGTTTTTTCCAGAAGATAGTTATATTCTGAGTGAAACTGATGATAAAGGTATTATTATTTATGCAAACCAAATGTTTTGTGAACTTGCTGGATATGAATTAGATGAATTAATTGGAGAACCTCACAATATTGTAAGACATCCTGATATGCCTCGTATCGCATTTAAAGGTCTTTGGGATGATATACAGAGTAAAGGTTTCTGGACAGGTATAGTAAAGAATCGTAGAAAAGATAGAGGCTATTATTGGGTCCATGCAACGGCATTAAGACGTATTGATAGTAATGGAAATTATACATATTTATCGATTAGAAGAGTTCCAAAGAAAAGTGAAATAGAGGCTTGCATACCTCTATATACTGATTTAAAGTCTAAAGAGTAGTTTTTACTTTCTTAGAAGTGGATTTGCATTATCTGTGTCTATCCCACCTAATGAGTGAATAATGGCAGGAATTTCAACATCAAGTTGATCTATTTTAGCTTGTTTGTCTTTATCTGTTATTCCAAGTGCTGATGTCCATGCACCTAGTGTTGGCATTCCTATAACGATTTTATTTTCACCTGCCTTAATGTAAGCATACATTGAACACGGAGCGAATACTGCGGCACGTGGGAGAGGTTTTTCTCCATCAAATATTGTGTATGAAAACGGTACGTGACATAATGACCAGACTACGTAAGCATCATATCCAGGCATTACGTCTTCATCAGAGTTTAAGCTATCTTTCATGTTATAAAAACCAGCGATAATATAGCCCTTAGTTTCAAATGCACTTTCGAAAGTTTCTTGGAACTCATCAAAAAAGTCTTCAACATCTTCTGGTTCATCAAAAGGTATTTCGAAATTCATCATAGTCTTTTCTGCAAAACTTTCTATTTTTGTATAGCTTTTTAGTGCTCCTGAGAAATGTTTTTCTATCATAGCATCAAGAGGTTTGTACATTTCTATATATGTTTTTCTTACATTTGCATCTGTAATTTGTAGTACGTCAAGTGCAGCTTCTGGTGTTATATGTGTTATAACACTTTTATTATCAGATTTTTTTCTATAAATAACAAGGTTAAATGGAGTAAACCCACCTATTCTAGGGTCCACGTTTAAAAGAGGACGTGCCACTTCATCATTTACTAAAGAAGAGAAGGAAAGTTGGTTAAGAGATGTTTCCCCAACTTGTTGTTCATAAACTATGTTTACATTATGATGAGGATTACTTAAAAAAAATCCAGCATCTTCTAAGGGTTTTTTTGTAAATTCAAAAAACTTCTCATCTATATCTCCATCTATCGTGTATTCAACAGCTAAATGTTTGTTATTTGTTGGTATAAATTTATCTGCATTAAGAGCGGAAATGAGGACAGTGCTTATGGCTAAAGCAGAGAGTGCGGTGTTGAGTAGTTTCATATGTAGCCTTAGATAAGAATTCAAAAAGATATAAGCTATTTATAGTCCATATCTTTTTGAATGAATAAAGTTTCCTGAGCACAAAGGCTCAAGGAAAGTTTTTAGTTATTCACTTGCTTCATTGATGATGTTTTCAATGAAAGCTTGAGCTTCACGAAGTTTTATAACACCTTCTTCTTCATCTTTCATATCAAGAGTTGTAATCCAATTCTCAACAGACAAGAAACCCATATACATTGTGTTCTCACCTTTTCTCTTATAGATGTAGAATGAACACGGAGCCCAAGCTCCAGCTTCAGGATATTTTTCAGATACAGGATAAATGACATCAAATTTACAGATCGAATATGTATGATAGTAGTCGTACAAATCAGTATAGCCCTTGTCATCAAAAACTTCTTCTTGCATATTTGTATAATTAGGAAGTAAGAAACCTAAAGGCTCCATTTCCGCTTCAAATTCAGCTTCAAAATCTTCAACAAACTCTTCAGCAGTTTGATCATCTCCTAATTCAACTTTCATTGTAAAATCAGTTGCGAGTGTTTTATTTGGAAATTTAACGGTGTGATTTAAGTCTATGAAAGAACCGTTAGGAAGTGCCTTCTTTAAAGTTGCAGTAACGAGGTCTGTATAAGCAATTAAGTCTGGATCGTTAACTGGGATATCTGTTGATCTAGCCATAGCATTTATAGTAAGTGTTGCAATATTCCATGTTGTTCCATCACCCCAAATTGACATTGTTAAAGGTGAAAGTGCACCAAATTTAGGGTATTTTTTCACTAGTTTAAAAGTTAGGTCAGTATGCATAAACATTGCTAAATAGTATTTTTTATAGTGCAGTTTTGTAAATCTAGCTGCAAATGGTTTATTCATGTCGTTATTTCCAATCATGACAAGACCTGCCGCATCAAATGCTGCTTCTATTGTTTTGCTAGTTATTTTACTATCAGTTGCAGAATAAACTTGTACATCTTGTACTTTTTTAGACTTTTTTACCTCAGAACCTTGTAGTGCACTACCAGTAATAGTCATTATAGCGAATAATGCTATTGCGAGGGTATGTATTCTTTTCATTCGTTTTCCTTCTTTTTTTAATATATTGTCCATGAGTTTAACATCATTTTTGTATAAAATGTATTAATAATCTAGAATTTCTACTTTATCGTCCACTTTTATTTCGGAACTACCCTTAATATACTTGGCAAATATACCTCTATCACTCTTAAGAATTTTTGGAAGCCTAGGATTTACTTTACTAAGGCCATTGCAAAGTGTACAGTTTTGTGTTATTTCAAGGTATGTAGAACCTATTTTTAAAGTATCCCCATGTTTGAGATGGTATGGATTAATACTAAGGAGTATATTTTCTCCTAGTAAACCTTCCTCAATAGATATTCCTTGTTCTTTGGTTAGTCTATAACTATCTGAAGAACTTAGTAATATTGAGCGCATGGAATCTTTTGAATAAAATTTATCATTTTTAATTCCAAGTTCATCTACGTGAATACTTTTAATAGATTTACGTGTTTTATTTCCATCATTGAGTGTGATGAATAAAGCAAGAACTTTACCTGTTGTAGTTTCTGTTATCATTTATCTCATCTTCCAGATTACTCTGATAGTTAATTTTTTCTTTATAGAAATCTAAACTCATCGTCTTGTAAAAACCTTTTTTTACATACTCGAGTATAACTAAAAACTCATTTTCAGATTTATACCCTAAACTTGCATACTCTATATCTGCTTTGTCATCTAAAAAAAGCACAGAGGGATAAAAGTTATATCCAACATCTTTGGCAAGACATAATCCACCACTTGTTTTGCCTTTATATGTTATTTGATCATTGCGAGAGACATTTATATGAAAGATTTTGTAATTGTTTTGGATAAACTCAATTACAAAATCATCCTCAAGTGTAAATGCTTGCATACTATTACAGTAGCTACAACCAATCTTATGAAAATAGAGCAGTATTGGCTTATTTGTCTTCTTTGATAGCTTTACAGCTTCATCTATATTGATCTCTTGTGCATCTAGGAATGTTAGAAAGAGAAGGGATATTAATAGTGTGGTTTTTTTGAACATTTTTGAACCTTGAGATACAGAGGAGAAGAAGTACTAAGAGTACTTCCTAGGAAAATTAAGAGATTACTTAATTTTCCCCTTACCCTTGTCACTATTACCTTTACGGTCAGTCCAAGTCATAAGAACCTTATCACCTTTAGCACCAATTCCTTGAAATTGGAATTTGAAAATAGGGTTTTTAGAAAGAAACTGAGATGTTGAAAGCTCAAATACTTTCTCACCATTTACAGTAGCAGTAAGATATGTAATGAAGTTAGCATCATCACTGTTTCCTGTTTTTTTCTTCATTTGGTTGTAAGTTGACATTTCGTGCTTAGCCATACATTTAACTTTTACAACACCATTTTTTAACTTTGCTTTTACTTTAATACCCATAAATAATCCTTATTATTAGTTTCTTATTGTAGTAGAGGAATTAACCTTCACAACCACCAAGTGCAACATCTAAAGTTTGTTTAGCAGCATAAAGCTTACCATCAAGACCTTCAACAACAACTGTAATAGTTCCTGGCTTACCCATTTTAATTTTAATTGAGTAATCATTAACACTATACTTACTTACTGTGTAAACACATACTGCTGACTCTGGGTTAGCATCTTGGAATACAGCAATTGATTTAGCTGGTATCTCAGTTGAGAAATCTACAGGAATAGCTCCACCACTACTTGCAACAGCTTTCTTACCACTATCAAATGACTCACCAGCAGCCTTAAGCTTAACACCACTTTCGATTAGTGTAGTTGATCCATAAAGGTTTTTGATTCCATCTTCAACTGTGTGAGCAGTCCATACTGTTGGTTTAGTTTTTCTGAAGTCTTCCGCTCTAACACTCGCAGGAACAGCAGCTAATGCTAGTGCACCTAAAGTCATACTTAAAAATTTTCTTCTTTCCATAATTATCGTTCCTTTAGTTTATTTACCGCTGATTAAATAATCAACCATTAGTTTGAAATTAGCATCAGATAGATTTGCTCCACCTTTTGCAGGCATACCAGTCTCAGTTCCGTTAATACCATTAGCGTAAACTTTATCAATACCTTTAGCAGTATATCCAGCCCATTCTGCAGAACCTGGAGATAAGAAACTATCATGACACATTGCACATGCATTAGAATAAACTTCTTTAACATTAATAGTTTCTGCTTTTTTCTCTGGCAAATCTCTTACAATTGACATAGGTGGAATAAATTGAGAAATACCTTCACCGGCAATACGAACTACTGTTGCATTAGTCTCTTGACAATTTGTCATACAACGCTCAGCAGGTTTTACTTTATGAGCACCAAAGTTTGCAGGGTTTGCATAGTATGCACGAACACCAGGCAAAGAGTCAGAACCTCTTACATTTGGTTCAAAACCATCTTGATTAGGCATTTTGATTTTTAAGAATTTTGCACGATCTAGCACATACTCATCATCAACTTCTTGGCCATCAATACTCATCTCATTAATGTTTAACATATAAGCAGTAAGAGCATAAGTCTGATTAACACTTAACGTATCAGATTTAGGGTGAGGCATTCCATCTCTAATGTACCAGAACATAGTACTAGCTTGTGGCCAGTATGAACCAAATACACGAGTAGGACCATCAGCTTGTGGATCTTGGTATCTATTGTTTGTTAAAGTTTTTTGTAAATCTTCTGCATTACCTTTAGAAAGTGCTGGGTATCCACCACCACCTGAACCAAAGTCTCCGTGACACATAACACATTGTGCTTCATAGAGTGCTTCACCTTCTTCAACAGAACCTTCACCTTCAGGTAGTCCTAATGCTTTTGGATCTTCATTATAAACATATCCAGCCATAACGTCCGTATTCCACTTAGCTTCTTCAGCATCTGTTGGAACACGACCATTATTAATAGCTCTGCCAATATGTGATTCATTTACAAAGTAGTTACCTGATTTTCCATTTATAGTAGGGTAAGAAACACCACCATCTATACTTATGTTTCCATTTACACCATCGCTAAATGTTGGAGCAGATTCACCACCAACACAACCTACCCCAAGTAGTGCAATAGCAGCTACTGAAGTAGAAATGATTAATTTACGATCTAATTTGAACATGATTTACCTTTCCTGTTTCTGTTACTTCCCAAGTCTCAACTGCATTTCTGTGATATACAGCTTCTACACCCATTATCTTAGTCTCTTCATCGATTGTTGGTTGAATATAACCAGCATCATCCATTGCACGAGATGTAAGTAAAAGTGTTTCACCTTTTTTGTAAGTATGTATGATACTCCAACGAGTCCATGACTTCTGCAGTACCAAACCTTTAAGTTTTGCTTCTACATAGTTCTTACCACCATCAAAAGAGATATCAACACCAGTAATAGTACCCATACCAGACCATGCAAGACCTTCAATTTCAACTGTAGCACCATCTTCTAGGTGTGACCAATCAATCTCTGGAGATGGAGAAGTTACAGTAGAGTTTACTTCATTTGCATAGAAATGTTGAATAGCTTTACCAGTTGGCTTAAGGTCTGTATATTTAGAAGTCTCTTCTTTACAGTACCATGGCTCAACAGCAAATTCTAATCTACGTAACCATTTAACACATAAGTTACCTTCCCAACCTGGAACAAGTAGTCTTGCTGGGTAACCTTGCTCTGGACGAAGAGCTTCACCATTTTGTCCCCAAACAATCATTGCATCGTCAAGAACTTTATCTACAGGAATAGTTCTTCCCATTTTAGAGTTATCAGAACCCTCAGCTAACATCCATTGTGCTTCTGGCTTAAGACCTAAATCTTCTAAGATAGTCTTGATGTAAACACCAGTCCACTCAGCTGATGCCATAAAACCTTTAGCAAATTGAACAGAGTTGAACTGTGGCCCTCTCCATTCTTGTCCACCATTTGCTGGACATTCGATAAAGTGAGTACGAGTTACACTTGGGTAACGCTTTAGTTGCTCTAATGTAAGAACAATAGGCTTGTCAACTAAACCATGTATCATTAAACGGAATTCGTTAGGATCTACATGTGCAGTACCACCATGTGAACGAGAAAAGAAAAGACCATTTGGAGTGATGATTCCTTGGGACTCGTGTATTGGAGTAACAGCAATAGATGCTCTAAAGTTACCAGAAGAAAGTAATGATGTACTTCTTCTTGTAACATTATGCTCGTAAGGTGAAGGAACACCATAAAGGTTTGTAGTTATAGGATCTCCCCAAACTTGCCCCCATTTTGTATGATGCATAATGGCAGGATCGCCTTCACCAGTTACTTCATTTGCTAAAAGTGATGTTCCAGCTAAAGCTGTAGCTGAAAAAGCAGCCGCTTTTTTGAAAAAGTCTCTTCTGTCGATAGTAGTTTCTTCTTGAGATTTTTTATTATTCACATTGTCTCCTTTGTAGTCTGTTAATTAGTTATATTTAAATTATTACCTTAAGCCATATTTTAAGTTATGGTAAAGTTATTACCCCCATATTATGCCATCTTTTTCTTAAATTAATTATAGATAGTTATTGAATGAATATTGATTATAAGCTGTAGCGATGATTGAGTTTTAAAGAGTTACAAAATGAAACAATGAGACAAAGGATTTTTTCTATTTTTTTATGATACTTAGTATAAGATAATTTTCATTATCTAGATAAAAAGAAATAGTGAGATTTTCATGTTCAACATCTTTAATATTTTCATCATTAAAGTAGATAGATTTTTTATATTTATTAGCTTTTGTTGGAATATTTATAATAATAGTGTCAAGGTAGAGTTTAAAACTTTTTGTCGCTTGAGAATCTTCAGCTATATAATCTTGGAGAATTTCTTTGAGTTGTCTTTCGTAAAGTGGAGTACAAAATATATTCATTATTTTTGTACTTCTTGAAGCCAAAGTGACATTTCTTTCATACTAGTAAAATAAAGTCTGTATTGAGATGGATCTTTTTTGTAGTTGACTATCTCTTCTAGGATAGCCTCTTGCATTTCTTTATTCATAAAGTTTGTCTACTTCATTCGAGTGTAGTTTTATATCTTCAAGTGCATCTTGATAAACTTCAAGTTTACTGTCCGCATGATCTTCTTCTTGCTCATCTAGTGCTGCATCATTAAGTGTCTCAAGTATAGAGAATGACTTAAAAGGTGTTCCATGCTTATAAACTAGCTCACCACCATCTTTACCTTGGACAAGTGCTGTAGCAGTTACTATAAGTAAAAGTACAATGGCTACTGCTTCTAATCTAAACTTATTGAGTTTCCATCCTAGTAGTTTTAATACAGAGAGCAATGACAAGACAATCGCAAGGTAAAGACCTAAGTTTTTATGTTCCACTAGTTCTTGTTGTCCCGCTTCGCTTAAATAGTCATATATCTCAGGCCCAGTTTGATTTCCGGTATACCATGCACCAACCATCGCTAATGCGGCAAGGAAAATTGAAACTGAGGAGATTTTCCCTAAAAGTTCTTTTCTTGTAGCAAGGTACATAATTCCAAAAACTGAAGCTACAACTGGTAAAACTATGGCGAAATGTGCTATTGCAGGGTGTAACATCATTATTTATCCTTTGTATCTATGGCATCTTTAGCAGATTTAATAGCTGTGCCTAAGGCCACCTTAGCAACACCTAGAGCTTGTATACCCATGCGTTTAGCTTCTTTAGCTCTTGGAGATTTCATTGCCATATCTGCTTTTTTAACAGCATTTTTTGCAAAAGATGCAAATCTCTTTCTCATCACTTCCGCCGTCTCTTTAGAGATATGCACAAGCTCTTCTAAGTCATATGACATATCTTTGTTAATTTGTAGAAGGATTGTATTTATTTGTGCTGTATTGTGAGCTGCTTGAATTGCTATAACCTGAGAGAAAAGAGTATCAGTTTGGCTTAAATCCTCCATGATAGTGTCATAATCTTCTATAAGTATATGTTTGGCTTCCATTGGCATAAATGTAAGTCTCTTTTTAAACCTGTCTATGGAACGAACTAAACCACTTCTCATTCCCTTTAAAGTAGCACGAAGTATATCATCTGCTCTATTTGGAGTTGCCTCTGAAATATCAATTGCTGTTATTAATATAGTTGATAAAATTTTTCTTACACGAATAGTATTTAGGGAGCCTTCTTTAATAGATTCAAATGTTATCTCTTTTATAACTTCTATGATTGTTTCAGATATATCCCCATCACTATCTTTTTCTAGTGCTGAAATAATTGCAGATTCAACCATTTCACTTAGTATGTCATAAAGGTCGATTGACTGAAGTTTCACTTGATGAAGTTTTAGGACAAACGCTGGATTTGAAGTAAGTTCACTTTCAAGAGTGTTAAACACATTGTATTTAGCATCTTGAAGTGCTTCAGATTTCTTTTCAAGTTCTCGATCTATCGCTTCTTTTTGTTCAAGAAGTTTTGCAACATCTTTATTTAGTTCAGCTGTTTCTATATCAACTATAGTTGTTGCTAACTCTTTTACTTCTTCTAGAGATGCTTGATGCAAGTCAAGTGCCGAGTTGGCTACAAGAGAAGAAATCCTTTGATTTAAGGTTTCAAGTTTTTTGTTATAAAGTTCTTTGAGAGTGTCACTATTCATGGGGTATACCTTTTAGAGTACCATTTTTATGGCACTATGCTTTTTAAGTGCTTCGAAAATAAAAGTTCTATCATCTTCATTATGCACTAATAAATCTAAATTCATGCTTGTATATTTACCTGTTTTTGATTTATTTGAATGAGTGAGCTTATGTTCACGTTCATCTAATACATCTCTAATGGCTTGCTCAAGAGCTTTTCTCTCGCTAGCGATTACCTTATAGCACCAGGTACAAGGGTATTCTAAAACAACTTCTTTCTCACTATCGTTTAAAATTTCCATTTTTTCCTCCTGACTTTTCTTCTAGTTGTACATTCCGGATAACCATACCTTTATCGATTGCTTTAACCATGTCATAGATAGTTAAAAGACCTATACTCGTACCAGTAAGTGCTTCCATCTCTACACCTGTTTGTCCTGTAAGTTTAGCAGTCACTGTGAGTTTAAAACCAGGGAGTTGCTCAAGTTCATCAACATCACAGTTGATACCACTAAGGTTGAGGGGATGACACATAGGAATAAGATCACTTGTTTTTTTAACACCCATGATTGCTGCAATAACTGCAGTTTGTAAAACAGGGCCTTTTTTTGTTTTTTCAGTGACTATAGCATCATAAGCATCTTGGCTCATTTCTATAATACCACTTGCAACTGCAATACGTGTTGTTTGACTTTTGTCGCTAACATCGACCATTTTTGGTCTTTGGTTTTCATCTAAATGTGTGAGGTTCATAGTAAAATCTTTTTGTTTTTTACTATTATAGCAAAAGTAAGGTAATCTAGTTTAGCAGTTTTCTGAAGAGATGGTAGTTTGATTTTTTAGAGTCTCTTACTTTCACTGTATATGAAAATTATAAGAGACTGAGTGCTTCTTTATAATCTTCTAGGTTGTTGAGGTTTAAGAAAGTTTGATTATCTAGATATTCTACATATTCAGTTCTTGAATTTTTGAGTAAGAATCCAAGTTTATGATTTTCATTTTGATGCATCTCTTGAAACTTTACATCTAGTGAACGATGGTAAATACCGCATAGTGGTTGAATCCCTTGCTGTGTCTTTGCTATTGTGGCATCATTATTAGAATTGTCAGCATTGAATAGTTTTTGGATGACATCAAAGTTTATGAATGGAGAGTCCACACTTATGGCAAAAAACTTTTCTTCTTTGAGATGTTTAAATGCGGAGATAAAACCTGCCGTAGGTGCAAAAGTACTTATATTCTTATCATCTTCTAAAAAATTGGCTTGGAAATCAAACTTATTCTGGTCTTTACATGAGATGTATACATTGGAAAATATTTTGCTTAAACGCGATAGTTGGAATTCTGTAAGAGTTTTAAAATTCCCAAAAGAGAGAAGAGCTTTGTCCTCTCCCATTCGGCTACTTTTTCCACCTGCAAAGATTACACATGGAATGTCAATCATGACTATCTAGGGTCTGAAATATAACCAGTTATAGCACTGATAGCCGCTACAGCAGAGTTTGCTAAGTAAACTTCAGAAGAACGACTTCCCATACGACCTACAAAGTTTCTGTTAGTTGTTGAAACAGCAACTTCGCTATCTCCTAAGATTCCCATATACCCACCTAAACAAGCACCACATGTAGGGTTTGAAACAACACCACCAGCATCGATGATGATATCCATATAGCCAAGTTTATAAGCCTCTTTAAGGATCTTTTGAGTTCCAGGAGTTACTATTAAACGTACATCCTCATGAACTTTTTTACCATCAAGTATAGCAGCAGCAGTCTTAAGGTCACTTAAACGTCCGTTTGTACAAGATCCGATGAATGCTTGGTCAATTTTTATCTTGTCACTAACCGCTTGAGTGATTGAATGACCATTTGATGGCAAGAAAGGATAAGCAATAACTGGTTCTAACTCAGCTACATTTATGTCTAATGTTAAACAGTAAACAGCATCATCATCAGAGTAGTGAATACGAGGCTCACGAGCTAAGTTTTTATCAGATAAAAATTCTTTTGTCACATCGTCATAAGCTACAATTCCACTCTTCGCACCAGCTTCTATAGCCATGTTGCACATAGAAAATCTATCATCCATTGTTAAGTGTTCTATTGTGCTACCTGTAAACTCTAAAGTTTTATAAAGTGCACCATCAACACCGATTAAACGGATGATTTCTAAGATAATGTCTTTACCAGTTGTATGCTGTGCTGGTTTACCACTAAGATTTACTTTGATAGACTCAGGAACTTTAAACCAGTTTCCTCCCGTTATCATTGCAAACGCTAAGTCAGTTGAACCCATACCAGTAGAGAATGCTCCAAGAGCACCATGAGTACAAGTATGTGAATCTGCACCAATGATAACATCACCAGGAACGATAAGACCTTTTTCTGGTAAAAGAGCATGCTCTATTCCCATGTCCTTTTCATCAAAAAAGTTTTTAAGCTTATGTTCTTTTGCGAATAAGCGAGATATTTTTGCTTGGTTTGCAGAAGCAATGTCTTTTGCTGGAATAAAGTGATCTAGAACTATTGAAAATCCATCTGGATTTGCTAGTTTAGTCGCACCACTTAGGTTAAATGCAGAGATAGAAATAGGAGTTGTAATATCGTTTCCGATAACCATGTCGATGTCACAACGGATGATTTCACCCGCTAAAACTTCACGACCTATATGTTGTGAGAATATTTTTTCAGTTATTGTTTGTGCCATAAGGAAGTACCTCTTATATATGTTTTAATTTTTCGATTATAGCATAAGAGAATTAAATATTGTATTTTATAACCTTTTTCATAAATTCAGTTGAACAGAAAAACATTGATACAAAGATAGGGTTAAGAGTAACATTATCATCTTCTACTTTGTCAAATACTTTAAAGTTAAAACCTTCACCATCATTTGGATTCTGTGGTGTAACTGTAAATTCTACAGGTGTTAAAGTTCTTATCATATTAGTAATGTTCTTCTTTTTCTTAGTGCTTTGCTCATTTAGAATGTTAAAGTCTGGATTTTCAGAGCTTCTGTGTGCTGCAAGAATAGAATCTAATATATCTACCTTATCTTTAAAGACTATTTTGTTCCATTTTATTATTGTATTCTCAGATGAAACTTGACAACCCTTAAACATTAGAGCGTTTGGTTTTTTTAATTTCATTGATTCCATTAGTGCTAAAAGAAAGTTAGTACCACCTATGTTTTCAGACGCTTTGATCATAAAAAGATGGATAAAAGCTTTTGTCTCTTCACTTTGTTTGTTAAAATTACACATATTATATTTCCTTGTTGTTCATAGAATTATAGCATCATTCCTCTCTGTTTTAATTCTTAAGCCAAAAGTACTATTAGCTTTGCTTAAGCGAATCATAATCTCAAAGCTATTACTATGTCAAAAGTAAAAGAGGACAAAAATTGTCTTGTTTAAAAAAGAATGGTAATCATTCTTAAATAAAGAGGTATAAAATGAAAGTATATTTAGATAATAATGCAACTACTATGTGTGACCCACTAGTCGTAGAAGCTATGCAACCATTTTTTAGTGATGTTTATGGTAACCCTAACTCACTTCACAAATTCGGGACAGCATCTCATCCAGCACTTTCGACTGCAATAGATCAAGTTTACACTGCTCTTAATGCAAGCGACAATGATGATATCGTTTTTACATCAGGTGCAACAGAGTCAAATAACTGGGTTTTACAATCTGTGTGGGCTGATAAAATTTTAAATGGTGATAAAAACCATATAGTAACAACAGAAGTTGAACATCCAGCAATTCTTGCTACATGTAAGTTTTTAGAAGACCAAGGCGTTAAAGTTACATACCTTCCAGTAAATGAGCAAGGTGTTGTTGAGGTACATACTGTAAAAAGTTTTATTACTGACAAAACTGCTTTAGTTTCGATCATGTGGGCTTCAAATGAAACTGGTATGATTAACCCAATTAAAGAAATTGGTGAAATTTGTAAAGAAAAAGGTGTTCTTTTTCATTCGGATGCAGTTCAAGCAATAGGGAAAATACCTGTTGATTTGCAAGATGTACATCTTGACTTCGCATCTTTTTCGGCACATAAATTTCATGGACCAAAAGGAATAGGTGCTCTTTATATTAAAGATTCACAAGACCTTTCTCCTTTAATGCATGGTGGTGATCAAATGGGTGGTCGTCGTTCAGGTACTTTAAATGTAGCATATATTGTTGGAATGGGTCTAGCAATGGAACTTGCTACAAAAAATATTCAAGCAACAATGGCTTCAATTAGAGCTAAGCGTGACCGTTTGGAAGATGCTATTTTAGAACTTAGTGACACATTCGTAATTGGTGACAGAAACAACCGTACTCCAAACACTATCTTAATATCTATTAAGGGTGTTGAAGGTGAAGGTATGCTTTGGGACCTAAACAATGGCCAAATTGGAGCATCAACTGGTTCAGCTTGTGCATCTGCAGACCTAGAAGCAAACAGTGTTATGTTAGCAATTGGTGCAGATAATGAACTTGCTCACACTGGTATCCGTCTTTCACTTTCTCGTTTCACAACAGAGACTGAGATTGATTACACAATATCACATTTTAAAGATGCAGTAGGTCGTTTAAGAGCGATTTCAAGTTCATTTGCAAAACAGAAGCCAACAGCAGGGGGAGAGGTTCAAGAGTGTGAACTTCACCATCACTAAAAAGCGCTAATAAAAGCAACTAGTTGCGCAAGCTCTCTGCTGAAGAGAACCAAGCGTTAGTGTAGGTGTCGGGACGAGTTCCGATACTGGGATAAATAATCAAAAAGGAAAATATTATGGCAAAAGCAGATATATTAAACGAGTCTTTATGGGACGCGTATTCTAACAAAGTAACAACATTAATGAACAACCCTCAACATCAAGGAGAAATTTTTGATGCTGAAGCTGAAGATCGTGGTAATAAACTTATTGTTGCTGATTTTGGTGCAGAATCTTGTGGAGATGCAGTTCGTCTTTACTGGGAGATTAATCCTAAAAATGATGAGATTGTTAACTCTAAGTTTAAATCTTTTGGTTGTGGTACGGCTATCGCATCTTCTGATGTTATGACTGAACTTTGTATTGGTAAAACAGTTCAAGAAGCTGTTAAAATTACAAATATTGATGTTGAGCTTGCTCTTCGTGATGATCCTGAAACACCTGCTGTTCCACCTCAAAAAATGCACTGTTCAGTTATGGCTTATGATGTTATCAAAAAAGCTGCTGGTCTTTACATGGGTGTTGATGCAGAGAGTTTTGAAACAGAAATCATCGTTTGTGAATGTGCTCGTGTTTCACTTGGTACACTTCAAGAGGTTATTAAGTTAAATGACCTTAAGACAGTTGGTGAAATCACAGATTACACTAAAGCTGGTGGTTTTTGTAAGTCATGTATCAAGCCTGGTGGACACGAAGCTATGGATTACTACTTAGTAGATATCTTAGCAGACACTAGAAAAGAAATGGACGAAGAAAAAATGAAAGCTTCTGCTGATGCTATAGCAGCTGGTGGTGGTGTTTTTGAAGATATGACTCTTGTTCAGCAAATTAAAGCTGTTGATGCAGTTATTGATGACAGTGTTCGTCAATTTCTTATCATGGACGGTGGTAATGTTGAAATCATTGACATCAAAAAAGCTGATGAAAACATAGATATCTATATTCGTTACTTAGGTAACTGTGATGGTTGTTCATCATCTGCTACTGGTACACTTTATGCAATAGAGTCTACTCTTCAAGAAAAACTTTCAAGTAAAATTCGCGTTTTACCTATCTAATTTTAATAAACCTCCTTTGTGAGGTTTATCTAATCCAAAATATTCATAATGAGTACAAAACTCTACGAAAACATAACTGACTCTTTAGTAAGTGATGGCTACATCATTATTAAAAACACTCTTAACCCCTTGTTTTTTATCTTAATGAAGGTTGGGATAAAGAGAATGGCGGAGAGTTACTTATTTATGATGATAATGGTACTCTCATTGACACAGTTGTTCCAAATGAAAACACTTTGGTAGTGTTTTTAAGTGATAAGTTCCCTCATGAAGTTCTTCCTGCAAAGAAAAAACGCCACTCAATTGCAGGTTGGTTCAGGGTGGATAAAACATTATGAATGAAAAGAACTACATAGCTTTAGGGGGAACTCTTTTTGTTCCAAGTACACATAAAAACCTTGAAAATATTATTTGCCATGAGAAATATGTTAATCTAAAAAGTGTCTTGGTTGATACCGAAGATGGACTTAATGAAGTTGAATTAAGCATAGGCTTAAAGGCTATAGAGAAGCTTTTAAAAGTGTATAAGAAAAAGAAACTTTTAGTTTTTATTAGACCTAAAAATACAAATATATTGAAAAAACTTTTATCAATGAGTGGAATAGAAAAAATAGATGGCTTTATCCTTCCGAAGTTTTCACTTACAAATGCTAAAGAGTATCTTGACATTTTAAAGCCTTATGATTTTGGGCTTATGCCAAGCATAGAGGGAAAGGAACTTTTTAATCAAAATGAACTACATGAACTCAAAGATATTTTACTAACATCAAAACAAAACATAGTGTTAGTGCGTTTTGGATTAGAAGATATGTTAAGACAGTTGAGCATGAAACGCAGTTGTGAAGAGAGTCTATTTGATTATGCTGCTACTGCATCAGTTATTGGAAACTTTATCGCAGTTTTTAAAAGTGCAGGTTTTGTAGTTAGTGGTGGTGTTTATCCATGTTTTAAAGATGAGGATGGATTTATCAGAGATGTTAAACGCGACCTCAAAGAAGGACTTTTCTCTAAGACTATTATTCATCCGAATCAGATAAAAATTGTAAATGATTTATATAAAGTAAGTAGAGAAGAGTATGATGAAGCAAAGAAAATTTGTGAGAGTCAAAACACAGTGTTTAATCTAAATGACAAAATGGCAGAGAAGTTGACGATGGAGCCATACTCAAATATTATTTTAATAAGAGCAGAGATATATGGAGTAGCAGATAAATTAATTAGATATATTACTGTCCACAGTTAGGTTGCTATCTGGATTATCACGGACTGAACTTAGTCCGTCTTCATCAGTCGCACTTAAAGAGTAGAAACCTTTTATTTCATTCGCATCTATATTGAAAAGATAGTTATTATATGTACCTCGTGTTTCGTAAGTCCAAAAGCAGTAATAAGGATAAGCACCAGGATTACTTATGCATTTAAAAGCTCGACCAGTAGAAGTTAATCCATTTATTTCAACCTCTTTTATATTATTGATAATTGTCTGTACTGTAATATCACTATCCATACTAATAGTATCCGTACGATAATGTGGAGCACTAAAAAAATTAAAAAGTAGCGTTTTAGATGCAAGCAGTCTTAGAGACTCTTCTTGAGAAAGGGTACTATTTGTCTCTACTGTATTGTTATTGTCATTTGGATCTATAATCACAGATGTATTTGTTTCAGATAAAGGGTTTGCCTCATCACTTGATGGTGATCCACAGGCACTAAAAGTAGAAACAATTAATACGATAAATAACACTAATAAATATCTAATATTCATAATATTTTCCTCATCAATAAAAATAATAATTTATTATAGTTGAAATCCATCAAAAAAGCTACGTTAGTGAATTTTAACGATAAAATCTTTTTAAATTCTATAAAAATAAATAAAGAACTCACTAAGTTAATATAATATATTATAATAAATATGGTTTTAATATTAAGGGACAAATATGAAGAATAAAAGACTAATAATAAGTGGAAGTATAGCAGTAGTTATAGTGTTAGGCCTTTATAATATACAAGAGCAAAAAATAGATAAAGTTGAAATATCTAAAGAATCCCAGCCTCTCTCTAGCTTTGTAAAAGAAGAAAAAAATATTACAGCACAAAAGACTTCAAACTTAAATAGTTCAACTCCTAGTCTCAAACTGAAAAAGAGTCCTACTTTTGATGTTTATCAAAGTTACAGCAGTAAAACTATAAAGGTTGCCACGACAGATGATGCAAAAGAGTTGTTGATGAGCTCATTAGTTCCTTCTCATCGTCAAGATAAAATAAACTTTACATATACTGACTCAACTTATGGTGGTGCAGGTAGCTCTTACTACCATTTTAACCAGACATTAAATGGCGTACCTATTGATGGAGCTGAACTTGTGCTTCAGATTGATAAAGATTTAAATCTTCAAAGTATTTCTGGTAAGTATGACACACTTGTAGATATTGATACCACTGCTTCTATGGATGCAGACCAGACACTGACTGACTTCCTAAACCTTAGAACAGATGGAAACAAAGATACAACTAAAATTTATGAAGGACCAGAACTTGTTGTCTTTACAGATAAAAATCAGAATCAATCTTTAACATACCGCTCGAAAGTTAGATATATACATGTTGATGGAGGACAGGCCTTTGATGAGTTTTATATAGATGCTAATAGTGGGGTGTTACTACAAGAATATACTCAGATACACTCCTCGCTTGATGTGAGTGTTTATGAAGGTGTTGAGTGCGATCAGTTTCCAGGTGAACTTAGACGAAATAGTCCAACACCAACAGGAAATAAAGTTGTTGATAAGGCTTATGATTTTTTAGCTGACTCATATAACTTCTATAAGCTGATGTTTAACCGAGACTCTTATGATCTTAATGGAGGTGCTATTAAGATGACTGTTAACGCACAGTTTTATGATCAGCAGTCACGACGATGTAGCGGTCTAAATGCATTTTATACCGGTCAGAATGGCACGCTAGTCTTTGGTGCAGGGGATAACAATATTAATCAGTTTGCTTCAGCTCCCGATATTGTGGGTCATGAGTTAACACATGCTATTACAGATAATGAGTCAAAACTAAAGTATGAAGACGAGACAGGTGCACTTAATGAAGCACTTTCAGATATGTTTGGAGTGACAATTCAGTCATGGGCAGAATCAGGTGGCTCAGACATAGACAATCCTAGTGAGATTAAAATCACACAAAATACATGGATATTGGGTGAAGCTCTTGATGCTGAGAGTTGGGAGCGATATATGGATAACCCAACAAAAGATGGACGCTCATATGATAACTATAATGATAGAGGAACAGCAAACTCATGTTCACAACAAAATGATAACTGTTTTGTACATACAAATAGTGGTATTTATAATCTTTCTTATGCGCTACTAGCAGGTGGAGGTACACACCCTAAAGGTAAAAGTGATATAAGTGTTCCTGGTATTGGTTTAGAAAAAGCAAGTCGTATTTGGTATGAAGCACAAATCAATACAATCGGTAGCAGAACAGGTTTTTCGGCTGTTCGTAATTCTGTTAAAACAGCTGCAACAGGTGTTTATGGAGAGTGCTCACCAGAATATAAATCAGTAATGTTATCTCTAGATGCTGTTTTAATTCCTGGAACATGGGAATGTACAGAACCTGATACAATAGCTCCAACAATAGTTTCAATTACTCCTGTTTCAAATGCGACTAACCTCTCAGTAGAACCAACTATTAAGGTCAAATTTAGTGAGCCTATTAAAAACTCAAGTGTCAATAGTAGTACAGTTGTATTAAAAGATGCATTGGGGACTAATATTGTAAGTACACTTAATGTTAATGGCGAGACAATAAGTATCATACCAAATAGTGCATTAGCTTATGGAAGTGTTTATACCATTAACATTAGCGGTGTAACAGATATGGCTGAGAACACTATAGAGACTGCGTTTAGTTCAAGCTTTACAACTAAAGTAAAACAAGATAACTCTGATATAGTTCCACCAGAAGTATTAAGTTATACTCCTGAGTCAAATGCTGTTGATATTTCTGTTGATAGCAATATAGAGATTATATTTAGTGAAGAAGTTACCTTAGAATCCCTAGAATCAGCTCTAACTATTAAGTCTCAAAGCGGGGCTAATGTAAATATTAGTATTTCAATAGTAGGTGAACAAGTAACTATTACTCCAGATTCTCCTCTTCGTGATGGAACAAAATATACTGTTAACTTAAGCAATACAGTTAAAGATCTTAATGACAACACTTTATCTTTAGCTTCCACTTGGGAGTTTACTACTTATGAAGAAGCTGAAGAGACTCCAACTAAGGAAACAACTCTTAGTGGTGCAAGTATTACATCAGGTAGTTATTACAATAACTCATATGTACCTCAAAATACAATTGATGGTAATGAAGGTACAAGTTGGGTTAGTCAGACACTAACTAATGGGTATTATCAAAGTGATTTTATTCAAGTGGCATTTGATACACCAAAATCTGTAAATAATATTTATATAGATTGGCATTCTTATTATTATGCAAGAGAGATGGAAGTGTGGGTTTATGCACAAAACCAGTGGCACAGACTTGGTACACAAAGGAAAGCAAGTCCTGGTATTACAAGTCTGCCAATTAAAGGAGAGGTAAGTGCAATCTACATTTCGATGCGAGGTGGAAACAGAGGTTCTTGGTTCGTTATAAATTCTCTTAGCATAGACTAAATACTTCAAAAGGGATTATGTTTCAATAATCCCTTTTTCTAAACTCACCTTAAACATAACATCATGACTAAAGTAAATAAAATGTATAATCACTCTAATCAATAAAGAGGGAAACAATGCAACTAAATGATAATATTTGGCAGTTAAATACGGAGATATTAAGTATATTTAATGAATGGAGAATAACTTGATAGATTTTGATAAAAAACATATATTACATCCTTATGCACCTTCAAGTCCATCTACTGATATGGAACTTGTAAAGTCTGCAAATGGTGTTTACTTAGAGCTTGAAGATGGTAGAAAAATAATCGATGGAATGAGCTCATGGTGGTCAGTTATTCATGGTTATAATGTTAGTGAGTTAAATATTGCAGCACATGAACAGCTTAGTAAAATGAGCCATATTATGTTTGGTGGTTTAACACATGAACCTGCAATTAAACTAGCACAAACACTTATAGAGATTACAAGTCCTTCATTAGAACATATCTTTTTTAGCGACTCTGGTTCAGTTTCAGTTGAAGTGGCTTTGAAGATGGCATTTCAGTACCATAACTCTGAAGGTAACAAAGAAAAAACTAAAATCCTTGCGTTTAGCAAGGGTTATCATGGCGATACTTTTGGAGCTATGTCTGTATGTGATCCAGTAACAGGAATGCACTCTGCGTTTGAAGGTATACTTCATAAAAATATATTTGCTCAAGAACCAGAGTGTGGTTTTGATGAGGAATGGAATGAAAAGTACATAGAAGATTTTAAAACAAAACTTCATAACAATCACAAACAGATAGCCGCTGTTATAGTTGAACCAATAGTTCAAGGTGCTGGTGGTATGAGAATTTACTCTCCACATTTTTTAAAGAGAGTAAGAGAACTTTGTGATGAATATGGTGTGTTACTTATCTTAGATGAAATAGCTACCGGGTTTGGTCGGACAGGAAAACTTTTTGCTTATGAGTATGCAGACATAGAGCCTGACATCCTTTGTGTGGGTAAGGCTTTGACTGGAGGATACATGTCTCTAGCGGCTACATTAACAAGTAAAAAAGTGATGTTAGGGGTTGAAACGGGTGGAAATGTTTTAATGCATGGACCAACTTTTATGGCAAATCCTCTTGCATGTGCAGTGGCAAACGCAAGCCTTGAACTTCTTTTAAAGTCACCATGGCAAACAAAAGTTTTAGACATACAAATGCAACTAAAACAAGAGTTAAAAAAGTGTGAAAGTCTAGATATAGTCAAAGAAACAAGAGTCCTTGGTGCTATCGGTGTTGTAGAGTTAAACAAAGAAGTTGACTTGGCATTTATGACCCCTGCGTTTATAAAACATGGTGTTTGGGTAAGACCATTTTTAAACCTTGTTTACATTATGCCTCCTTATGTTATAAGTAAAGAAGAACTTACAAAACTCAGTAGTGCTTTATTTGCAGTGATAAAAGAGTTTGAGGAAAATACAAAGTGAGTAAAAATATGAAATACCAATCTCTTCCTAATGCAAGTCTTGAGAGTGCCGATATCATCATTCTTCCTATACCTCATGAGCAAACAGTCTCAGGAAAAGGCGGGACAGCAGGTGCACCCCAAGCTATTTTAGAGATAGGAGATGACTTAGAGTTTTACGAAGAAGATGCTAAGTGGTCACCTACAAAGTACATGAAAGTAAGAGTTGAGAGTTCACTGACCGAGTACAAACAAATAACAAACGCCATCACAGCCCTCAACATCAAAGAAAATCAATTTCTTATATCTTTAGGTGGTGAACATTCTATTACTCCTCAAATAACTTCGAGTGTTTTAGATAAAAAATCGACTATACTTTTTTTAGATGCACATGCAGATATGAGAGAGTCTTACCAAGGTTCGGCGTTTAGTCATGCGACACCTACTCATCACTTGCTTGACCAAGGACATAAAATAGTTCTTGTTGGTGTGCGTTCTATCTTTGAGAATGAGGCTATACGAATAGCAGAAGATAAAAACATAACATTTTTCTCAGATAGAGCCCTACAAAAATCAAAAGTTCAAGAAGAACTTCTCTCACACATTTCTAACCTAGAGGGGGATGTTTACCTAAGTATAGACATGGATGCATTTGACCCTGCCTGTGTTCCAAGTGTAGGGACTCCTCAACCTGGTGGAATTGACTGGTTTTTGGCATTAGATATATTAGAGACTTTATTTGCAAACACAAACATAACAATTAAAGGTGCTGACATAGTAGAGCTTATCCCTGAGGCTTCAAATGTCTCTCAAGTCTTTGCTGCAAAACTACTTCAAAAGATTATCTCTTTTTGGGGAAAATCACAGGGTTTTGATAAAACAGAGATGAATGGTTCACAGATGGAAGTAAAGTACGAGTAATGCCTACTTTTGTTGATATAAAACCAATAGATACTGATGCACTGGAAAGAGTTGGTTTTTCTTGGTTTAATGATGAACATTCAGAATACTTAGTCAAAGAGAGTTTAATAAAGATAACAGAAGATGAGGCCAGAGCTTATTATGATGCTGCAAATTCCCTTTATGAGATGTATGAAGAAGCAGCAGAATATGTAATTAAAAATGATTTATTTGATGCTCTTGATATACCAAATACTCTGATTGAACAGATAAAAAACTCATGGAAATATGAGAGAGAAAATCACCTTTATGGTCGTTTCGATTTGAGTGGAGGGATAGATGGGCTTCCTATAAAACTCATAGAGTTCAATGCAGACACGCCAACACTTTTAGTAGAGTCTACCCTAGTACAGCTAATGCTTTTAGAAGATAATTGCCTAACACATAACACACAGTTTAATAACATATATGAAAATGTTAGCCGTAAGTTCAAAAAGATATCGGAATCTAAAAAAGGTGCATTTAGTCGTCTTTTATTTGCTTGTGTTAATGGAAATGATGAAGAAAAACAGACTGTAAAGCTTTTAGAAAAGATGGCAAAAGATGTAGGACTTGTAACTGAGTTTTCTTATCTTGAAGATGTAGATTTACAAAGAGAGTATGAGTTCTTTTTTAAACTGTATCCTTGGGAAGATATGGAAGATTTTCAAGCCGAAGAGGGTGTCTCAATGCTCAACCCCGCGTACACACTTTTATATCAGTCCAAAGGAATGCTAGCTATACTCTATGAACTTTTTCCTACCTCACCTTACTTACTAGAGACAGACTTTTGTGAGATAAAGGGAAAGTATGTCAAGAAAACTATGTTTGGACGCGAGGGTGCAAACATAGAGATCCATGAAAACGGTAAGCTTCTAAACGCAAGAGATGGCGTTTATGGAGACTATAAGTCAATTTACCAAAGGTATACACAGTTTTCAAAAGATGGAGATGGCGTTTATTACCAAGCAGGAGTTTTTTACAGTGATGGAGCCTGTGGGTTAGGTTTTAGGCGAGGCTCAGAAATTCTTGATAATGCAAGTCAGTTTATAGGGCATATAATTTAAATTATTTAGAAAGTAATTGTAATAGTAGTACCTTCCCCCTCATTTGAGACAAGAGAAAGTTTATAGTTATACTCTTTTACTATACTATCGACGATGCTTAAACCAACTCCAAATCCACCTGCATAAGAGGAAGCCCGAACAAACCTCTTGAAAATTTCCTCTTGTTTCTTTTTAGAAATTCCTATACCCTCATCTTGTATACAGAGAGAATTAGCGGTCGTTATAATTCTAATAGTTGTATTTGGAGTTGAGTACTTTATACTGTTGTTGAGAAGATTATTTATAAGCATTTTTGCTTTTGAAGATGCTATGTTTATCTGGCACTCATCTATAGATTTTATAACAGAGATATTTTTTTTAGCTAAAAGTTCTCCATGGTAAGAGATACAGTTATTGACAACATCGTTAAACATTATATCTTCGGCGGGTTCTGCTGAGTTATCAAAACTTATGTAACTTAAAGATGAATATATATCATAAAGTTGTTTTGTACTAATGGAGATGTTATTAAAAATCTTTTCATCATAGGTCTTTTTACTTTTTAGTCTTGAAAGGCTCATCATAAGAGCTGTAATAGGAGTGTTAAGCTCATGAGTTGTGTCTTTAACAAAGTCTTCTATCTCTTGCATTTTATCTCGCAATGGTTTTAAAAACATATAGGACAAAAAGACAGCGATAACAATGATAACAAACGCAGTGATAATAACTACATAGGCTATCTTGTTTTTTAAGATTACAATATTTTCATTACACTCACTACTCCGTACAACTATATACTCGACATCAAGGTGTCCAGATGCTCTCTTGGAAATGAGTGTGAATGTATTGTTTGCATTGTAAAATTCTCGTGAAAAGTCTATGTTTTTGTTAACCCCTCCAAAAAGAAGTTTTTTGTCTTTACTTAGTAATGCGACCCTTGCATTTGGAAATTTTTGAAGTTCATAATGCTCTGCACTCATATGCGCATGAATTATTTTTGAACTTACACTGTCTGCTATATGATTCATCTTGTAAAAATTGTTGTTCATTTCCATAGCAAGTTGAGAACTGAAAAACCAGTAAACAGCAGTTGCTAAGAAAATAAAAGAAGAGATAAGATAGAGTGATAAAAATGAGTAGAAAGATCTTTTTGTAATCTTATTCATAAAGGTATCCTTCTCCCCTAATAGTTTTGATCTTCTCTTTTCCTATAAGTTCTCTTAGTGTTCGTATGTGTGAACGAAGTGTTGCATCACTTGGAATAGAGTCAAAATCCCAAATATTTTGAATAAGCTCATCCGAAGAGATAAGTCTACTAGGATTATTAAGAAAGTATGAAAGTAGCATAGTGTCTTTTGAACCTAGAGATGTTTTTTTGTTATTTGTTATAATTTCTTTTTTTGTAGGAGAAAAGATTATTTCTGAAGTTATCTCGATATTTTTGTCTGTCTTAATATTAAATTTTTTTTGTATGTTTTGTATACGTATACCAAGTTCTTCGAGCTCAAAAGGTTTTTTTATATAGTCATGTGCTCCTAAGTCAAAAGCATGTTTAAGATACTGAGTATCAGTGTAGGCTGTGATGAAAATAGTAGGGGTTTTATCATGGAACTGGCGAAGTTCCTCTAATAATTCTAGTCCATTTTTCCCAGTAACATTAATGTCAAAAACGAAAAGGTCATATTTTTTAGATTCTAAATGCTTAAACACTTCAGCAGAATTAAAAGCATAATCAACACTCCAAGACTCCCTAAGGTAGTCAAGTAATATATCTGATAAAACTGCATCATCTTCCATAAGAAGTATATTCATAGTGGTAATCCTTTAGTAACACCTAATTACAGTTCTAGGGAATCAATTCTTTTATCTGAAATCATTTCATCTAAAGTATCAAAGTTTGTTAGATTTCAGCTCTTGCTAGTTCGATGAGTTCTTTATCTTTAAAGAGTAAGTTGTTTACAACTTGAGTCACAGTTATATTTTTCTCGTTAGCAATTTTGTTTATAAAGTCTTCAAGTTCTGAATCTAAATATATTGGTAAGTGAAAATTAGCATTTTCTTTATAAAATTTTCCTCTTGTGCCTTTTGAAAAATCATATTCTTTTTGCATCTGTTTATCCTTTATTATAAAATTTTATTTCATCTTCCGTTCTTCATCTTCACTATGACTTTCATCAAAAAGTGAAATTGATTTTTTGTCTTTAAAAATTGAACTTGCATCTTCAAAACTAATTTTATGCTTAGATAAATTACTTTTCGCTTTTGTTGGATCCCCTTCAAAATTTTAGTTCATTAAAAGCCTTGTATATTTTATATATTGTATCAAAAATAGAAAATATAATGAAACTTATTGTTCTCATTGGAGTCTAGCGGTTGACTTTAACAAATAAATAACCGTAAAGTCGGTGCAGTAGATGTCTTTGAATCGAAGTACAAATTCGAAAAAGATAGTGTCGGTAGTTTTGTACTTCAAAGTATGGAAATGCTCAATGAGTTTGAGAGTAACTTTTAAGGAAGTGTTCAGAACATTGTATCAAACAGATAGAATATTAAATTCTAAAGATGAAGTACTTGCTCCACTGATTGAAGAACTTACTGCATCCGCCCTAGAAGCTCGCTTTTTTTGTTCCATAACCCCTTAAGGATTCTGGAACTTTGCAGTTTTTACTTTTTGAACACTTTGTGGAACACGGTAAAGTAATATGAGTGCTTATTGTTCTAAATATAAGAGTTTATGAGCTTTAAGTTTAATGTAGCTTTGTATACTAGAGAATCTAAATAAACTAAAAAGCTCTGAAATAGTCACTTTAAAAAATAAGGCCTAATCATATGTGTATTTTGTTATCAAGTAACAATAGATTAAGAATATTTATATATAATTTTTCATAAGATTTGTAGTCTTAAATTGATTTTTAAAAAAGGAATAGTTACATGAAAAAACTTATATTTATACTATTTATGTTGTCGGGCTTATTTTTTACAGGCTGTTCATTCAAACATAATGTTGATACTTTGGATATTAATAGCATCAACAATCATAAGGTCTTGATGAAAGCAAATCAAAGTTTTCATTGTCAAAATGGATTTGTTGGAGGTGCCCATAAGTTTATAGTCAATAAGGGTGACTTAATAAAGGGATATAAACTTCCAGCAAATATAAAGGTTTCATCTTTTGGTGAAATTGAAGGTGGTCTTGTTGATGAAAGAGCTATTCTTTTAAAACACAAAGAATTACAGGGTAGAGATTTTGGTTATTTAGTTTTTCCAGATGGCACTTTCGTATATGATCGCGGTGAAGAACAACTTGGTGTACTTGCACCATTCAATTTTGGTTTAAGTGATGATGAATTTATGTTTAATATTAAATGTTTCTGGATTGGAAAAACACCATTCTCACCAGTAAGTTACGAAGAATTACAAAAACTAAAAGAAGATTAATAAAATGAAGAGTGTTATTTTAGGTATTTTTATTGTTCTAGTTACATTTTCTGGTTGTACTCTTAAGCCAAAGCTTAATGCATATACTCCAGCAAAACAAAATATAAAAGTTATTTATAAAGAAAAGATAGTAAGAGTTGGTAATACTATTAACTCAAAAGAAGAGCTTAAAAAAGAGTATAACTCAATGAAAGAATATAGATTTTCAAGAGCTTACAAAGAAAATTTTAACTCTTTTGCTTTAGTTATAGGTATAAACTCTTATAAAGAAAATACATCTGTTGAGTACGCTGACTTATCAGCATTAGCATTTGAAGAGTTAGCTAATAAAACATTAGGTGTACCAAAAGAAAACATCATTACCTTACTTAATAATGAAGCTACTTCAGGACAGATAAAAGCAAAAATAGAATTAATAAAAGAACTCTCAGATAGAAATGGAAATATTTATGTTTACTTTGCAGGACATGGTGTTCCAGGTAAAGATGGAAATACATATATGCTTCCAAATGATATGAGTGCTGATGCAATTCATTTAGAACCAAACTTACAACTAGATAGAATCTATGCAAAACTTTCAAAATCAAATGCTAAAAAAGTATTTGTATTTATGGATAGTTGTTTTAGTGGAAAAGATGATAAAGGAAGTTTACTCTATAAAGGTGTAGCT
This sequence comes from Sulfurimonas sp., assembly GCF_018698455.1. Lineage (GTDB taxonomy): Bacteria > Campylobacterota > Campylobacteria > Campylobacterales > Sulfurimonadaceae > Sulfurimonas. The sequence continues at coordinate 3,266 of NZ_JABIOQ010000058.1, read as the reverse complement.
CCAGTTTTAAGAACAAATAAAACAGTTATAACTGGAAATAAACTTACAGTTTTTACGGCAGGGAAATCGACAGACTTTGCAAATGATTATGAAACTAAAAAGCAAAGAATGTTTACTTACTTTCTTATTAAAGAGTTGGCAAATGGTAAGACTAATCTCCATAAAATTTATCCACAGATTAAAAGCAGAGTAAGAAGAGCTTCCCTGATGAAAGGTCTTGGATATAAACAAGTTCCTCAGATTTATGGAAACAAAGAACAAAAGCTTTATTAATATGAAAATAGTTTTATTTATCTTTCTACCTATCCTGTCCTTTGCTAATCCTAGTTGGTTCTACAATTTAGAACCAACTAATAGAAATGAACTTATCGGTTATGGAATAGATAAAGAACTAGTAAAAGCAAAACAAAAAGCTACTACTAGTATAGTAGAGTTTATATCTGTCAAAATCCAGTCAACTTTGAGTATTTCAGATTCAGATGTAAATGGAGAAATAAATAGTAATTCTTCAAGTAAAATCAAATCAGAAGCTAGTGCAGTGTTAAGTGGGGTTAAGGTTCTTAAGTCTGTTAAAACAGATGGAAAATGGTATGTTGCTGTAAAATATGACAACTCCCCATTAGAGAAAAAATTTAAAAAACTTTTACCAAAAAAGTTGCAAAATGAAAAACAAAATCAATATTTAAAGAACACTCCTCTTGTTAAAAGTTTAAACAGTGAGATAAAGAAAAATCTAAACTATAAAATCATCAGAAAAGATAATCTATGGCAGATATCATATAAAGATATTTTCTTGCCCATTTCTCAAGATAATTTTTATAAGCTATTTTCAAATACAAAAAGTAACACAATTTCTATCAAAGCTAATAAAAGAGAGTATAAGCAAAACGATAAAATGTATTTTAAGATACACAATAAAGATGCTGGTTATATTTCTATTCTTTATGTTGAGCATAATGGAAAAGTTGGTGTTTTACTATCGAACCGTAAATCAGATAATTTTTTTAACTATCCTAATGGAAAAGATGAAGATACATTTACAATAGTAAATCCTTACAAAGGACCAATTAAAGAGCTTTATATTGCAATATACAGTAAAACGGCAATAGATTTAGATGAGTTTGAAAGTGTAAGTGATGACCTACTAGATAAAACTAATTTTAATTTTCATAAGCTTATTGCAGAACTCAACAATATTGTTTTTTCTTCTTATGTAGTTAAAATTAAGAAGTAACAATATTCTATAGAACCTTATAATAAACTAACTCAAGCGAAAAGAAAATATCAAGATAGCTAACTTGGATAGTTATATTAATGGATGAAAATATGCCAAATATGAATGGTATAGAAGCTACAAAAAATATACTTGCCATAGAAAAAAACTTAGAACATACCTCAATTATAGCAATCTCTGCTAATTCACTTAAAGGGGATAGAGAAAGGTTTTAGAGGCTGGTATGGATGATTATTTATCAAAACTTATTGATAAAACAAATTAAATGAAGTGCTTTGTAAGTTGTTATAGATTAAACGGAAGCGTTCCTCATACTGTTCTTTTTGGAACAAGTAAACTCAATAGCAATACATCTAAGTTAATATTTTTTGACATTCTTGTTTTATAATCTCAGGTGCATTTTTAGAGTCATTTATATAATTCTCAAAAGGTGCTACAATTTCTATCTCTTCTTCAAAAGTTGTTTTATCCAAGTTCTCCAATAATATCTTCTATACTCTCAACATAAACATCACTGGTAAAAAGAACTTTTGAATTGTCAAGTAAATAGTCAGATGAAGCATTTTGAGAGACCAACACATCGACTTTTATATTATTCTTTTTCTCCAATACCCTTATGTGGTTTGATAGATCAATGTACTTACTATTATTAAACTTATTTGTTTCATCTATCCAGTGCTTTGGACTAAGGTAGTTTAATATTTGTACATCAGTCACAAATAAGTCAATATCAAAACTCAGCCTGTGTTGAAAATAGTATATAGCTAATGCAGTCCCACCACCAAACCTGATTGTTGAGTGGTCTTGATTTGGTAAAAAGCTGTAGGCATCTTCAATAAAACTGTTTAAAGCATGTATCTGTTCACTGTAATGCTCTTTTATAAATTCAACATTTTTCATAATAAAGCCAATACTGTTTCAACTCTCTTAGGAGATATTCTATAGTAGTTTCTAAAATCAACTATCTCTTCTTCTAATGCTTCATTCTTTATAGTTTTAAGTGCATATTTATCATACACATCTAAAGGTTCTTTTTTATAAAACAGATTCTTTAAACCAGTAAGTGTAAAATGCTTTTTTTTATTCCCTATGGAACAGTTTACTGTTGATAAAAGCATTACTGGTTTTGATTGAGAGTTTAGTTCCTTTGATAAGATACCTTTAACATCGTCCATGCTCATATTTTTAAGCAACTGAGCAAGAGTATGTTTTTTGTTATCTTCTTTACTCCAGTCAGACAATGTAGATGGAGCAATACCAAATACATCAAATATATCTTTAGTTTTCATAAGTATCCTCCTTTTTTATAATTATACGATATTCGGACTAAAATAGCAAATAAGTACTAATTTACAAAATGTTATAGTGAATCTATTCATAATAAAGGAGTCAACTACTCATCAATGAAAGAGTTAGAGAAGGAATTGAAGCTGCAAAGAAAAAAGGAGTTCAATTTGGAAGAAGAGCTATTCTAAATAGCAAAGAGAAAAATGTCATATATAAGGAACACGAAAAAGGAAAGTCTGTGGCATGGCTGTAAAAATTCTTCCATGTTGCTCGAAATACAATCTATCGAGCTATTAAAGATGTAGCTAAAAAGAAGTAGTCAATTTGACTACTTCATAATGTTCCAAAATTCAACTCTATTTGAAACAATCTTCCTGTTACTAAAATCTGTTCCAAATATAAGAGTTTATGAGGCATAAATTAAATCAATAAATAACTTTAACTTGGAAGATCAACATACAATTCAATCAAAGATAAGACTTAATTAAGAAAATAAAAAAGTATGTATTTCAACATCATTTTTTGTTCTTAATTTATTATAGCTTATACACCAACAAACATTTGCTTCTTTGTTTGCTGTTTCATGTACTTGCTCCATTACAGCTGCATATAACGGAGTATCCGGACACCCATGTCGTTTGAGTTCGGACAGTTTAAGAAGAGATATTTTCTGTAACAGTATTTTAGCGTAAAGTGTCCGAATGCTTTTTTAGTATTCGTCACTTTTAATGCTAGATTTGATTTT
>NZ_JABIOQ010000057.1 GCF_018698455.1 Sulfurimonas sp. | reverse complement strand
TGACAATACTTTACTTGTTCAAGGTACTTATGACAACTCTGGTGGAAATACATTAGAAGTAACAATTGCCGGTAAAACATATTTTCCAACTGTAAATGGTACAACATGGGAAGTTACTCTTGATCCACTTACTGATGGAGATAATACACTAAGTGTAGTGCTGAGTGATACTGCCGGAAATACAGAGACTATTACAAAAAATATAACAATTGATACAAAAGCAGATACGGATGATGGTACAGGCTCTGGAAGTACCGTAGATGCAACAATTACTTTAAATAACATCAGTGACGACAACTACTTAAATGCAAATGAAGCAGGAAATATCTTAACTCTTAATGGTACATCAAATGTAATTGGAGCAGAAGTTCTCATAACACTTAATGACAACTCCTTTACAACTGCAACAGTTGCTGCAAATGGTACATATAATGTAAATGTCAGTACAACTCAAATTGCAGCATTTCCTGATGGAGAATATACCGTTACAGCTACTATTGTTACAGATACATCAGGTAACAGTGTTTCAGATACAAAAGTAGTGACACTAGATACTACACTTGATAGTGGTAGTGACTATACGGGTGCAAATATTACAATAGATGCTATTAGTGAGGATACAGGTAGTGATGACTTCATTACAGCAGATAGTACTCTTATAATCACAGGAACATTTAATTCAGAAGATGAAAATAGTCTTACTCTAAAACTAGATAGTACTGTTTATAATATAAGTTCAACGGAGCTTACTACTAGTGGAAATACTTGGAGTTTAAACCTTGAAAACATAACTCTTGAACAAGGTCAATACACAGTCACAGCAAGCATAAAAGATACTGCAGGAAACTATGAAGTAGCTACTCAAAATATTCAGATAGTAGATAGCACTGACTTAGGGGTAATTAACCTTAATGAGATTAGTGATAACTTCATTAACTTTGAAGAAGCAACAAGTAATCTCGAGATTACAGGAGTAAGTACAGAAATTGGAGAGATAGTAAGCTTCAAACTTAATGACTCACCTCTTGCAATAAACGGGACCCCTGTAACAGCAGTTGTTACCGCTAATGGAACATTTAGTATTAGCATTCCTGCAGATACTTTCGTCTCTTATACGGATGGTGTTTATAATCTCAAAGCAACAGTTACAGCAACCAATGGAACAATTTACTCTGATACTGAAAATGTAACCCTAGATAGATCAAATAGTAATGTAATAGATGAAGGAACGGGAACAGGAGACAATGGACATGATGCGACTATCACACTAAGTACAGTTGGCGATGGTTTTATAAATAGCGATGAAGCTACATCTGGACTTAGAGTAAGTGGAACAACAACTGCAGTTGAAGGAACGGTGATAAGCTTTGTTACATCTACTGGAGAAGTTATTACACAAAACTCTAATGGCAATGCCATTGTTGCAAAAGCAGATGGTACATATGATACATATATTATTATAAATACTCTTACGGATAACTCTTCACTTTCTATCACTGCTCAAGTTGTAGCGGACAAAGCTGGAAACCTTACAGACTCAAATACACAAACGACTACAGTCGATTTAAGTGTAGGAACACTTAACACTGATACACCAGCATCTCCCGTTCATGAGTCAGGTCTCTCAACTGGTACGGCTACATCATCATCAAGTGTAACAACTTCTGGTAATATTCTTACAAATGATTCAGATATAGGAAACTCTACTATAAGTTCATTTAGTGCTAATGGGCAAGAGGCGACAGTATTGAGTGAAAATAGTAATATATTAACACTTACTACTAGTAGTGGTACTCTTTTTATTGCAACAGCAGATACTGTTCATGACGGAGTAAATTATACAGCTGGAGATTATACTTATGTTCTCCAAAATGCATCAGATGCTTTATCTGATGATTTTGAATATACTCTTGAAGATACAGCAGGAAACAGCAATAGCTCTACTCTTAGTATTTCAATTACTGATGATGTAGTTATGGAAAATGGTGTTGTAGATAAATACCTCTCGTCTGACACATCTAACTATAGCACTAACCTCATCTTAACTCTTGATGTTTCAGGAAGTATGAACTGGGATGCAGAAGGTGATGCACCGGGAGATGGGCACTACAGTGGTTATTTCTGGAACAGGGAATGGATTAATGATTATGATCCTAGTACAAACCGTCTCGCTCTTGCAAAAGAAGCTCTCCAAAATCTTATTGACAAATATGCAGAAATTGGAGATGTAAATATTCAAGTTATTACTTTTTCAGGTACATCAACTGCATCAAATATGCTTAATGCTGCTGATGCAAAAGCATATATTCATTCTCTTACTGCAGATGGTGGGACTATGTATGACACAGCCATTGCCAAAGCAGAACAAAATCCACTCAATGCTTATCCTGATGCAAATACTACTCAGTACTACTTTATATCTGATGGTGTACCAAATAGTGGCGGAGGATTAACTTCAACAGAACAAATTGCTTGGAACAATTATGTCACAAACTCTCCGATAGATAAAACATATGCTATTGGTGTTGGGAATGATGTAAACCTAGGAGAACTTGAAAAGATCGGTAATGATAACGGCGAAACACTTATTATTAATTCTATTACAGATCTCAATAGTACTCTTATTAGCACAGTTAATACTACAATTATTACAGGGGAATTAACAAGTTTTGACCCAGATGGTGTAGCTATTAACTTAGGTGCAGACGGGGGACAGATTACTCAACTATCTCTTTATGATCAAGCAGGAAATATTACACAAATTGTTAACTATGATGTTAACAATCCATCACAATCAATTACAACTTCATTAGGTGGTACTCTCAAAGTAAACTTTGATGATGGCTCATACACTTATACTATAGACTACAAAGATAATGTTGCTGGTCTAGAAGAGCGAATAGATGTAAGTGCTACAGATGACGATGGGGTGAGTCAAACGAATTCCATCTATATTCACCTTCAAACTACCCAAGATGAAAATCTTGCTTATGATGCGAATGGTGTAGATGGAGGGGATGGTTTTGATACTCTTATCCTTAGTGGCTCACAGACCCTAGACTTTGATAGTATTTCAAATATTGGGAATATAGGGGCTATTGATATGGGTACGGGAGATAACACTATTAAAAACTTAGATGTCAATGATATTATTGGTATGACAGATACAGATAATGAACTCTTTATATATGGAGAGGCTCAAGACAACATAACACTAGATGCTGCCCTCTCGAAAGATAATACAACTATAATCGATGCGGATGGAAAAACTTTTGATGTTTATAGTGATGTAAACAACACTGTTACACTCAACATAGAACAAGAAATAGTAGTTTCATAACTACTATTTCTTATGCTCTTAAAAATATAGCTAAACTCAATCTGTCATGCACTTCAAGTTTCTCAAATATATGAGAAAGATGTGCCTTAACAGTCCTTTGTGTAATTCCTAAAGAAATTGCTATCTCTTTATTCGTTTTACCCTCTTGTATTTCTAATGCAACTTCTTTTTCTCTCATACTAAGACACTCTATACATTCAGGTTCTTTATTTTTACTTACTTGTGAACCGTGTACTATGAGAGAGCTCATTATTGTAGGCTGAAGCCATATTACATCATTTTTTATCGTCGAGATTGCTTGCGTTAAATGGACTAAAGACATATAAGTATTTCCATAACCTCTTGAACCTTGGTTTAATAAATTCATAGCCTCATGAAACTCAGGAAGTTCGCTTAAAACAAGTGTTTTGTATTTAGTAAATATTTTCTCTAAAGCGATGTTTTTGTCTTCAACAATAAGTACTTCATATTCCTCTATAAGTTCTGCTTCATCACAAAAAACAGTATATTCTTCTTCTAAGGGTTTAATATGTTCTAAAAAAGATTCATTATTGCTTATAATTGCTATCATCGTTCTCTCAATGCAGCTTGTTGAACTTTAAGTATTGGTTTAAGTAAAAAGTCTAAAACACTTTTTTTACCAGTAATAATATCTACACTTGCTATCATCCCAATGAGTAAATCATATTTTTCTCCACCAAATTCAAGATAACTTTTGTTAGTTTTAATCCTTACAAGGTAAAAGCTATTTCCATCATCATCCGTTATAGTGTCTGCACTAATATGAGTAACCTTCCCTTTTAATGCCCCATATATAGAAAAATCATAAGCAGTAAATTTTACCATCGCATTTTGCCCAGCAAATAGATATGCGATATCTGAGGGTTTGATTTTTGTTTCAACCAAAAGATTGTCATCAAGTGGAATAATTTCTACAATATCTTTACCTGGTTGAACAACCCCATTTACAGTATTTACAAGTAAACGCTGAACTATTCCTTTAACAGGAGAACGAACTGCTGTACGATCGACTCTATCTTCAAGTGCTTCAGAAGATTCCACAATACGACTCATTTCAGACTTTACATCATTTAACTCTTTTTTTGCATCACGAATATACTCTGTTTTTGCCTCTGCTATTTCCCTCTTTGCTTCTAAAATTTTAGAACTCAACTTGGTAAAAGTAAGCTCCACTGCATTTACTTTTCCCTTAAGACTTGAAGCCTGACGAGATAGTTGTAAAAATTCCACTTGAGACACTATCCCCTTTTTCACAAGAGGTCGAGTAATATTCACCTCTTGATTTATAAGGGTATACTCACTTTTTAGCTGTTCATACTCTAGTTTTGCTTCTTCTAGCTCTAGTTTTCGTTGGTTAACATGTTCTTGTAAAATACCTATTTTCTGTTCTAACTGCTTTTTATTTAATTCACAAAGCACTTCTTCTTGTTCTAAAAAAGGCATAAGTTCTTTATTTTTTATACCCTCTATGTTACATACTCCATCTTGAGATTCAACATCAAGACGCATATTTTTTGCTTGCAATTCAAGAAAACGTAAGTGTGTCTCTTCATATGAAGAAGAAAAAGATGTATCGTTTATTTTTAAGAGTATCTGATTCTTTTGGACTACCTCACCCTCTTCTACTAAAATCTCTGAGACGATACCACCTTCTAAATTTTGAATAAGCTGTACATGCTTAGATGGTATAACCTTTCCCTCTCCACGTGCCAATTCATCAACTTCAGCAAAGTATGCCCATAATATCAACCAAAAGATAGAAATAAATACTGCCCAAATTATCATCTTTGAAACAAAGGGAGTTTTTTGTAGAACAGCTTGAGAGAGTGAAGACATATACTCTAGATCTTCTTTTATATGTTGAGGACTATGCATTATTACCCCCTTGTAGTTTCTTTAAAATATCTTCTTTTTTTCCATCTAAAACTATACGGCCTTCATCCATAACAATTACTCTATCCACCAAAGATAACATTGATTGTTTATGAGTCATTAAGATAGTTGTTTTCCCCTCACTCGCTACTTTGAGTCTTTGTAGAAGAAGTACTTCAGATGAGTTATCCATAGAACTACTTGGCTCATCAAGGAGGATAATTGGAGCTTCACCAATAAATGCGCGTGCAATACTTACAGATTGTCTCTGCCCACCAGAGAGCCCACGACCTTGCTCTCCTATAGACATATCAAATCCCTTAGGGTGTTTGTTTATAAACTCACTCACTAAACCTATATGAGCTGCATTTACAAGTGCCTCGTTATCAGAATTTGCTTTTTTATATAAAATATTTGCTCTAAGTGTATCATTAAAGAGTACAGATTCTTGTGCTACATAGTTTATCTCTTTTCTTAATTTAGATGGATCTATTTGAGCAAGGTCTATATTATCAAATAAAACAGCCCCAGAAGTTGGCTCATAAAGTTTTAAAAGTATTTTTGCAAGTGTTGATTTTCCTGAACCTATTTTACCAATTATTGCTACTTTCTCACCCTCTTTTATAGAAAGGTTTATACCTTTTAATGCATTGTTTTCACCTTCTCCATAAGAGAAACAGACATCTTTAAATTCAATATTTCCACCTAATGTCTCACTATGAATAAATTCTTGAGATTCGGGTCTTTCTTCTTCTAGTTTCATAATCTCATCAAGTGCGATATATGCTGTTTTTGTATGTTCATAATTTGAGAGTAATGATGCAATCTGTCCCATTGGTTGAATAATACGAGAACTTAGAATCACGGATGCGATAAGCCCACCCATAGTCAGATTCATCTGCTCTATCATGTAAACACCAACTATAAGAATAACAACTGTATTTAGTTGCACCATAAATGCAGTGACACTTCCTATGGATGCAGAAAGGATTTTAGATGCAAAACCTTTTTGTGCTATGTCAGCATTTGATTCTTCCCACTTCCACTGGGCATGTCCACTAGCTCCTAAAACCTTTATAGTTTCTAAGTTAATAAGAGATTCAATTAAAACACCACTCTTATATGCACTTGCTTCATAAGTTGCTTCTATACTACGCTTTAAAGGTTTCTTGACAATCCATGAATAAAGAAGAATCAGGACTAAAACACTTAAGGGGACAAATACTAATGTTCCACCAATAGAGTATGTAACTGCAATAAAAAGAATCACAAAAGGAAGGTCAATAATAGATGCAAGAGTAGCGGATGTTAAAAAGTTACGAATTGTCTCAAATTCTTTGAGATTGTTTGCAAAGGATCCAACTGATTTTGGAGTTTGAATAAGTTTAAGATTCATAACCTTCTCAAATAAAAGAGAGGAGATAATAATATCACTCTTTTTTCCAGCCAGTTCTAAAAGTTGAGTACGTAAAAGTTTCAAGATAAGGTCTAAAATATATACAACTAAAATACCAATAGCTAAAACCCACATTGTCTCAATAGCAGAATTGGGAACAACTCTATCATAGACATTCATAGTAAAGAGTGGTGCAGCTAAAACAAAAAGGTTAATAATAAAAGATGCAATAATCACATCTCTATAGATTTTCTTAGATATTTTCAGCGAATCAAAAAACCAATGCTTTTTAGCGGTATTAACTCTCTTTCTTTGCTTCTGTTCAAACTTATGTAATTTTTTAATATAGTAACAAAAACCTATATATTCTTTTTTTAGCACCTCTAATGAGACAAGAATATCACCTTCATCCAGTTCATCTAAGATAATTTTTGCTTCGCCCTTTTCGTAATCAATCGCCTCTAAAACACAAGCACCTCTATTTTTTAGAACTAGAATAACTGGAAGAACTAGCTCACTTATGTCATCTAACTCTCTTTGTACTAACTTAGCACTAAATCCGGCTCGACTAGCTGCTCTAGTAAAAAGAGACTTAGATGTTTTTGCATCAAATAAAGAAGGAGAGCTTTCTCCCTCTTTAAGTGGAAGTCCTGCTATAAGTGTCGCAACACTTGTGGGACGATTTTCCAATTTACTAAGAAGAACAAGACACTCCAGCAATGGATCATTTTTTTTATTCTTTTTCATTTAGCTTATAGAGATCTTTTTTTACGAGTTTCATTTCTATACGTCTATTTTTAGCACGACCTGCTTGTGTCTTGTTTGATGCGATTGGCTTAAGTTCACCATCTCCAATTGCAACTATAAGTTCAAGTTTAACACCTTCTTGTATTAGCACTTGTTTTGCAGCATTAGCTCTTTTTTCAGAGAGTACTTGATTATAGGCATTACTTCCTTTACTATCAGTATGTCCTGAAATTTCTACGATATAGTCACCATCTTTTTTAATATCTTCAGCAATTTGATGAAGATAAGCGACACCTTCTTTTGAGAGTTCGTTTGAACGAAATTTAAAGGTTAATGAGTTCATAATAACAGGTTTAGAATCCTCTTTCATATATTCCACAACTTCCTCGACTGCTATTGTATCTGATGATACAGCAACAACTATCTCTTCAATCTCAGGGATAACTTGCTCAATCTTTAAAGGTTTAGGATTGCCCCTACAAACTTTAGATAGTTCTATGCTATTTTCATCTGCACCATATACATCTAAAACATTAGACTCAGAGAGAGTTATACTAAGATCTTTTGGAGTCTCTATATCTATGTGTTTAGATATATCAGTTTTGAGCGAAAATGTTAAAAGTCCCATAGCCTCTAAAACACGATAATGAGCAAATAAAACATCACTTTGTGCATTTGCCAGTTGTGTTTTTGCCTCATTATGCTCTAGTTCTCCATTTAGTAAATCTATAATACTTCTTCGGCCTAACTGATACTCCTCCGTGTAAGAATTAAGAGTCATCTTTGTATACTTAACATGTAAGCGGATACAACGAATCTGTCTATAAGTAATCTCTTTAGCATACCATGCTAGTTTCAATTTTTCTCTTACCGCACGTTGCTGTTCATTCAAAGATTCTTTCTGTACTGTAATGTACTCTAAATTTTGAAGTCTCGCTAACTCATCATTTCCACCTCGGTAGAGATTGTAAGAAATTTTTACAAGTCCCCGAGCACCGGTATTTGTCCCTTTATATCCTTGAACATTATTAGCCATATCAGCAGAAAGTTCTAAGTCAACAGTTGGATAAAAATTACTTTTATCTTTTGCTAAACGTGACTCTTGTACATTAATGTTTGAGCGCTCTAGTAATAGTGTAGGATTATACTTTTGTGCTAAACGCCATAACTCTTCATATGTACTTCCAGGAAGGGCCGGTGATTCAGGTGTTTCTAAAGAAGATGCCGTATATATTTTCCCATACACTCGCTCAAAGTTAATAATAGAGTCTTGATAATTATTTAACTGAGAGATATAGTTTGAATTTGATAGAGCTAATCGTCCTTCAGCTTGTTCAACATCACTTCTTAAACCACTACCAGCTTCTGTTCTTTCACGGATAATGGTGTAAATACGCTCATGTGCTTTAACATTTTCTTCGGCCAGGTCAAGTATAGATTTTTGTCGAAGCACTTCTATATAAACTTCACTCGATTTTAGGGCTAATGTATTAGCACTTTGAAGTACTTGGTATCTTGACGAAGTAATACGAGACTTTTTTTCTTTAATATCTTCATCAGTTGCAAAACCTTCAAATAGATTTTCTGTTGCCACGATACCAGCTGTCGTACGGACTAGGTTAGTGGCATCTTCGTTTAGTCCTCCACTATTTCCACTATAATCACGTTTATTATGTTCAAGGCCTATGTCAGCATTAAAATCTACATTAGGTTTCCATCCAGATTTTGCTTTATCAAGATCATAGTTAATAGCACGATAGTTACTAATCTCTTTTTGCATATTTGGATTTTTATCCAGAGTAACTTGAACCATTTCTTTCATACTTAATGCTATTAGAGAGAGAGGTAAGAAGAAAAGTATTCCTAGTTTATTCATTACTAATATTCCTTTATATTTTTCAATAATAAATTCTATTATCATTCACTTAAGTTGTATATGTATTGTACCATATATTATTAGTTTTTATTTAACTGCATAACCCTAATAAATCCATACCGAATTAGACAACAAGCTAAATTGCTCTGTAATTAGGCACTTTAAACGAAGAAGAGATACCTAAATTGTTTCACCCATTTAGTGCAACTTCTTCTATTACCACGGATGAATTATGTCACAAACAATCTTAAAATTTCAAATTGAGACAACTACTGAAAAACTAACACCAAGAACAAGTGTAGCAATATTTGGCGAATACCTAAAAGGTATGAACTTTGAAACACTTTGTAATAAAAACTTACCAATTTCAAACTAATCACCCATTCCGTACTACCAATCTTTATTGCAATTCTTTTTATATAACCTTCCTTTAGAAGTTCTTTCAAAAAATGCTTTATTATTACATTTTGGATATTTTTTATTACTTTTCCTATCTTTTATTCTCTTAATCCACTAAATCTTTTTAGTAAATATTCAAGTTCTACTCTTTTTTCAGCTTTTGCATCAACTTTATCTTCTAAAAAATCTACTACTTGTTTTTGTAATTTTAGTTTTTCAAGTTTATTTATATTAGTTATCCCGCCAGGATTTAATACATTAACTTCTAATATTTTATCGCCTATCATATCCAGACCGACAAAATATAAACCACTAGATACAAGTTTAGTACCTATTTTTTTACATACTTTCTTTTGACTTTCTATCATTATATATTTATGTACTGTTCCACCAGCTTGTATATTAGCTCGTATCTCTCCATCAGCAGGTTTACGGTTATATGCTCCAATGAATTTACCATTTAACATCAATACTCTAACATCACCGTTTTCTACTCCCTCAATATATTCTTGAAGAATTACATAATTATCCCCAGTTCATCAATATAAAAATCAAGTAAAGAATTGATATTCGAGCGGGCATTTTTTTCTAGAACTATAACTCCACGACCACCAGAACCATCCAATGGTTTAAGTATCATCTTGTCTTGTTCTGATTCTTCAATTGTTTTATTAACTGACCTTACGGACTTTTTGAAAAAAGAGAAAAATATAGTAAAACAAATAATGAGAAAACAAACAGACTACATAGAGCTTTATACGGATTATTTGATTAGTGGAAATGGTTATGCGACAGCGACTGGATTATCATCAATGCTAGATGGTGAAGTGAGTCATGATCAAATAACTCGTTTCTTGTCTAAAAATGAATTTAACTCTAAAGACCTATGGGCTCAAGTTAAAAGGACTGTACGAGAAGTAGAAAAAGATGATGCATGTTTGATTTTCGATGATACAGTTCAAGAGAAAAAATGGACGGATGAGAGTGATATTATGTGTTGGCACTTTGATCATACTGTTGGTAAATCTGTAAGAGGTATCAATATGTTGAATGCTTTATATTATAGTGGTGAAGCATCAATACCAGTAGCATTTGAGATAGTAGAAAAATCCATACAGTTTAGTGATATCAAAACACGACAAGTAAAAAGAAAATCCGATATCGCAAAAAATGAGTTGATGAGAGATATGATACAAACATCTATCAATAATCAACTAAAATTCAAATATATTCTCATGGATACATGGTTTGGAGCTAAAGAAAATTTTGAATTTATTACCAAGAAAAATAAAGAGTTTATAGCAGCTTTAAAAAGCAATCGACTATTCGCAACAAGTTTAGAGAATAAGCATGCAGGGAAATTCGTCAGAGTAGATGAACTAGAATTATCAGACGGGGTGCCCCTTGAGGGTATAAAGAGTCTATACGAGGCAATTTAAAGGGATATGACAAAGAAATTGTTATTGTCCGCCGAGTCTTTACAAACAAAGACGGCACCCCAAGAGTATTTCCTCGCTATTGCTCACGGCAAGTATAGGCATCTTGAATTTGGTATCTAGTGACATTAAACTTGATGGAAATGAAATTTCAACAATCTATGAAAAACGATGGAAAGTTGAAGAGTATCATAAGTCGCTCAAACATAATGTTGATTTGGCGAAGTCACCAACAAAGACAGTTAGAACACAGAGCAATCATATCTTTTTATCTGTTTTAGCATTTTTCAAACTCGAATGTTTGAAAATAAAAAACAAAATGAATCACTTTGCTCTCCGGGCTAAACTATTAGTTAAGGCTAATCAAATCGCTTATTTAGAATTACAGAAGCATAAGGTTTGTTGAAGGTGTGTAAGGTCAGTTATTATTTATAATAATATTTAAATAGAATTATACTATATTTTATTATGAATTAAGTTATATATTTAGAATACTATTCATTATGTGAAGTTATGCTATAATTTTCAATGGCAAAAAGAATATCAGAAAAATTAGAAAATATGAAAAAGGAGCTTTATTTAGAAGCTTCGGCTGAGTTGTTTGAAGAAGTTGGATATGAAAATACGACTGTATCGGACATAGCAGAATCATTGGATATTTCAGTGGGAACTTTTTATAAAACCTTTGAAACAAAAGCAAATTTATATTCTGAACATGTTTTACATCAATTGAGAAGTTTTGTTGAAAGACTAGAAGAGAGTTCAACCGATGACTCAATGTCGAACCTTAAGCTTTTTTTACATAATACTTACGAACCTTTCATCAAGAATAAAAATGGTGAGGAAGTTAATATTTCGCGAGAAAATGACCCGTTCTTTTTTCATAACCTTAATACAAACGATTCTCAGCCGCTGGATGGACTTTATAAGTATCTTGAGAAACAATTCAAAGAGATTATTAAAGATGATACTTTAGATTACTACCATATAGCTGTGTTGTTTAAGAAATTAGCAGATGCTTATACTGAGAGCTATATGATAAAAAAGTTTGATACAACTAATGCTATAGATGATACTGTAAGCCTTTTCTTTAATGGAATTACTAAGAGTTGATTTATAAAAGATTATGAAAATAAACCTAATGCAAATACTTCAATTGTATTATAGACTTTCTCAATATAGGAAAAAGGCAGTAAAATGGATTATCAATCAATATTAAATGAAATTATACAAGAAGTCACTCCATTTTTAAAAGATGGGAAAGTAGCAGACTATATACCAGCATTAGAAAATGTAGATCCTGAGCAATTTGCTATGAGCATTACAATGTTTGATGGAACTCAGTTTACTGTAGGACAAGCCGATACTTTATTCTCCATTCAGAGTATTTCAAAAGTTTTTACATTTACATTGGCACTGAAATTTTACCGTAGTAATTTGTATAAACGTATTGGGCATGAGCCATCAGGAAATCCTTTTAACTCTCTTGTCCAACTTGAGTATGAACATGGAAAGCCAAGGAACCCCTTTATTAATGCAGGTGCGATTAATGTTACTGATGCTCTTATTAATTATTATGGAGGTAGTGATATTGCTTACAAAGAAGTTTTAAATTTTATTCGTTCAATATCTAATAATGATTTAATTACTTGCAATGAAGTAGTCGCTACTTCAGAAATGGAGCATGGGTATAGAAATATGGCATTAGCAAACTTAATGAAAAGTTTTAATAATCTTGATAATGAAGTTAGTGATGTGGTTCAAATGTATTTTAAACATTGTTCTGTTGAAATGAGCACCAATATGCTCTCTCGTGCTATGCTCTATTTGGCAAATCATGGAACCGATCCTATTACTGACAAAATATATATTAGAGAATCTCAAGCTAAACGTATAAACGCGGTAATGTTAACATGTGGTCATTATGATGCTTCCGGTGATTTTGCTTATCATGTAGGTTTACCTGGAAAAAGTGGTGTTGGAGGTGGCATAGTAGCCGTTGTTCCGAAGTTGATGGGTATATCTGTCTGGGCTCCTGGTTTAAATGCCAATGGTAATTCATTAGTAGGAACCATGGCTCTTAAATTATTTACAAGTAAAACAGGACTGTCAATTTTTTGATTTTTCCATTATAGATGGGCTATATTTCATTGACAAAATTCTAAATATAAAAAGAACTCCAATAACACCAAGAAGTGATACTATCTTTTGAATATCAAATTTGTCGTTTACAATAAGCATAATGTCACGAATAAAAAAAACTATAGTGGAATCTATCATAAATCGTAATTTAATACGATTTTCATCACTAAATAAAAAACCTATGAGCATTCGTATCAATTCAAGGATAATAATAAATTCAAGCAAAACAACTGCAAGTTTAGAAAAACTATTAATAGCACTAAAATCTTTGACTAACAAGAGAAGGAACAGTGCAATAAAAAACTTAATATACACCGGTGATTTTTCTACTTTTTAGCCGTCGTATCTGATTTTGGAGTAACATTTTTTTCTATGTAATCCATAATTTTCCCGGCTATGTCTAGCTTTGTTGATTTTTCAATACCCTCTAAACCAGGGGATGAATTTACTTCCATAACAAGCGGTCCACGAGCGGACTCAATCATATCAACGCCACAAACTCCAAGGCCCATAGCTTTAGCGGCTGCAAGTGCCGTTGATTTCTCTTTACGAGTTAGTTTATGAGCCGTAGCACTTCCACCTTGATGAAGGTTTGATCTAAAATCACCTTCGGCACCTTGGTGTTTCATAGCACCTACAACTTCTCCACCGACGATTAATGCTCTAATATCAGCACCACCCGTTTCTTTAATAAACTCTTGCACGAGTAAGCTTACATCCATTCCATAAAATGCATCAAGAACCGACTTTGCCGCTTTTTCAGTATCTACCAAAACAACGCCTACTCCTTGAGTTCCTTCCAATATTTTCAAGATCAATGGTGTTCCACCACTCAAAGTGTCTTACCATCGCCGTACCGTAAAAAGTTCGGCTAGCGCCAATTCTAGGAATAATTGCATCCGGAACAGGTAACTGTTCCCCTAAATAGTTAATATGAAGTTCACCTTTCATTATTTCTATAGAACATTTTAAGTAATCAATTACTCTAACTTCCCAACCTTTAGCTACAGCCGCTTCGACTAATCTTTTTGTTGAATACAACTCTTTATTTCTTGGTAATATATATACGTTCATCCATTCTCCTTTTTTGTTATTTGCTAAATACTCTTGGGACACATCTACTAAAAACTTACCACTTAAAAAGTGTCTTCCTATTAGCATAGGATATTTCATATCTGCCCTATTTGTTAAAGATACAACAGTTTCATATCTTTTTCCAAAAAACTCTACACTCACTTTTATGGATGGCCTTTCTTGAAGTTCACCGTTTGAGCTTCTAACCTTTTTAACTTTGTACAAAGGCATACTTATTCTTTTGCCATGATAAGATGGATGAACTTCATCTAATAAGTGAAAGTGAACAAAACCATGCTTATCTATCTCTATATTATCGCAATGCAGAGCATTTGAATCCGCTCCAGTATCTACTTTTGCATCTATATCAAATAGCTCTAAGTCGAGAATAGATATAGTTTCTTTTTTCCCGATGATTTTTAGTGGAAAAATATTATTTATGAAATTAAGTTGTCCACTCGATAAAATCCATCCAATAATCTTTATGGATACTACAGCACTAAAGATAAGAGTTGATAGAGTTAAAAAGAAAGAGATTATAGGAATTTGGATAGTTTTATGCTTTTGACTTTTACATCAATTTAAGCAATTTTTGAGCCTAAATCTCGTCGGATTTATCTAGATTCCGACTGACTCCTAGATATAATTAAGCCTAATTAAATATTAGACAAGTACAATCAAAGGATGAAAGAAAAACTTAAACACTATGCAAAAGAGATTTCTTTGTTTATTCTTGTAATAACTATATTTGCAAATGTAATTAGTATTTATAAAAGTCAAAACTTAAATAATGATGTTCTCTCCTTGCAGATTATAAAACCTGTAAACAAACCTATATTAGTTCATGTCTGGGCTGTATGGTGTCCTATATGTAAAGCTGAGGCAGATAATATTCAAAGAGTATCTGAGTATTATGCAGTTATAACTATCGCTGTTAACTCAGGGGATGATACATCTATTGAAAAATATATGAAAGAAAATAATTTAGATTTTAAATTTATAAATGATATAAATGGAAAACTTGCACAAGAATTAAATGTTAATGCCTATCCTAGTACATTTATATACGACAAAGATAGAAATTTGGTTTTTAGTGAGGTTGGTTATACCAGTAGTATTGGATTGTTCTTACGAATGATTTGGAGTAGTTTCTAGAAATATAATATAAATATGAGAGAGAAAATACTCTCTCTCATAAAGAAGAAAAGTCTTAGTCTGTAATTTTTACAGCATAAGCCTTGTCTGAAAGTGGAACCCACGGACGTTTAATATGTTGTGGACGACGTAGTTTATCACTAGAGTTAAGAGGACGAGTTAATATATCTCTCCAACCTTGATAAATTTTAAAGTTATTTTCGTAGTTAACATAAATGTCACCAATTTTATCACCAGCTTCAGCAGCTGATAAAATAACTTTCTGGTGCCAACAATGCATACCAGAAATAGGATCAGGATGAGCTGCAGCAACAGCATTTTGCCACGAACCACTTAGTCCATCCCACCAAATATTACCAGAGTCTCTATTGTAGTCAGCAAATCTTTCAGTATGGAAAGGTTTAATACCCTCTACATACGTAAGTTTACCTTCTTTTCCATCCATCTGTAATTCAGCAGTTGGAACACCAAAGCTGTTAATACCACTAGTACCATTATAATTTTCAATCTTAATCTGTCCACCCTCTTTTCCTGCATTTTCAGGAGAGTGAGCCATAAATTTAGGATCATTCATATTTCTAGTAACAGGTTGAGAATCAATTTTTCCATCAGTAACACCATTAGGAATTGAAACTGAGTTTACAAGTTTCCAACGTCCACCGTGGTGAGAACAAGCAAGAGTTCCTGGAAGAACACCCTCAGTTGGAACAGCCATAGCTACGAAGTAACCAGAATCTAAACCTGTAATACTATCTGTAATATTTACACGAATTGCATCACCGCGCTTAAAGCCTTGCTTCTTAGCATCTGGAGTTGAAATCCAAATTGGATCGTGATTTTGTGAAATCTCCATAAGATGCTTAGAATTTGCAGAACGAGTATGAATATTGTATGGTAAACGAAAAACTGTATTAAGAGCATACGAGTTCTCTTCTTCCATATACATATGATTTACATGAGATACAATTTCTTTCATCTCTTTTTTCTCTTTATCATTTCTTGGATAGAAAGGGATAGAGTATTCTGGCCACTTCCAGTCGTCAGCTAACCAATCACAGAAGAAGTCGAGCTTTTTATCTAATGTCGCAAAACCTTCCATTTTAACACCATCGATTTCAATACCGATAGACTTTTCTTTCCCGTGGCTTTTAGCAGTCATTACACCAGTACGCTTGTCTGTATGAACATGTTTTTTATCATATTTATGACCATGAGAAATATAATTCTTTCCATCATCTTTGATTTCACGTTCTTGTGGAGAATAAATTTTATTCTCTTCTAACCATGCCCCGTGATCTCTCATATATTCATACACAGGATACTCTGCATCTTTATATCTATCATCCGTTGTAGCAAGTTCTTTAAGATTTGGTAAGTTGTCACCAAATGCAGCATCATACCACTCAGAAATAGTAACTGGTACACCAGGATTCTTTTTAGATTCCCACATAGACTTAATAGTTTTAGTTTTAGCAGCATCAAGGAATATTTCACCCTTAGGGTCAATATAGTTAACACACATGTCAAACCAGAACTCATTCTCTTCCCAAACTTCACCAAGACCAGCTTTAATGTGAGCTTCAAGTGTAGCACGGTTAGGGTTTTTAGGTTTCCATCCAGATTTTTCTAAAGCAACACGCATAACAGGTTGACGAAAAGATGTCCAACGTGCTGGCATTGTAGCTTCAGAATGCTGATCATGTCTTTCACCAGCTAAACCAACAGGAAGAACATAATCAACATACCAGTTAGTCTCACTCCATGTAGGAGAAAGATTAAATGTAAGTTCCATCTTAGATTCATCTTTAATCGTATCTATCCATCTGAAACCATCAGGATTAATCCAAACTGGGTTGTACATACGTGGAATCCAAACTGAAAGTTTTTTAGGCACATTAAGACCTTTTTTATTCCACTTACCTTGCCACTCTTCATCAGCTAAAAGGTGAGGAAGTAAGTATGACATTTCATATGTAGATAGAGGCCATTCTGGTGGCCATGAAAGTTCATTATATACGTCAATCTTAGGAACATCAGCTCCACGCTTACCTTGACCTACAGTTGAACTACCACCTTTACCAGCAACAGAAATAACATGCCAGTGGTGGAAGAATGTTCCACCTTCTGGTCCGATTGCACCACGCATACCTAATGCTAGAAAACCAGTACGACCACTAGTCCAGCCACCAAGATTACCGGCAGCAGAAGCACGCCAGAAGTATGATGAAATAGAAGTGTCAGCCCAAATGAACATGTCATAAAGCTCTTCTATTTTGTATGCTGGAACATGTGTTTCTTTAACAGCATATTCAAGTGTATATGGAGCATATAACTCTTTAAGCATAGCCATAAAATCTTCAAATGTATTGTTCTCTGGAACTTTAGAGATATAACCTTTTTCTACCATAAACTTAAGGTAGTCAGTGTTATCCATCATTACTTCCCAGTTGAACCACTTTTTAACAAAAGTTTTATTCACTTTATCTTCATTTAGCATACGCTGAACTAGATAAAGGTATAAAGTAGGTTCTGTACCTGGCCAACAAGCAATCCATAAGTCCGCCATACCAGCAGAGTTTGACATACGAGGATCCATAACTACTAGTTTAGCACCTTTAGCTCTTGCGTCAGCGATATGTCCCGCAGCTTGCTGGAAGTAGTGACCAGCATCAGCAGCATGAGAGGAGTTAAGAAAGATTAACTTCGCATTTGCCCAATCCGGTGAACTTCTATCATCATTTGCCCACTGAATAGTCGGAGTACGACCACCAGATGAACAGATATTTGTATGAGAGTTAAAACAATCTTGACCGATTGTTTGCCATACTTTACCTGTAAAACCATTCTCATTTGGGCGACCAACATGGAACATGCAAGACTTTTTAGATAACTCATCATCGCCTTTAATAGCATCATGCATTTTGTTACCAATAGTAGTCATTGCTTCGTCCCAAGTAGTACGAATCCACTTACCTTCACCACGAGCAGAACCCGGAGCACGTTTAAGTGGAAATGCTATACGATCTGGATCGTACATTTGACTTTGAGTAGCATAACCTTTTGCACAGTTTCTACCACGAGAACCTGCATGAAGTGGGTTACCCATGTACTTTTTAACTGTGAAAGTTTTCTTGTCAATCCAAGCTGTTAGACCACAAGACGCTTCACAGTTAGAACATGCTGTAGGAACGATAGTATAATCGTTAACTTCAATTCCATCAGGGTTAGATTCACTTCTAACACCTTTACGCTCAAGACCACCACGTTTCCAGTCGTTTCCATCTAATTCTTTAAAATCAGCCCATTCTTCCATTGGAGGATAAAATGATAATGAATCTGGAGTATCAGTAAACTTACTCTCCTCAATAGATTCAGCCATAGCATCAGCAGTAAATACGCCTTTTGCAATTGCAGCACCAGCAACACTAAATGCGGCACCTTTTAAAAATGTTCTTCTACTTTGTAAATACATTTATAGTTTCTCCCTAACTCATTGGTAATAATTGTGGAATGATTAGCCAAACGTGCTTTACGATTGCTAAACCAACTAGAGCTAAAATTGCTGCTAGTTTTAAAATTGACTCAGATTTGCTTGAACGACTTAATAGAATAAGAAGCATAGGTAAAATATATGTCATCCATTGTCCTAACCAGAACATAACAGTATATGGTCCATCACCTTTGATGTATTCCATTACGGCGGCAACTTCTTCTGCTTTCATTGGACCAAAGACATACTCTGACATATAAATAATGAATGCCATTAAAGCACTTAGTCCTAAAACAACACCTAGTGATTTTTTAGCTTCATAAGAAAGCTTATTTCCACCAAGTAATATCATAGTAGCTGAACCAGATAGTGTCGCTGCTAAAATCATTTGTGCTGACTCTGTTGGCATTTGCCATAGTTCACGTGCGGTACACTGAGCCATAAGAGCTGCAGTATAAAGAGTAACTGGAATAGCTAAGATAGCCGTCCATAAAAGAACTTTATCATATGTTTCATCATTCTTCTTCCAAGCTAGAAACACTAAAAGTGTTAAAAGACCTAAGAAAGCTGATGCCATAAAAGAACCAACTGTAATAGCTGATGTCCAATGCGGGTGAAAGAAAATATGCCACATTCTAAATGGTTGGTGCAAGTCCGCTAATGTAAACAATAAGAAAATATTGATAAATACAAATGCAGTAATAGCAATTGGTAATCTTAAATTACTTACTGAATTGGGATGTGTTCTCTGAAGCATGAAAAGCATAAAAATTACACCTGTACCAATACTTTTTGCCCACATATTAACTGTAACTAACCAAGGCCAAACGATACCTGGAATTGCTACATCTAAAGTTACTACAGCGTTTGTAGCTGCTAAAATCTCATGTGCTGCCATTAGTGGTGCCCTCCTACAGGAAGTGTCGTGATTTTACCAAATAGTGAATCACCATCAACTCTATGTGAAGCTAGAGGATTAAGACTAACATTTCCACCACCTACATAATAGTGATGAGGGTTAGTTCCCTTCTCTGGTTTACGAACTTGTACATTAGATTGATTAGACTGAATATACTTAGATATATTTGATTTTGCATCATCTAAGTCACCAAAAATATTTGCTTCAACTGGACATGCAACAACACAAGCTGGCATCATTGAAGATGCGATACGGTGTGCACAGTATGTACATTTATCAGCAGTTTGTGTTTGAGGATCTATATAAATAGCTCCATAAGGACAAGCCATAACACAACCAGCACAACCAATACAACGTTCTTTATCAATATTTACAATACCGTTATCAAGATAATGTAATGCAGATACTGGACAAATTCTCTCACAAGGAGCATTCTCGCAGTGATTACATCTTAGAGGTGTAAATGTTCTTTTAGTTTCTGGAAATGTACCAACATCCACATATTTAACACGGAGTCTCCATGTACTCAATGGAACTTCATTCTCCACTTTACATGCGATCTCACAACCTTTACAACCCATACATAGGTGTAAATCAACTAGGAAACCTAATTGCATATATTCTCCTTTTTGCCTTTTAAGGCTTTTTTATAAGATTCATTACTTTAACTAATTAATATCAAAAAGCACCTATATATTAAATGTAAGGCTTTTATACTATTACAATACTAGCTAAGTATTCTTAAATACATTATAAAAATCTTCTTTATTTATGGTTAATTATATATCACTGTGTAGTTTTAGAAAAGAGGACGTAAGAGTTATTTTAATCTAACTCTTACGGATTGTTCATGGGCTGTTAGACCCTCTGAATTTGCTATAAGTGCACACTCTTCACCAATCTCGTTAATTGCTTGTGAACTAAACGAAATTATAGAAGTTTTTTTCATAAAATTCTCAACTCCAAGTGGAGAATAAAATTTTGCTGTTCCACCTGTAGGCAGTGTATGGTTTGGTCCAGCAACATAATCACCTATTGCTTCTGGAGTGTTGTGCCCTAAAAAGATTGCACCAGCATGTTTAATAAAAGGTAGTAATTCAAAAGGTGACAAAGTAGCTACTTCTAGGTGTTCAGGAGCGATATCATTCATTAATTTTATCGCCTCTTCCATATCTTGTGTGACAATAATTGCACCGCGTTCTTCAATAGACTTTCTCGCTATCTCTTGACGAGGAAGTTTTACTAACCAATTTTCAAGTTCAATTTTAACAGCATCTGCTAATTTTTGAGAAGGAGTAATTAAAATCGAACTTGCCATTTCATCATGCTCTGCCTGAGATAATAAATCTATTGCTAAATGATTTGCATTTGCACTATCATCAGCTAAAATTCCTATCTCACTAGGGCCTGCTATCATATCAATATTTACATCACCAAAAACCATTTTTTTCGCTGTTGCAACAAAAATATTACCAGGTCCAGTGATTACATCAACCTTAGGAATAGTCTCTGTACCATATGCCATAGCGGCAATTGCACTCGCTCCACCTACTTTATAAACTTGATCAACACCACATAAATGACAAGCGGCGAGGAGAAGTTCATTTGGTTCATTATCTGGAGTTGGTGTACATATAACAATCTCTTGGACACCTGCAACTTGGGCAGGAATAACATTCATCAAAAGTGAAGATGGGTATGCTGCTTTTCCACCTGGGATATAGAGCCCTGCACTATCAACAGCTGTCACTTTTTGACCTAGAATAGTTCCGTTATCTTCTGTATCAAACCATGATTTTGGCTTTTGCTTTTCATGATATTTTTTAATTCTATCGTATGCTAGGTGTAGTGCAGACTTTAGTTTATCATCTATATTATTATATGCATGCTCCATTGACTCTGTAGATATTTTTAAATCTTCATCAGAAGTTGGTGTCCAGTTATCAAACTTTGCTATATGAGATTTTAAAGCACTGTTTTTATCTATTCTTATTTCATTAATCATGCCACCGACGATAGCACTAACATTTGCAATATCCATCGTTCCTCGACCTAATAATTCTTCAAAGTTTTCATTAAATTTTATATCTTTTGCATTTATAAACATCATTTTGTATTTACTCTCTTTTTTATTTTATCAAACTCTATTTTAACGATACCTAGTCCTTTTAAAAACATTGTTTTGTCAATAGCACCCATTAATGGTCTATACATTGCTTTTCCATCAGGCTTCAAAAACCATATCGCTGGTGTTCCTGGACTCCACAACTCTTTTGGTATAAAATCATTCTCATCACTATATGCGACAACAGAAATGAAATCTTTATTAAGTGACTCTATGACTACATTATCAGAAAATGTTGTTTTCTCCAAAATAACACAGTATTTACAAGTATGTCGAGAGGATACAAACATTATTGCTTTATTCTCTGCTTTTGCCTTTATGATTGCTGAGTCAAAGTCTTTTTCCCAGTTTATTGATCTATTGTCAACTTTTGGCACTTGATAAGACATAGTCTTAGTAGTAGATATAGGTCTTTCATTTATACTTTGTTGATTGATTTGATTTACATTTTTTTCTTTATTATTATTAGATATGCTTTCCAGTTGCTTTTTAATTTCATCTATTTCTAAAGTTACTTTTGCATTATACTTTTTATCTTTCTCTTCCTTTGAAATCATATCTTCAATATTATTTTTAATTTCCTGTTCGTTTATATTAAAACTCGCAATCATTTTACATCTAATTTGTCCATTATTCTCAAAAGTGTAAGTTTGTTTTTTATTTTCTAGTTTCAAAACACCCGTAGATAATGTTCTGACTATCTTTTTTGTTTTTTCATCAACTACTCCGTTACTGTCACTACTCGATAGTTTAAAGTCACTCATAACAAATGTACCTGCTTCTTCCATAGCTTCTTGCTTACAATACGATAATGCTTTTTTACATGCCTCAGGTACTGAATTCCCTATATATTCTCCAGTTGTAGTATATATTTTAGAGAATAAAGATGAAGAGAATAGCAAGATCAGCAATATAAAAATTTTAAACATATTTTTTCACCTTTTTTAATATTTCTTTTGAACACTCTTGTGCTGTTTTATGGGTCACATCCACAACAATATCAGCTAGTTTCTTATACTCAGGAAGTCTTTCATTGTAAAGCTTTTCTGCCATCTTCAAGTCAGCTAATAGTGGGCGTTTTTTCAGTTTTTTCTTCGCATTTGGATGTTCTTTTATACGTTTTATAATCTCTTTAAATGAGGAGTCAAGCAATACTACAGTACCTATCTTATTAATATTTTTCTGTTTATAGAATCCCCCACCAGTTGAAATCAATGTATTATCTACACTTTTTTCCAGCCAATGTGCAACATTCTTTTCTAAGTCTCTAAAATATGCTTCACCAATCTCATCAAAAATATTTTTTATTTTTTTATTTTCCATACTCTCAATCAAATCATCAGTATCAATAGCGATATAGCTAGAGTTTTTTACTACTTCTCTGGCTACACTTCCTTTACCAACACCCATAAAACCGATTAATACAATATTTGACATAAAATTATTTTACCTTAATACACGAATATAAAAATTATTATGACATTATATAGAAAAATAATAATTTTCAATTGAAGTACCATTAATTCAACCAAAATTTAACAACAAAGGGTATAATATCTTCTTTTAAAACAGACTATATAAATAGGTTAATAATGAAAAACAAAAAATTTATAACTTTCGGCTTTATTTCAATGGGGTTATCAATCAGTCTTCTTCTGAACTCAAGCCTTTTTGCACAAGCTACACAAGAGAACAATGAAACTTCAAGACTTCAATCTCTAGCAAAGTTTACAAAAGTAATCAGTATCGTAGAAAAATACAATGTTGATGATGTAAATATTGAAGAACTTATGGATAAAGCCCTTGATGGGATGATGAAAAATCTTGATGCACATTCTAACTACCTAACACAAAAAGACTATAAACGCCTCAAGGTACAAACTGCTGGTGAATTTGGTGGTCTAGGTATCACAGTAGGCATGAAAAATGGGGCGCTCACAGTCATCGCTCCAATTGATGGAACTCCTGCTGATAAAGCTGGTCTAAAGTCTGGAGATATTATCCTCAAAATAAATGAAATGTCAACCATTGGAATGACTATCGATGAAGCTGTTTCACTTATGAGAGGTAAAGTTGGTGCACCCATTAATGTAACAATTGTCAGAAAAGGTGAACTCAAACCTATTCTTGTCCATATAATTCGAGGTATTATCACAATAGAGTCTGTTCATTCAAGAACCATTTCTGATGATACTCTATATATTAGAGTGGCAAGTTTTGATCAGAAAGTCGCTACTGATGTAAAAAAAGAATTCCAAAAGAAGAAAAAGAGTACTAAGGGAATTATTTTAGATTTAAGAAATAATCCAGGTGGACTACTAGATCAAGCTGTTGCACTAGTTGACCTCTTTGTTAGCAGTGGAGATATAGTTTCTCAAAAAGGGCGTAATGCAAGTGATGACAAGGTCTACTCTGCTGGCTACACTAGTACAATGACTGATATCCCGCTAGTTGTATTAATTAATGGAGGAAGTGCTAGTGCTTCTGAAATTGTAAGTGGTGCACTTCAAGATCAAAAACGTGCTATTTTGGTCGGAGAAAATACTTTTGGGAAGGGAAGTGTACAAGTAGTACTTCCCATAACAGATGATGAAGCAATAAAACTTACAATAGCAAGATACTACCTTCCAAGTGGCCGAACTATCCAAGCTGTAGGAGTTAAACCTGATATTAAAGTGGCACCAGGAGAGGTCAAGACACTGAAAAATGAATTTGCCATAAAAGAAGCTGATCTAAAAAAACACCTTACTCAAGAGTTAGAAAAAGTTGATGGTAAAAAACAAAAGACAAAAGAAGATAAAGACACAAATAAAGATATAATTACACTAGAAATGTTGAACAAAGATATTCAACTAAAATCTGCTGTCGATATACTCAAAGCATTAATCATAACACAAGGAAAATAGGAAGCATGGAAAAAAGAGAATTACTTTATGAAGGAAAAGCAAAAAGACTTTTTCTCACAGATGATGAAAATCTTGTAATTTCAGAATTTAAAGATGATCTGACTGCATTTAATGGTGAAAAGAAATCAAGTGAAGCTGGGAAAGGTGCACTTAATAATAAAATTTCTACAGAACTTTTTAAACTTTTAGAAGCAAATGGCATCCAGACTCACTTTGTTGAAATGATTGATGACAACCATATGCTTCATACTAAAGTTGACGTTATTCTTATAGAAGTCATTGTTCGAAACATTGCAACTGGTTCTCTTTCACGTAACCTTGGTATAGAAGATGGAAAAGTTCTTCCTTTTACTCTTGTTGAATTTGATTATAAAGATGATGACTTAGGTGATCCAAAACTTAATGACCAACATGCACTTATACTAGGGCTAGTTGAGCATCAAGATGAACTTGATAAACTTCGTCGTATGGCTCGTCAAGTAAATGATATTCTAAAGCCATACTTTGCAGATAAAGGCCTTAACCTTGTGGACTTTAAACTCGAGTTTGGTAAAGATATAAATGGAAATATTATTTTAATAGATGAGATTTCACCTGACAACTGTCGCTTTTGGGACATTGAGTCTGGAGAAAAAATGGATAAAGATAGATTTAGACAGGGTCTTGGTGGATTAACAGTAGCTTACGAGCAAGTATTAAATAGAATATTAGGAAAATAAAAATGACAACAGCAATAGTAAATATATCTCTCAAAGCAGGTGTTTTAGACTCTCAAGGTAAAGCAGTGCATCATGCACTAGACTCTCTTCACTTTAAAGGTGTAGAAGATGTTCGTGTTGGAAAACAAATAATTTTAAAACTAGCAACTGATGACAAAACTACAGCTATGGCTGAAGTAGAAAAAATGTGTGAAGAAATTCTAGCGAACACTGTAATTGAAGACTACAAGATAGAGCTAATCTAATGAAAGTAACAATACTTCAATTTCCTGGTACAAACTGTGAATATGACACAGAGCATGCCTTTAAAGAATTAGGGGCAGATACTCAAATAGTTTGGCATAAGGCAGAAACTCTTCCAAGTGATACAGACTTACTTGTTGTTGCTGGAGGGTTCTCCTATGGAGACTATCTAAGAAGTGGGGCAATTGCTCGATTTAGTCCTGTTATGAAAGCAGTAACCGAGTATGCAAATGCTGGTGGAAAAGTTCTTGGTATCTGTAATGGTTTTCAAGTTCTTACAGAAGCAGGTCTTCTTCCAGGTGCTCTTAAACGCAACGATGGATTACATTTTATATCTAAGCATCACTCTTTAAAAGTAGAAAACAATGATAATATTTTTCTCAAAAAATTAAATAATGGGGATGTAGTAAATATTCCTATTGCCCACCATGATGGAAACTATTTTATTGATTCTGATGGTCTTAAAGAGCTTCATGATAATAATCAAGTTTTACTCACTTACTCTGATGAAAAAGGTAATATTCAAAACCCTAATGGAAGTGTTGATTCTATTGCTGGCATTTGTAATAAAGAAAAAAATGTTTTTGGGCTTATGCCACATCCTGAACGTGCGATGGAACTTATACTTGGCTCAGATCATGGGATAAAAATGCTTGAAGGCTTTTTAGAATCGTGCTAAAACTTCTTTTACTCACTTTTTTATTCTTCTCATCACTCTATGCAAATAAAGTTGTCTATCTTAGTTATGATGAAGTACCAAAAAGAGTAGTAAAAGGAGAAATTTTTCCAATCACTCTAAAATATCTTTCCACTGTAAAATCATATCAAGACATACTCTATACTTTCTCAAATCACGATGGTCTTGAGATATTAACACCAAGACCAGAGCATACACAAAGAGGAAAATATTTCTACGATACCTTTTATCTTTTAAGTACAAAAAACAAGGCCAAACTTCCTGATGTAAAAGCTATTTTAATCGCTTCACAGGAGTATCCTGCGACTAAAATTTATGGTGAAAATATCAATATCATAACACTCAATCCACAAGAAAACTTCTCTAACTTAATTGCAAATAGTTTTGAGATTATTGATTATAAGACAATAAGCTTTGACAACAAGAGCAATATAATAGTCTTTGTTGCCTCTGCCATAAACTGTGATATAAAAGAGATAAAGTTTAAGAATATATCTAGACAGGGTATTGAATCAATTATTGAATCTTATACAGAGTCAAGAGTAACTTACTTCCTAGTTATTGATAAAAAAATTAATAACTTTTCATTTTCTTACTTTAATCTCTTAAAAAATAATTTCTCCCTTGTTAGTATCCCAATAATAGTTGAAGATGACAGCGTAGCAACACAAAGTGATTTAAAACCGAGAGATCAATCTCATGAAAGAATTAAAATATGGATAGCTATAACAGTTACCGGTGTACTAACTATACTTATTTTACTAAGAAAGAAATACATCTATCTAGTTTTTATAATGATTCCCCTTGTGTATATACTTTTATTATTACTGCCGGAAAAGAAGATAGTTATCAAAGCCGGCACAAATATATACTTACTTCCAGTCAACAATAGCACTATTTTTGAGACAACAAGACATAAAAGAACCCTTTTAAAAGAAGGAAGCATAGATAAGTATGTAAAAGTAAAACTAAAAAATGAGAAAATAGGGTGGGTCAGAAATGAAGATATTATCACATATTAGCTGGTTCTTATCAACAACTATAATGTTCACAGCCATTGCATTATCAATACTATTATTTCCTTTTTTACCGCGTCCTTACCCTAGGAAGATTTCGACCTGGTTTATTAGACTCACAACTTTTTTCTCAACAGAGATAATTGGTCAAGAAGACCCAGAAGCTCAAATGTTTCTAATAAACCATCAAAGTGACCTTGATATTGGTGTTTTAGAAACAAGTACAAAAAAAGATTTAGCTTGGGTCGCAAAAAAAGCTTTATTCGATGTTCCTTTCTTGGGTCTAGCAATGAGTCTACCTGAAGATATAGAAATAGAACGAGAGAGTAAAACATCACTGATCAAACTCCTTCGTGCGACTAAAGATAGAATTGAGAAAAAACGAACTATTGCAATGTTTCCAGAAGGAACTCGCTCCAAGAATGGGAGGATGTTACATTTTAAATCAGGTGCTAAATTTGTTGCAGATAAGTATATCTTGAAAGTACAGCCTATCGTGCTAATTGATACACTTAGCTGTTATGATATTAAAAAGTTTTTATATGTACCAAAAACTATAAAGGTTATCTATATGGATTCTTTCATTGCAGATAAAAGTGATCCGGAATGGCTTAATAAGTTAAAAGATAAAATGCAAAAGGTATACGATGATGAGTTGGCAAACGATTTTAGCTATAGGTAGCGGTGGCTTTATTGGAGCAGTTTTAAGAGTATATATTAATGGATTAATTTCTCATCGTGTTTCACACATCTTGCCATTTGGTACCCTGGGAGTAAACCTAATTGGTAGTTTTATAATGGGAACTTTAATAGCATATTTTATGCATACAACAATTTTTTCAGTATATATGAAGTCATTTTTAACAACAGGATTACTAGGGGCACTTACAACGTACTCTACCTTTGCTATTGAGAGTTTTTTATTACTTCATGGTGGTAGTATTTTCTTAGCACTTGCTAACATATCACTCAATGCCTTTGGCAGTATTTTTATGGCAGGAAGTGGCTATTATCTTCTAAATACTTTTATTAAACATTAATTATCTCATCACAACACCACTCTGCCAAATCTATATCATGTGTAATTAAAAGCATCGCCATTGAATCTAAATTCTTTAGAAGCATTTTCATAACTTCTAATTGTGTTACATTATCAAGTGCTGATGTTGGTTCATCTAGGAGCAGAAGATCTGGTTTCATTAAAATAGCTCTTAGTATAGAAGCACGTTGGAGTTCTCCTCCTGATAATTCATGTGGAAGTTTTTCTAAAAGCTTACTATCTAAATTTATTACTTTGAGATAGTTTTGAATATCTTCAAGTGATGCTACATCTTTTATTTGATTCAAAAGTGAATAGCTTGGGTGAAAAGAGCTATATGGATCTTGAAAAACTTCAGAGATTCTACAAGTTTTTATTTCGCCACTTAGTGGCTTTAATTCTCCCAAAATCAAATCAAAAAGTGTACTTTTTCCAGCACCACTCTCCCCAACTATCCCTTTAATCTCACCTTTTTTTAAAGTGATTGAAAAATCCTTAAAGAGTAGTCTCTCTTTGGTGTATCCAAATGAAAGGTTTTTAACTTCTAAAAGGTTCTCCAATATTTATGCCTTTAAAGAGAGATATACTTTCGCTAATTCTTTATAAAGATTGTCAGGTTTAATATTACTATCATCTTCCCAGACTCTTTTCATAACAACATTATCTTCTTCGCCATTCCAAATTTTTATGTATGTACCATCTTTATATCCATGGTCTTGACGGAACTGGTTAAGTACATTTTTCCCAATATATAATTTATAAAGAGTATCTAAATTAAGTCCGCTCATGATCACTAAGTTAAAGAAATCTGCAATAAGTATTTCTAAATTTAGCTCTCCATCATTAATACTCAAGCGTATTATATTTTCAACTTGTTCTATTACATCTTCTTGTTTAGCAAAATTCTCTTTATTCGTATCTATAGCATCAAAGTTAAGATATTGTGCAATACTAATTCCCAAGTCTTCAACACCACCTCTTAAGTTTTTTGAATACTCTTCTATAGCCAAACTCATGATGAAATGCCAAACATCTACAACTTCTATCTGATGGTTATCCCAATCTGGTTCTTTATCTAGGCTCTTCCAATGCTTCCAAGAAAAACTATCAACCATTTCAGCACATTCCATATAAATGCAGCGTCTCCAATTTATAGTTTTTCCATTTTTAGTTATTCCATCTGTCCATTTATAACCATTAGTTGCTTCATTAAGTTGATTTTGTAATTGTAGCATTAGTAAAATTTTGTCCATATTCTCGCCTTTTATAATTCTATTTATAAAAATATATTTTGTTTATTTTATCTAATATGGTAATATTTCATACTTAAAAAGAGAGAGATATATGAAAAGACTTAATTGTAGAAAGTGTGAACACTATTATGTAACATGGGAGAAGACTAAACCTCATGGATGTAAAGCCTATGGGTTTAAATCATCCCAGATTCCATCTATGGTGGTATTTCAAAGTAGTGGAGTTGAATGCTCCATGTATGAGCAAAAGGCTAATCTCAAATAATTAACACTATAGATACTCTTCTAAATCAACAGCACTTTTTATCTCACGTTTACTAAGCATCATCTTTGCTGTATCATCTTCATTTAAAACTGTAAACATCTGATTTACACTTCTTATACCATAGTAGCTTTTCATAAAATCTAATAAGATTTCAAAATTATCACTATATACACTACTATTTTTATACTCTTTATACTCTTCCCAACTAATACCCATTAGTACTCCTTCTACTTTTAAGAGCATCCTCTAGTCTCTCTAATATTTCTGACATTTTAGCTGAAGATACAGCAAAATTCAAGCGCATAAAGCCACTTCCTTCTCGTGAAAAGCTCAAACCTGCATTCAGTCCTAG
This sequence comes from Sulfurimonas sp., assembly GCF_018698455.1. Classification (GTDB taxonomy): domain Bacteria; phylum Campylobacterota; class Campylobacteria; order Campylobacterales; family Sulfurimonadaceae; genus Sulfurimonas. The sequence goes on along the minus strand of NZ_JABIOQ010000057.1, from coordinate 15,078 downwards.
TCTTGCCTCTTCCACAAAAAAACGACGTAATTCCTTGTCACTAATCATCATTCCTCGACAGTTTAGCCATGCTAAATATGTCCCTTCAATGGGAGTTAATTCTATATATTCAGAGTATTTTTTACATAATAACCTAAGATCTGTATAGTTCTTATAAAGATGTACTTTTAGTTCTTTTATCCACTCTTTTCCGTTAGTATATGCACTCTCAAATGCGACATGAGATAAAACACTTCCCTCGGCGAAATGTATTCTGTCATATATAACCTGAAATCTTTCTCTTAACTCTTTATTTGGAATTGCGATTGTACTTATAGCAAATCCAGCCATGTTAAATGTTTTACCAACTCCAATAGCAGTCATAGTAATATTTCTAGCATCTTCGGATAAAGACGCAAATGGAATATGTTTATGTCCTTTATAGATTAAGTCACAATGAACTTCATCACTAAATACAACAATATTATTTTCTAAACATACTTTTAAAATCTCTTTAAGTTCTTCTCTTCTCCAAACGCGACCAACAGGGTTATGTGGGGAACATAGTAATAATAGCTTTGTCTCTTCATCTATTTGAGACTTCAATCCCTCTATATCAAAAGTGTACATACCATTTTTATCTACTTTCAATGGATTTTTTACTAGTCTTCTTTCAAGTCTTAACACACTCTTGAAAAAAGGAGGATAAACAGGAGTCTGTACTATTACACCCTCGCCTTTTTTGGTAAAAGCTTCAATAGCTGCAGACATAGACGCAACTACAGAATGAGAGTAAAATATGTCTTCTATTTCGAATAGCACACCATGCTCTTTCTTCATCCACTTAATTTGAGCTTTAATTGCAGATTTAGGAACTTCTTCATACCCGATTATAGGATGTTTAAGTCTATTTGATACTGCATTTAAAACAAATTCTGGTGTATCAATGTCCATATCTGCAACCCATACAGGTTCTACATCATCCGTTCCAAAGAGCTCTTTTCTTAAAGTATATTTCTCTGCATTTGTATCTTTTCTGCAACTACCGTGAGAGAAATCGTAACTTACTTTTTTTTCCAAACACTCAACTCCGATATAGTATGCTGATATTTTCTAGCTGTCTCTTTTATAACAAAATCTACATCTTCTTTATGCATAAGTGCAAACTTATCGCCCAATATGTTTTGTAAACTTTCTATTGTTCTCACATCTTTCCCATTTGTATCAGTAAATCCACCCAACCAAAATTCTTTTTTTGTAGAGCTTTCTTGCCATGTGTAAGGAGATGTAATGACTAAAATACCATCTGTATTTAAACGTTCATCTATTGTATCTAGGAATAATCTTGGATCATATAGTCTGTCTATTAAATTTGTTGCCATCACTAAATCATAACCTGTAAACTCTTGATTTAAGTTACATGCATCACCTTGCCAAAAGGAAACCTTCTCTGCAAGTATTTCATAACCTAGTTCATCTATGCTTACTTTTTTGCTAGTTACTAACTCACCCTCTTCTTTACTACTAAACGCAACATATCCATCTGACTTTAACTTTGCTCCAACTTGTACAAAACGTACAGAGAAATCTATACCCTCAACTTTATCAAATTCTCGAGCGAGTTCATAACTCGCTCGTCCTGTTGCACAACCTAAATCAAGAGCCTTGCCTTTATTTATCGCATATTTTGAAGATATTTTTGCTGTTTCTATTGAAAAATTTTCTACTCCAAAATGTGTATTCCCATATTGGAATTCACAATATTGTGAAACTAACTCATCACTTTCATAAATATCTGCCATTTCTTTATCCTTTTTATCTGTTATTACATATCTAAAACCTGCATTTTGAAAGAAGTGCTTTCTAAATGCGTAACGAGAATTTTTCGCTATCAAGTTACCACTACTTGCCCATGAAGAGCCAAGAACAAGTGCATGTTTATTATCAAAAGTTGGTACAGAGAAATCATCGTAAGCCTCATGCACTTCAAAACCTTTAAAACTAAAAATAGCTGTTCTACTCCATTGCCAAACATTTCCTACAACATCATAAATACCATTAAAACTAAATTTATTTACAGGTACTGAACTAGCATAATGAGCAAAGTCAACATTGGCATTTTCACTTTGAAACTCGGGGACATCTTTAAGTAAAGCATACTCATAGATAGCTCGATACTCACTTTCACTTGGAAGCTGGTAGGTAATTCCTTCTTTATCTGACTTGTAACGACAGAATGCCTCTGCTTCAAGAGCATTAACATCTACTGGCCAGTCATAAGGCATCTCTATTTCAGAGTTAAGTGTTCTATAACTATATACCCCATCTTTTAGTATCCAAAAATGAGGGTATTTTGCTTTTGTCTTTTCTAAAAACTCTAAGCCCTCTTCATCCCAGTACTCAAGATTGCTGTACCCACCATCATTAACAAATTTTAAAAATTCTCCATTACTAACTAAGTATTTTGATGCAGAAAAGGTGGGTAGACATTCTTCATAACTGCCATATTCATTATCCCAAGAGTACAAATTATGAGAATCATCTACTCCCAGTTGTATGTCAGAAGCCGCTATCTCAATCATAGAATTCTTTGGAGCCTTTCCACTTTCTTGATTAATTTGAAATTTTTCTGTTTCTTTTACTAATTCTAAAGGCATCTGTCTATGAAGCACTAAAGATGTCTCTATATGGATTCTTTCATGCTCTATACCCATAAGTACTATCCACATTGGAGAATCTTTTTGTATTGGAAGAGTTAAGGGAAGTTCAAATATAAGTTTACTCACTAATTCTTTTACTGATTGTCTATATTTTCTAAGCTCATCTAATTCAGGCCATTTATCTCTTACATGACCCATATTATCCCATGACATTTCATCAACACCTACAGCAAAAAGTGATTCAAAGTCAGGGTTGATTCTTTGAGTGATTATCTTCATATACATTAATTTATTTATAAAAAAAGTTGCAGTATGTCCAAAATAAAAAATCATTGGATGGCGTGTCAACTCAGACTTTTGATAAAAAACTTCATCATCTTTAAGTACCTCAAACACACTCTCAAAAAGAGAAAATGTAGAATCGAAATACTCTTTTATCTCATGGCGTTTACTCTCTACGCTTTCACCATTCAGTGTCACACTATACAAACTTTGTTTACTCAAGAAAATGACCTTTTATTTTTGTTATAATTATTATATGAAAATTAATCAAATAAGCATATTAAAGCAATTTACAAATATCACATACTCCTTTACATCTAAGAATGATGGGAATCTAGCATTCCATGTAAACGATGACATCGACTTAGTCAATAAAAATCATCAAGACTTAGCCAAAAAATTAAATTACGACAAAAATAAACTTGTACATATGAAACAGGTTCATTCAAATAAAATTCAAATCCTTACAGAACAAGATAATTACTTAAGCCCTCCAACTTGTGATGCACTTATAACAAATAAAATACATACTCCACTAATGGTGATGGTTGCAGATTGTGCTCCCATCTTATTTTATGATGATATAAAAAAGGTTATTGCAGTTGCACATGCAGGAAGATCTGGGGTATTTCAAAATATAGTGCAAACTACACTTTCCTCATTTATCAATGATTTTAATTCTTCCATAGATAATATTTATGTCGCTATTGGAGCGAATATTCATTCCTGTTGTTATGAAGTAGGCAGCGAAATATATGATGAGGCAATGTTACTTGGGCTAGGGTATGCTCTGCAGCCAAGAGACAATAAATATCTCTTAAATATCAATGCAATTTTAAAGAAACAACTTTTACTTGCTGGCATAGATGAAAAAAATATTGAAGAATCTAACGAGTGTACATTATGCAAGAAAGATAAATATTTTTCTTATCGACATAAAAAGGACAATGGCAGGTTTGCAGGGGTAATCTATCTAAATAATTAATGAATTAAATTTGATAATAGTATACTTCAAATGCCTTATCTAAATCTGAAAGTTTAATATTAAAGACTTCACGAATTTGAGACTGAGTATCACTCCAAAATGCCGTTAGAACAACACTTGCACCGGGTTCTTCATAAGGAGTAAAAAGTTCGCCTTCTAAAGATTCTATAACATCTAATACTATTATGTCGTCAGGACTACGAGACAGTTTATAGCCACCATTGGCACCACGTACACTTGTCACAAATCCAGACTTCCTAAGTGTAGCTAAAATCTGTTCTAAATATCCATGTGAAATTTGAGTGAGTGCGGATATTTCTCGTATCTGCATCAATTCATTATTTGTAGAATGCTCCAGAACATGCATTGCAGCAATAGCATATGTACCCTTTGTAGAGATACCTACCATTTATACTATGTATTTCATATATAGATAATATATTTCACAGCCAACACAGTACGATATTGTTACTTCCATAATAATACAGGCCAGTAATATAGCACTGAATATATATAACAACATATCTAAGCCTAGTATACTTGAGATAGAAATTATTACAAGAAAGAGAAATCCGAACAATGCTGCGAGTCTTTTAGCTCCAGAATCAACTAAATGCTCTTGTATATGCAAAATATTTTTTGTTTGAGTAGACAACATAATAAGTAAACTATATTTTTGTCCAATGAAGAGTCTCACCATAAAGTCAATAATTAAAAAGTATATGATAATATCGTACATTCTAAAAAGATACACTGTGAAAATCAATCCAAAATAAAATGAACTAATTCTAGTTATATTTCCATCTATGCTTATAAATGAAACGGGACAAGATCTATTTCTCATTAGATAACCTCTTATTATATTTGTGTAATAATATTAGATATTAAAAACAAAGTCAAGTAAACTTAGTTGTTTACTATGGTATTAAATAATTTTTTTGGCTAACTGTTCTGGTAAAAGGCCTAAAGACTCTTCTACAAGCTTAGTGTTTCCATGTGTAATAAATGCATCCTCATACTCAAAACTTGTTACCTTAACATTTAAAATACTATTCTTAGCTAGAAATTCTAATATTGCTGATCCTACACCACCCATTTTTGCACTATCAGAAAAAATATACCACTTCTTATGTTTTATTGCCATATTTAAGAGCATTTCTTCATGTAGAGGTTTAACAAAACGTAAGTCTAATATACTGACTTGTTTATCAATAAACTTAGAAGTTTCATAAGCACGACCGACACCATTCCCATAACCTATGAAAAGTATCTCTGAGTTATTCGAGAGAAGGAGTTGAGACTTTCCTAATTCAAATGTTCTAGATTCAGCTAAATCTGTTGGGATAAATGCACCTCTTGGATATCGTAGAGAGCAGGGGTGATTATACTCACTTGCAAATGCCATCGCTTGGTGAAAACTTTTCTCATCACGAGGTGCGAGAAGTGTCATGTTTGGTATTGCTCGTAAAAATGATATATCAAATGCACCTTGATGAGTTTCTCCATCTTCACCTACAATTCCAGCACGATCAAGTGCGAATACAACTGGTAAATCCATCAAACAAGTATCGTGTATTACTTGGTCAAATCCACGTTGTAAAAATGTAGAATAAATAGTACAAAAAGGCTTAAATCCTTCCTTTGCTAATGCGGACATTGATGTTACTGCATGTTGCTCAGCAATAGCTACATCCCAAAATCTAGTCGGATATTTTTCTAAAAGCTCAGCCAAGCCTGTTCCACCTGGCATAGCTGCAGTTGCTCCAACAATTTTATCATTTTTTGCAGCTAGGTCAAGTAAGATCTCTGTATATATTTGTGTTGCACTCTTGGCTCCACTCTTCTTAGACGAGTCTCCACTATCTAAATCAAAAGGACCTACACCATGCCACTTCTCTTCTTGTCCTTCAGCAATGTTGTAGCCCTTACCCTTAAGAGTTTGGGCATGAATAATAACAGGTTTTTTCATACTTCTTGCAGTATGCATAATATCAATCAGCTGACTAAGGTTATGCCCATCCACTGGACCGATATAATTTATTCCCATTTCTTCAAACATAAGTCCTGGAGTAATCAGCTTTAAAGATTCTTCCATTCTTTTAGCTATATAGTGTGCCCCTTCGCCAAAGTTATCCACAAAACTTTCTGTCGTTCTCTTAAAGGATTGGTAAAATGGGGAAGCCATTGCTGAACTCAATATACGGCTCAAAGCTCCTATGGGTTTAGCTATACTCATCTCATTATCATTAAGAATAATTATCATAGGATATTTTCTATCGCCGAGTTCATTTAGTGCCTCATAAACCATACCTGCAGTCATTGAACCATCTCCTATCATAACAACAGGGATACGCTCTTTCTCTTCACCTTTAAGGGCTATTGCTTTCGCAGCTCCTACACCCAATGATATAGAAGTAGAACTATGTCCCGCAACAAAATAATCATCATTACTCTCACTAGGTTTTGTATAACCGCACAAACCATTAAATTGGCGAAGAGTATCGAATTCCTTCCAGCGACCAGTTACTAGCTTGTGAGCATATGACTGGTGTGAAACATCAAATATAAATGGGTCTTTTTTAGAGTCAAAAACTTTATGCATTGCAACAATAAGTTCTGTTGCTCCTAATGTTGAACTAAGGTGTCCACCATTTTTACTAACAACTCTTAGTATCTCTTCTCTTATATCTGCACATACTATTTCTAGTTCTTTTATTGATTTATCTTTAATTTTCATATTTATTTACTCGCTTAATGCAGCTTTTTTCACTCTCTCAAATCTTTTAGATATCTGTGCATCTATATTTCCAGCATCGCTCATTACAATTACTCCACCTTCACTTACTGCACTATCAGATATTATATTTACATGCTCTAGTTTACCTATGTGTTCTGAAATTGTTCCATGGTTATTTGGATTAACTTTTATTGTAATATTAGATGCAGATTGAAGTTCTTTAATAAGTGTATTGGACAATTTTTTTGCAACCTCATTCGAGTTCTCAGAAAGTTCAACTTGAATCACTTCGGCTGAAATATCTAATGCTGCCGAAATTAACTCTGTCTTTATTCCCTCTAAAGCATTTTCAAATTCACTCGCATTTTCTTCTAACTTTCTTACTGATGAAGAGAACAGAGCAAGGGATTTACTTAATAAATCATCACCATCTTTAAGTGCCTTTGCTATACCCGCTTCAATACCCTCGGCAAATGCAAGCTCTTTCGCACTTTGTACTTCTGTCTTGTATTCTTCTTCTTTACTCTCAAGCTTCATTTGCAGTTTAATGAAATTAGATGACATTTCATCAGTTTTTTGCATAAGAGACTCTATTAGAGAGTCTTTGGAACTTATACTTAATGCACTAGAATCAACATCACAAGGCCTTGCTTTTGAATGATTTTCTTCAGTGGAAATCTTTTCTGGAGAAGATTCTTTAGTACTAATATTTCCCTTAGAATCTATAACTTTAAAGTTATATTTATCTATACGATGTTTTTCTCTATTGGTTCCAGATATTATTGATGCCATTACTCAATCATCTCATCAGTTGAACCCATCTGAATTGTACCAGACTCAGCAAGACCATTAACCACTTCAACAATTTTTCTTTGTGCAACTTCAACATCTTTCATTTTAACAGCCCCGAGGAATTGCATCTCTTCTTCAAAGGCAGCGCGAGCTCTCTCACTCATAGCTGAGAAGAATTTTTCTTTTAATTCCTCAGGAGAGGATTTAAGCGCTAGCATTAGATCATTTTTATCAAGAACTTTTAGTGTCTCAATAATTGCATTCTTATCAAGTGAAACAATATCTTCAAAAGTAAACATCATTTCTTTAATAAGACTTGCGAGATCTTCATCCACTTGTTCAATATTAGCTAAAGTTGCTTTAGAACTTTTTGCACCAAGTCTGTTAAATACATCAGCAACTGCACGAGGTCCACCAACTTCAACCTTGTATGTTGCTAAAGACTCGAGTTTAGATTCTAAAACTGCAGAAACTCTTTTAATCACAGATGGAGATATATCTCCTAGTCTTGCCATTCTCATTGCTACTTCGCTTCTTATGTCATCCGGGAAGTATTGAAGTGTTTCAGCAGCTTCTGTTGCATCCATATGGGCTAGTATAAGTGCAATAGTTTGGGGATGCTCATTTATAATAAAATCCGAAAGCTGCTGCGGTTTAATTTTAGATAGATATGCAAAATTTTGAGTTGTTTCCATATTTTTCGATAATTTATCAAGAATAAGTTTGGCTTCATCTGTACCAAGAGTCCTATACAGAAGCTCTCTTGCATATTCCAGACCACCAGAACTCATATACTTACCAGACTGAAATATTGCATGAAATTCTTCTAAAATTGCTACGACTGTCTCTCTATCGACAGTCTTATTAGTTGCTATAAATTTTGAAACTTCCGTTATTGACTCAATATTCATAGCTGAAAATATACTTGCAGTAAGGTCATCCCCTAGCTGTAACAGAAGTATAGCTATCTTTTCTCCCATTTCCATGTCATTTAGTGTTGATTGCTGTGCTGAACTTAATTCTGACATATTTTACCTTTTTTCCGCTCTAGCCATATTACTTCCTTCTTCTTCTTCTTCTAGAAGAGCTTCAAAAAGTGATGCAATTGCATCTGGACTATCTTCAACCAAATTTTTTACTTTTTCTAAAGTTATTTCATATGTCATTTCATCCTCATCTAAACCACTTCCTACACCAAGCTGATCTTCTACTTTCTTGCGCATCATTTGTGCTTTTTCAACAAGGTCTTCATCTTCATCATCTTCAATATTTAATAATGGAGTACTAATATCTTCATCTTCCTTAGATATTTCAAGCATTCTAGCTGCAAATGGAGAAATAACCTTTTTATAAAGGATTAATAGTAATAGTGAAACTGCTAAATACTTAAACAATCCGGAAAAAGGAGCAAGATATATTTGCGATATATTTACAATTCTACTAACACCATCAACTGTAACTTCATTTCTTGTTCTATCAAACTGTAAATTTTTAACACTTATTTCATCCCCTCTATCATCATTAATTCCAATAGAGCGACTTACAAGTGATACAAGTGCCTCAAGGTCACTATCACTAAGTGCTATATACTCTATCTCTTTAGTTACTGTTCCACTAGCATCTAATTTCACCTTATATTTTCCATCAACCACAACAGCTGCAGTAATTCTTTTGACTCGAGCGAACTGACTCTTTGTTGTACTTACTGTTTTACCTACTTCATAGTTTGTTGTTCCACTATTTTTTTGGTAAGTTTCTTTTGTTTGCTTACTTTTTAGTCCTTGTACTGGGCCTATGTTACTAACTGTTCCAGGAACACCACCAATTTGTTCAGGAGAACCACCGTCGCGTTTCTCCTCACTAACCTGCTCGCTTCTCACAACATTTTCAGGATCAAAAGTCTCTGATGTAGAGTTCATAATAGAAAAATCAAATTCAATTGTCACTTGAGCAACAACCTTATCTTTACCACCAACAAAGGGAGCGATAACACTCATTATCTTTCTTTGTTTCTTTTTTTCTTCTTTAACTTTAAACTTTTGTTGAACAACAGAAAGGTCTCCCATTTGTGACATTTCATCTTCATCGCCAAGAGTCTCTCCATCACTACTTATAAGCATAACATTGGATGAAGAAAGTTTTGGAACAGCAGCTGCAACTAAATTTTTTATTCCTCTAATCTGTTTAGAGTTTAAATTTCTACCTTCTATCATTTCAACCATTACAGAAGCTGTTGGAGCAACCTGCTTCGAAACAAACAAAGTATCTTTAGGAAGTGCTAGACTTACTGTTGCACTCTCTATAGGAGAGAGTGCATTAATTGTACGTGATAGCTCACCTTCTAAAGCACGTAAGTGTTTTATTTTCTGATCAAAACTCGTAGCACCAAACTCTTGTTTATCAAAAAGCTCAAATCCTACCCCATTCTCTTTTGGAATTCCAAGAGAGGCTATGTTTATTCTCTGTTTATAGACAACATTCTTCGGTACTCTTATAATATTATTAGCACCAATTTTATAGGGAACTGCATCCTTTTCGAGTTGTGCAACTACTTTTGCTGCATCAGATGAACTTAATTCATCAAAAAGTATTTCATAATTTTCTTTTTTATTTTGACTTGAAGTAAATACAACCAAAAATATCAAAAATGAGACAATACCAAAAATAGCCCCAGTAATAATAATCTTCTGTTGTTTTGTTAATTTTACATATAAAACAACAAGTTGTGAAAAAAGTGCTTTAAAATCCATTAATCTCTCATTTTAAAATTTATAATAATTCTGATGTTAGTTCAAAGAAGCGACTATTTTGTTCCGGAGTTCCAACTGTTACACGTATCGCGTTCATTCCATATCCACTTAAATCACGTATAATCATTCCACGTTTAAGTAAGTGATTTGCTAAATTTGTAGAGTTCTGTGTCTCATTTAAACATAATGTAACAAAGTTTGTATAACTCTCTATTATATCTATTTTTTTCTTTTTTGCATACTCTTCATAGCGTTTCATCTCATCAAAATTCAAAGAGATACAATTGTTTACAAATTCCTCATCTTCTAGTGCAATAGATGCCGCTTCAAGCGAGAGTGTCGTAATGTTAAAAGGTGGTCTTAGTTTATAAAGTTCTTTAATTATTTTAGAGTCTGCAATTCCATATCCAACTCTCATACCACCAAGTCCATAAGCCTTAGAAAATGTCCCTAAATAAATCACGTTATCATACTTTTTGATAAGTTCTTTTGGAGTAACACTTTTAGCTTTGTTCTTATAGATAGTATATTCCATATATGCACCATCAATAACTACTAAAGTATCTTTATTAATCTTTTGAATGAATGCCATCATTTCGTCTCTATCTATAGCATCGCCAGTTGGATTATTAGGAGTACATAAAAAGATAATATCTGGTTTTTCTGTTTTATAGAGCTCGTAAAATTCATTTAAATCATGTTTTTGCGAAGTTGTACGAATCACTACTGCCCCTATGTGTTTTGCATAAATTTCATACATGGCAAAAGTAACACTGTTCATAAGTATTTTTGAGTTTGCATTTGCTTTTGCATGCATTATAAATTCAATTACCTGATCACTACCACTTCCAATGATTATATTATTCTCCTCCACTTCAAAACGTGACTGTAATCCATTCTTTAGTTTTGTCATACTATCATCAGGGTAAAGTGCCATATTAGCGACTATTTTACTTACTGACTTTATCACTTTAGGAGAACATCCATAAGGGTTTTCGTTACTTGCTAGTTTTATTATATCTTTAGGATCAATCCCAAATTCTCTAACAACAAGTTCAATGGGCTTTCCAGCCTCATATGTTTTTATACTTTCTAATTTTTTATTAAATTTCATTGTTTCAGTCCTCGCCTTTTACATAACTACCAAGCCATCTGCATTTATCCATTATCTGAGTCCTCACCTTTTACATAACTACCAAGCCATGTAACTTCATTTGTGTGTGTTTTTAAAACTTTTTGAATTCTTGGCTCATCAATATGACCATAAAAATCTATATAGAACCAGTAACCAAATCCACCCTTGTCTTTTGATGGGCGAGATTCAATTTTGGATAAATTAATATTTTGTGTATCAAAGTCTTGTAGAAAATGCACAAGAGAACCAGCTTCTACTGCATCTTTCAACCTGACAAGTATCGATGTTTTATCTTCGCCACTTATAGCATTTTTAAAGTCACTTAGAATAATAAAACGAGTAGCACTTCCATGCTCGTCTTCGATGTTTTCAAACATAGTGGGCACACCATAAAGCTTGGCTGCTATATGAGAACATATTGCAGCTGCACTCTCATCTGCTTCGGCTAAGATTGCTGCTTTTGCAGTTGACTCTACTGGTATCTGCTCTATATTTACAAAACCATGCTCATTTAAAAACTCTCGACACTGACCAAAGCCTTTATCTTTAGAATATATTTTTGTTATATCCTCAAGTTTCCTTGCCTTTGTTGCAAATGACATGTGAATTGGCATATAAAGTTCTGCCACTATTTTTACAGAACTTTTAGAAAGTAAGTCTAGTGTCTCTCCAACGATTCCATCTCTTGAATTTTCAATAGGAACAACTCCAAACTTTGCACGAGAAGCTTCAAGTGTTTTAAATACAGAATGAATAGACCCAAGTGAAAAGTAGTCACTCATTGCACCAAAACGACTTTCAGCAGCTTGGTGTGTAAAGCTTCCTTCAGGGCCTAAGTAGGCTATACGTTCAGGAAGTTCAAGATTACGAGAAACGGCAAAAACCTCTAAAAAGATAGCTTCTATTGCACTTGCATTTAAAAGGCCTTGCTTTTCTTCACTTAACTTCGTAAGTCTTTCAACTATTGCTTTTTCACGCTCAGGTCTATAAATAGCACCACCTGTATCTTTTTTTATCTCACCAACTCTTTGGACAATATTCATACGCTTATTTAAAAGAGCTAACATCTCGCTATCAATACTATCTATCGCATCTCTACAATCTTCTAAAGTCTTCCAGTCATTACTACTTTTCATATCTTCTCCAATACTTCTTGCATATCTTGATATACAAAATCTGGTTTTAATCTCTCATCTAACAATGGGACTATTTCTTCTTTGGTTCTATACTTTCCACTTGTAACAAAAATAGTTTTCATTCCAAGCTCTTTTGCACCACCTAAATCACCTTTCACATCATCACTTATCATCACTATATCTTCATAAGAGGCATTTGAATCTTGTTTTTGTAACTTACTCAATGCTTCTTTATAAAATGCAACACTCGGTTTTCCTATAACACTATAAGGACTACTAGTTGAGAATTCAAGCATTTTTAAAATTGCCCCAACTCCAGGATAGCGTTTTGAGTTTTTTGCATATATGGAAGTCTCATGCATTCCTACTAATGAAGCACCATCTAGCAAAAAGTCGATCATTTGTGCATATTCATCAGCACAAAAATCCTCTTTTATTGCCACTAAAACTGTTTGGGGTTTTTCATAATTAAGTGTGTAACCCATAGACTTAAGAGTTTCCAAAAAAGCAGCTGCACCATAGGCTGCTACTGATTCTTGAGAAACTCTTAACTGGAGTAACATAAGTGGATCAAGATACTTTTCATAAGAAAAGTTAAGTCCTACAGAATTCAAATAAGTATGAAAATCTTTAGAAGATTGTTTTGTATTATTCGTGATAATCATATAAGGAATATTTTCTTTATTCAATTTTTCTATAAATGCTATACTTCCCTGAATAGGGAATTTATCTTCATCACTTATTAAGGTACCTTGAACATCTATAAAGTACAAATTAATCCTTTAAGAACTCTTGCTCTAACGCGATTAAGTCTTCAAAAGTTTCGCGTTTACGGATAAGTCGATCTTGGCCATTTTCTAAAGCCACTTCAGCACTTCTTCCACGGCTATTATAGTTACTTCCCATTCCAAATCCATATGCACCAGCACTATGTACAATTACTAAATCATTATGAGCTAATTCCGGTAAAGGATAGTCTTTTGCAAAAAAATCTCCACTTTCACACACTGGACCAACTATATCTACTGGACGTTCTTGAGATGTTGATTCTGAAATAGCTTCTATCTTATGGTAAGCATTATAAAGAGATGGACGAAGTAAGTCATTCATAGCACCATCAACAACTACAAACTTTTTAGCTCCATTTTGCTTCTCATAGAGTACTTTACTAACAAAGTAACCAGCGTTAGCAGTTAAAAAACGCCCCGGTTCACAAAGAATTGTTAGATCAAGTGCAGTTAATGTGCCTAAGATTGCTTGTGCATAGTCATAAGGCTTAATCGTAGTTTCATTATCATATTTGACTCCTATTCCTCCACCAATATCAAAGAATTTTAGCTCTATCTTTATATTTTGCAGTGAGCGAACTAAGTCAGCAACAATCTCTGCTGATTCACGGATTGGTCCCAGTTCTGTGAGTTGTGATCCAATGTGAAAGTGAATTCCTACCGGATCTAAAAATTCAGAATTATTTGCCATGATATACATACGTTTTGCTGTATTTAAATCTACGCCAAATTTATTATCATGAAGTCCAGTTGAAATGTATGGATGTGTCTTAGGGTCTATATTAGGATTTACACGTATGCTTATACGAGATTTTATTTTTAACTCTTTAGCTATCATTTCAACACGGCCAAGTTCAGCTTCACTCTCAACATTGATGTATAAAATGTCTTTTTCTATCGCTTCTCGAATCTCTTCATCGCGCTTACCAACACCTGAAAAAAGAATTTTGTACGCTGGTATTCCTGCAAGAAAAGCACGTCTAACTTCGCCAATAGACACACAGTCTGCACCACTTCCCATCCGAGCAAAGTGTTTTACAACACTTAGGTTAGAATTTGCTTTTACTGCATATGCAACAATAGACTTTCTCCCTTTAAATGCAGACTTAAGTTCTTCATACTGTGTTGTCATATAGTCAAAGTTATACACATAAAGTGGTGTTTGATATTTTTCTGTAAGTTTTTTAAAATCAATCATAAAGTTTCCGCACTCTTTTTTAAGTGATTTTACCTAAAGTGTGCTTATAAGGGAGTTAAGTAGCTACTCGGTATTTTCGCCACTGTCGAAAGGCTATAAGAAAGAGGATAAATACAGGGGCTATAACACCTATTTCACTCGGAATTGTCTTTGTATTTGTAAGTTCTATAAGCACAAAAAGTAGTCCCCATATAAGTAGTGTAGCTAAAATTGCTCCAAAACTAAAAAGAGATACATTTAAAAAACGGGCACTAATTGGAACAAAAAAGAAGATTATAACAATCAGGCAGGGCACAAAAAATGGATAGACAAAAATCTTATATAATGCCCCTTTTATACTACTAGTATTCATATTTTGTTCATTTAAAAGTATAATTGCATCTATTGCATTTTTGATCGTAAAGTTTACTTTCCCCTCGTACACTTGATCTAAAACCTTAGGTCTAAAACCTTTGAGAATCTTCAAATCCTCATCTTTTGTAACTTCAATTCCTAGAGATGTAAAACTCATATCATCTGGTTTTTTTATAATATCTGCATTTTTAATGTTCCAGTAGCCATCTCTATAAAATGCTACAGAAGCAAGAAGAACTTCTTTTAAAGAGTTATTTTGGATATTAAATACACGAATCCCTT
>NZ_JABIOQ010000056.1 GCF_018698455.1 Sulfurimonas sp. | reverse complement strand
TTGAGAATGAATATAGAAAATATATTTACACCTTCATATGTTTCACTATTTTGTATAGAGTTATGAGTTTAATTGCTCTGTAGTATGTGGTTTTGGTTTTATTATGCTATTTGTTGATTAATATTAGGTGCGAAAGTTAAGATATTTTGTTATGATTAATTCATTTATTCATAACATATGTTTATGATTTCTAAACCCGTACGACTTTTATATCATCTTCCAGTAAGTAACAGATGTATCCACACACCTCATCACCTGTTATCTCTTCTATAGCTTTTACATAGTAGCGAACTTGTTTTAAATGATGCTCACTATAAGCTATGGAACTCTTGTAGTCAATGACATTCCAAGAGCCGTCTATACATTTAACAAGAAGATCTATGTAGCGAAGATTGTTTTTATAACGAAGTGCTTTTTCTTTGTAACAAATGCCATCTGTTAGCGTTAGTATCTCTTTTGAATCTAAAAACATCTTTACTCTATTCACAATGTCATCGACTCTCTCGGCTTCTAAAGAAAAGCCAAACTTATTGATCATCATGCTCTTTGCATTTTCTATACTCTCATGAGTAAACTCACTCATCATCTCTAACATATAGTGAAGTGCAAGACCAAAGTTAATGGCGTTTAGGTCGCCATTTTGCTCATCTTCTAAGACTAAAATATCACTCTGTGTTCCGTAGTACATTTCGTTAAATACTAATTTCTTAGGAGTTTTCTTCTCTTTTTTAGGCATTTCTTTACAACTAAGTTCTCCAAAATTTCCTACACAAAGTCCAAGGTCTCCAAAAGTAGATTTCTCAGATTTTTGAATGATTATAAGATTTTCTCTTGCTCTTGTAAATGCCACATATAAAGCGTTTAGACTATCTTCGCTTACTAGTCTTGCCTCTTTTTCTAGTGCATTCTCGTACTCTCTATCTATCTCCGATCTAGCCTTTGTTCTTAGATAAACATTTTGTAAGGTTATCCCCTCATATTCATAGATAATACTAGCTTTTGAAACTGGTGGTTTTTTAAGTCTGTCCATCACTATAACATGCTCGTACTCTAAACCCTTAGACTTATGAATAGTCAGTACCCTTACACCGCTCAGGTCAGAGGCAGCTGCTTTTGTGTCAAGTCTTTCATACTCAAAGAGCAGAGCTTCTATGTCACTGTAGTTTTTGACAACATTTAAAAAACGTATGAGATGAAAGTCATTGTGAAAGAGTTCAAACTTTTCTATGGCACCCTTTATGACGTCAAGGAGTTTTACAGAGTTAAAGTCCACAAACGCCACTCCGCACTCTTTCATCTCTATGAGTGCGAAGAAGTTGCGTTTATATATCTCTTTTTTAAAGTACAGGTATTTAAGGTACTCCAAAAGTGCTTGAATGCTTTTTTGGTTTATGAGTTTTGTTGTGGTCTCTGTTACTACTTCTATGCCCTCTTCTACAAGAGCGTTCTTCATCTCTTCCCCATCTCCGTTTGTTGCACACAAAATAGCGATTTCGTTTAGGTCTGCACCCTCTTTTATAAACCTCTTGACTTGTTCTATGCTTTCTTCTAGAACCTCATCATTTTGCACTATCTCTACATAGCCTTTGTCTGCTTCTTTTCTTACTAACTGAGGTGTGTATTTTTTTATCTTGCCAAGAAAGGCTCTGTTTACAAACTCTACTACCTCTTTTTGAGACCGGTAGTTTGTCAGGAGTTTGTCTACCTCAGTGGCGTTTTCTTCTACTACTTCACCAAAGAGCGCTGAAACTCCCCCACGAAACCTATAAATGGACTGCTTCACATCCCCTACAAAGAAAAAGCTTCCATTTTCAAAGATGCCATTTCCAGAAGTTATCTCTTTTATGAGTGGTTGGAGTATCTTGTACTGAGTTATGCTTGTGTCTTGAAACTCGTCTAGAAGTATATGCTCTATCTTCGCATCAAGTCTAAAGTATAAAAACTCACTATCATCAAGAGTATGGAGTATCTCATACACAAGTGCTGTTACATCTGAAAAACTTAGTTCGCTGTCGTCCATATAGAGAGCTTTTTTTGACTTTACATAGATGTCTACGAGTTCATTTAGCGCATAAAAGAAGTTCTGCTCTTTTGCTCTATGACTCATCTTTACAGCATTTTGAATGGTATGAAGATGTAAGTTCATCTCTAGTGTGAAACACTTCTTAAAAACCCAGTATTCTAAACTCTCTTTGACAACCCAACTTTTTTCTTTGAGTTCTTCAAAGCTTTGTGCTTCTACAGCTTTGATAAGAGAGGCTGAAGCACCTTTACAGTTAGAGACTATGCTTTGGAGTGAGCTAAGTGCTGCCATAGCTTCAGCCTCATAGTCTTTAGCTTGATACTTTTTAAACTCTAAGGTAGTGAGTTCTTCTTTTTTAAGATAAAACTCATCAAGCAAGGCAAATATGTCGCTCACTCTTTTTTTAGACTCCAAAGAGAGGTTTATAAGCACATCGCGTTTACCTGCCACACTCACCTCTTTTAAGAAACGCGACATGAGTTTTAGTTCGTGTTGGGAGTTAAATGTAGAGAAGTCTGGCATCAAAGAAGCATACAGAGAAAACTTTCTAAGTATCTGAGTGAAGAAACTATCTATAGTCATTATCTTAGTGTGTGAATTTAAAAACTCTAGGAGTATTCTCTTTCTATTTTCAAGTACGTAAGTTTGAGAAAGTTCTGTGACTTTGAGTATCTCTAAAAGTTCTCCACGAGTCTCTAACTCTTCTAGTGTCTCCACTATTCTCTCACTCATCTCATTTGCAGCTTTTTTAGTAAACGTGAGTGCCAAAACCTTGGAAGCATCCGCCCCGCCAAAAAGAAGTGATAAGTAACGAACAACAAGCATAAATGTCTTACCACTTCCTGCACTTGCCTCGTATGCGAGATTATTTTTTAGCATTTATCTAGTGATTTCCTCTCATAAAATTATCATGTTCATTCCACTTGAGTTTATCACAATACTTTGTTGTTGAAAATGCAAATATATGTAAAAACATATCCCAAAACTTGTTTACTGCTTTCATTATTTTATAATCCATTGTATAACTCCTATAATACTAACAACAAAACCACCGTATACACCATACTTTAATCCACCATATAGAATTTTAGTGGTATAAAAATCGCTCATTTCAAATATTGTTAATTTCTCTTTATTTTTTAATTTTTCTTCAATCTTCTTTCTTCTTTTTATAATGCCTTCTGACCTTTCATCTACATATTCAGCACCTCGTTTTGTAACCCAACATAAGTATGAAATCACTAATCCAATTATAATTAATCCCATGTAATTCCCTTTTTTATCTTCCACACATTATTTTGTACTCACAAAAGAGACAGTTTTTTACATCTTCACACATTACAGTTCCTATCTCTTCAACAAGCAGTAGGTCTTTTATGTGGCTTCCTAGTATTGCAAGTTTTTCAGATAGAAAAGCTTCTTGGACTATTTGTGATTCTTTAAGGTCATAAAACCCACAAGCACTTACTTCGCCTACACTACTTGCAAGCAGATGGTAAAACTCCAACTGAAAGTCTGTAGCTTCTGTAAAGTTGTTTTTGTTATAGAGTGAGTATGAGCCTGTTTTATAGTCTAGTACTTCTAGTGTGTCTTCGCGTTTGTCTATTCTGTCTATGTTTCCAACGAGGTTCATTCCCTCATACTCTATGCTAAAGTGCTCTTCGGTATAAACTACCTTATACCCATCGGCAAATCTTTGTATCTCTTTGTCATAAAACGCTACAAGTCTCTTTTTTTGTAGGGCGATAAGGTAAGTATCAAGCTCACTTTTTCCACATACCTTGTCAAGTTCTTTTTCTAAGTCCCTTTGGAGCTGGACTCTATCTTCATAACTATCTTTTTTACTATAGAGTTCTTTAAGAGCCAAGTGAACACCATTCCCTATTTCGTACTCTTCTGGCATGTCTTTGGGTATCTTATGTTCGCTCAGTCGCTCTATGTACTTGTGATAGTACTTGCGTTTACATGTTAGGTAAGTTTTAAGTCTTGTACTTGAGAGTTCTACATCTTTAAAAGAGTACTCTATCATTTTGTCCTCAAAGACTGCTTTTTCATGAGGTTTTACTTCAAAGAGTATGTTTGCAAACTCTAGCTCATCATATATTTTTTGCTCTTTTATACCTAACTCTTTAAGAAAACGCGAGGAACTGCTTTCCTCAGATGATACATAAGATATTGCCACTTCTTTTGAAGAGTTTATAAGCATCTCGTAGTAATGCTTTTGCAGGTTTTCTCTGTCTTTCATCGTTGGGAGTGATGCACTCTCTCGCAGTGAGGAGTTTAAAAACATGTCCTTATCACTGCGTTTAGGGACGTTTTTGTCATCAAAGTCTATAATGATGACTCCATCAAACTCTACAGAACGAGTCTCAAGAACTCCCAGAACAGTAACTTTACCGCCACGAACATCATCAAGTGTTCTTTGTGAGAGTCTTTGCATAAAAAGATTGAGCAGCGACTTTATGCTCATCTCTTTCATAAAGGGAAGAACTCTTCCAAAACTATGGAGTTCTTCTTCGTATATCTTTATCTCTTTTTTTGAAGCAAAGAACTCTTTTATCTCTTGCATAAACGCAACGAAGTCAACTTCGTTCGCACTTTTGTAGTAGATGCCAAAAAGAAGAGTATGCAACTCTTTACCAACTCTTTCTACTCTGGCTTCATTTTCTTCTGAGTCTTGCTCTATCGCTTTTATGGTCGCATTTAGCTTAGTGTACAAGCTCGTTGTGCTAAAAGCATCACCCATCGCGAGGTTTAGGTTAGACTTATCATCGAAGCTTTTTAAGACTTCCGCCATGCCCTCGTTTGGAACTACCACTACAATGTTTTCTGCCTCATAACCTTTTTGCACAAACTCATAGATTTTACTTTTAACAAACGCCACCTGTAAAAGAGACTCACTAAAACTTTCACAACTGATGTTGGAGTTTTTCACTATTGGATTCTTTTCTAAAATGGTTTTATCGTTTAAAGACAGGCGGTACTCATACCCAGCTTCAAGTTCTATGCCAAGGTCTGAAAATCTACTCTGCATTTTTGTGTTAAATCTACTTGTATTAAAAACAAGTTCAACTTCAGTATATTCACAACACTTGTCTAGAAGTTCAAACTCGAAGTTTGTCAAATGTCCATCTATCTTTAGTTTTATGCTTGTGTGGCTTGAAGCATATGCAGCATGAAACTCATATAACTTTGGAAGAAAAATCTTGTCTAAGTACTTTCTCTCGTTACAAAGTTTCTCATAACGCAGGTAAAGTTCTTCAAGGATGGTTATATGCTCTTCATACTCAGCATATAAGTCCGCACTTGCTAAGTTTTTTATATCATACTTCTCAGCACTTAACTCAGCAAAAAATTTAAAAATGTATGTTGAGTTTTTAGTAAAAGTAAAAAAGTTTCTCTGGATTTGAAGAGCCTCAAACTCTTTAAAATCAGAAGCTTCTAAAAGAAGTAAAACGCGAGAGTCATCATCTATTGTGATGTAGTTTGGAACTATGCAGAGCTTACCAATAAACTCACCCATAGTGACATAGTTTGGTAAAAAGAGTGATTCTTCTTGGAGTTTTAATTGTTCATGTCTAATCGCACGAGCAGAAGAGAGGATTAGTGTATTTTCATCCATGGCTTAGTATTCGTATGAGTTAGTATTTCTAGTATCAGCTTTGATATGATAGTACTTATAATCATCACCAATCTCTACTTTAGCAATAATATTCCACACACCCTCTCTAGGAAATTCTAAGCCTGAGAATAAATATATTCCATTTTTAATTTGTGGATTATCTAGTTTTTGATCAAACTCTTTTGTCTCAGGTCTACTTGTAGAAATAATAACTTTTGCATTATTAATAACCTCGGCATTTTTATCTGTTACTTTGAATGCTACACTATTTGTAAGTGCAAAACCTTCTACATAGTTTACATCATACTTTTTATCAAAGCTAATCGTTGCTCTAATAATTTCATTTGCATTTAAATCAGCATCTTGATACTTACTCATATATACATCACTTTCTTGAATATTTGCACTTTGAGTTACAACTATAGTTGCTACACAAAAACCAAAAACAAGCATTATTGAACCACCTATAAAGTATGGCCATATTCTTCCACTGCTAAAGAGACTCATTTTCTTGCCTTTTTCGATAAAGTTTTCTTTTAATCAACATAATCACAGCATACAGAATAACTCCATAAAAGAAGATTTTTACAGCCATAAAAACATACTTACCTGATTGACCTGTCCCATCTGTGAGTTCATGCCCATGACTCATTGCAATTTGCTCTGCAATATCAAGGTAACCGTTAAACATAGCAGCCGAATATTTATCCACTACTTCACCACTTTTAGATCTTTGACCTAGCAGTGGTAAAATTGTACCCCCATTGCTACTTGAAATTTCTTTGAAATTATCCCAAGAACGAGCATAAATAATTGCCATTAGATATGCTTGTACTGAAGAAGCATTTGGACTTAGCACTTGTTTTTTATCAAAATACTTATATAAAGACTCATCATTTGAGAATATGTCAACTTTAGAATCCATTTCAGCAAATACCAAAGTAATTGTTGGTTCAGTAAATTCTTGAACAAGTTTCTTTTCGTACTCTAGAATTTTTGTGTCTACTGGTAGATCTCTCAACATTAAAAGTCGTAAAGATATACCTGTTTTACTAAAAAGTTCAGTTCCTACTCTTTCAACAGAGTCACTAAACTTCTCATTGAAAACCACTTCATCTTTATATAAATATTCTGCTATTAATTGTGTTTGAAAAAACAGTGTGAAGATGAGGGCCGCAAGCCCCCTCGAATAATTCAACTAAACTCCCTAACCTATGAAAAGGTGATTAGGAGTGACAGCAACATAAATTGTATATGCTGCTAGTAGTACTAGACCAAGTGTTATTAATTTTTCCATTTATAACTCCTCTTCTTTAACTTCAACTACTTTACCATTTTCATCAATTTTTACATTAACTATATGGTTGGTTCTGCTCTGTGTATTACGCATTTCAATTGATTCTTCATTCACTATTTTGTAATACTTTTGTTGATTTTCATCTTGAACTGCCATTGATAAGTATGAAAAAGTTAAAGTTACAAGAACTAAAACTACAGTTGCTATTAAAAAACCCAACATGCCATCTATAACAAATAAGCCTCTCTTTTCATTTGTACGTTGATCCATATCTATCCCCCTACTTCGTTAAGCTAGTGATATATGCACCAACAGCTTGTTTTTGTGTAGCATTTAGTCTATTAAAGGCAGGCATAGAACCAATGAAACCTTTCTTCCCACGGTTTAAAACATCTACAGTAAATTCAGCAGTACCGTATGATGCTAAGTTAGGACTCATACCACCCATACCTTTTCCATCTAGACCATGACATGAAGAACAAGCTCCAGCAAACACATCTGAACCTTCACCTTTCATCCCATTTGCAACATAAGAAGATACTATCTCGATTTCTAAATCTGTAATTGGAGCATAGTCCTTGTTTGCATTCATAATACCATTACGGTCTGGCATATCACCCATTGGGTAGTTAAGACCTTTAGCCCCGTTATTTATTGTATCAACAATTGCTTTAGCACTTCCCCAAACATTTAAGTCTGCAGATTTACCGTCGATACCATCAGCTGAAAGACCATGACACACTTTACATTCTGATAAGAAAACAGATTCACCCATATTTATCATGTATTCTGTTTTTTCTTCTTCACTAAACTCTTGCATCTTATCTGCAAAATCTTTAGTAAACTTATCGTTAAGTACTTTTGTATCTTCGTTATACTCACCAATTTGTGAATAACTATTAACTGGATAACCAATTGTAAAATACCATGCAGCCCAAACCATCGTAGCTAAAAATATAACTGCCCAACCTTGAGGAACTGGATTTCTAAACTCTCCAATATCATCCCAAGAATCATCAACTAATTCACCATCAGCAGTATCAACTTGCATTTGACGAACATACTTAATAACAACAAATACTGTTATCACAACAAGTGCCATAGCAGCTAAAACTGTAAGTAAATTAACTATATCACCACTTAAAATTTCAGACAAATCTTTTCCAGAGTCGCCCGCAGTTATCACTAATGTATAATATGTTACTACCAACATAAGTACTGTAATAATAACTCCCCAAAGATAAATCTTATTCATATATCTCTCCTATTTCTTATCGTACCCATTAGGTACTTTATCATTTTTAACAGCATTTACTGGAGTATCTGTAATATCATCATGAAGTGCTAAATCAGCATACTCTTCATAGTCATGACCATCTGAATCTTTTCTATTTTTATATAAATGATATATATAAGCATAAAGACCAACTGTCAAAAATACAACAACTGCTAAATAACCATAAGCCTGTAGTTCGGCAATTCCCATTGTTTCTTCCACTTACTTTAGACTATTCATATATGCAATAATAGCTACAATTTCAGGAATCTTACCCTTAGAAACTGCATCTTTAACATCTTCATCTTTCATATCAGCAACAATGAGTTTAGCTTCAGCTAAAGCTAATCTTTTTGCATCTTCAAGTGTATCTCCCATTTCTATATAAGTGGTAGAACCATCTTTCATAGGAATCATTCTTGCGTTTTCAGTACCTATATCTTTAGTAAAAGTATATGGTGTTTTAAAAAATGAAGCAACAGTTAATTGTTCTGCATATGCAGTATCAATATCTGTCTCATTTTTGTACATCCATTTATATGCTGGCATAATAGAACCAGGAACAACACCAGCTGGATCTTTCATATGATGCTCATGCCAGTCAGTTGTACGGTAGTTACCTACACGTAGTAAGTCTGGACCAGTACGTTTAGAGCCCCAAAGAAATGGTCTATCAAAAGCATACTCGCCACTTAGTGAATAGTGCCCATAACGGTCAGTCTCTGACTTAAATGGACGAATTAACTGTGAGTGACATGCATTACAGCTATTATTTATATAAACATGACGACCTGCTAGCTCTAAAGTAGAGTAAGGAGTCGTACCAACAAGTGGACGCGCGGACTCTGCAAAGTTTGGAACAATCTCTACCAAACCAGCAAAAGCAATAGTAATAAATACACCTAGCGCAAAAGCAAATGGATTTTTTTCTAACCAATGAAACATATTATAATCCTTTATTAAGCGCCCATAGGCGATGCATTTTGTAGCTCAGATTCGTCAATTTCACGAGCAGATGTAGTTTTATAAATGTTATATGCAAACATAATAAAACCAATTAAATACAGAGTACCACCAACAGCACGAAGTGTAAAGTAAGGATGTAAAACAGTAACTGTATCGATGAATGAATAAGCTAAGTTACCATATTCATCGTGAGCACGCCACATCATACCTTGTGTAATTCCTGCAATCCACATAGAAGTAAAGTAAAGTACAATACCTAATGTTTGAATCCAAAACTGAGTTGCCATAAGAGACTTTGAGTATATCTCGCGTTTAAAGAAACGTGGTGCCATATGGTATATAGCTGCAACAATCGTAAATCCAACCCAACCAAGGGCACCATCATGAACATGACCAACAATCCAGTCAGTAAAGTGTGCAATAGCATTAACAGATTTAATAGCTTGAATAGGACCTTCTAATGTAGAGAACATATAGAATGTAGAACCAAGAATCATAAACTTAATTATTGGAGATGATGCAACTTGTTGCCACTCACCTTTCATAGTAAGAAGCATATTAATAGCTGAACCCCATGAAGGTAAAATAAGAACTATGGAAAATATAGAACCCATTGTCTGAACCCAGTCAGGAACTGTTGAGTAAAGAACATGGTGTCCACCTGCCCATAAGTAAACAAACATTAGTCCCCAGAATGAAAGTAATGATAGTTTATATGAGTAAATAGCTTGACCTGACTCTTTAGGTAAAAAGTAGTAAATGATTGCAACAATTGGTGTTGTTAAAACAAATGCAACTGCATTATGCCCAAACCACCACTGAACAAGTGCATCATTTGTACCAGAATACATAGAAACTGAATGATACCATGCTCCAATTCCACCTGAGAGGAAGTAAGTAGGTACTTCTAAGTTGTTAAAAAGGTGAAGCATTGCAACAGCAAGAAAAGTTGCAACATAGTACCAGATAGAAACATAAAGTGTCTTCTCTCTACGCATACCAACAAGACCAGCAATACTTGCTCCCCATAGTAACCATATAACTGTGATACCTAGATCTAATGGCCACTCAAATTCAGCATACTCTTTAGAAGTAGTAATACCCATCAGTAATGAAACTACAATAACAGCAGATGCTGCAAAGTAAATCCAAAAGTGTAAGTAACCTATCATCATAAGTGTTTTAGACTCAGCCATTGATACCTTAAGTACACGTTGACCAACAAAATACCAAGTTGACCACACAGAACTCAGTACAAAACCATAAATCACACTATCTGTATGTAAAACTCTTAAACGGCTAAAGTTTGTATACTCTGCTAAACCTTCTCCAAGAAAAGTGTTTAACCCGGGATAAGCCATTTGCCAAGCTATTAACACACCAACAAACATACCAACAATACCAACAAAAATAGCATTCATCATGAATAATTTTGCGATTGTATAATCATATTCTAACGGACGATCAACCATATAGTCTCCTCTAATATAGAAAATGTAAATTTACCTTAAACTTGTAAAAAGCTTAAATAAATAATTTACGTATATGATTTTAACCATTAATAGATTTGATAATCCTTAAAAGCTGTTGTTATAATAATCTAATGGAGTTTATTGTCTTTTCTCATTGCTTCAATAAGATCTGCATTATCAATCTTCATCTTTTGGAATGATTCTTGGAGATACTTGTAGAGAGATTCTTCATTCATTCCCTCTTTTGACACCTCTTTATAATATTCAAAAAAATCACTATATGGTGTTATGCCTGTTGCAAGTACTAAACGAAGACTAATATCACTAAAGTAATGGTTCCAAGATGGTGTAATTTTTGTTATTATTTTTTTCTTAATTCTAAGTGTTATAGTGAAAATAACTACCATCACAATTGAAAGAAAAACTATAAAAGCAACGATAGAACCTGCTAATCCTAGTAATTCAGAAGAGTACTTATTAAAAATAAGTCCAAATTCAATGAACGGTAGTGAAATAAATAAAAAAATAATACTCGTGCTACTCATGCCACCTAAAGGCTTGTTGTTAAATATAGTTCTTTTATTACCATTAGTGTTTGAAAAAGTTGATAAAATAGTTTGAAGTGAATATTGAGGCATTGTTATCCTTGATGGTTTATAGTAGAGGAAGTATTATTAAGAGTATAAACTATACTCTTAATGGTTTAAAAATTAAATTGTATGTATTCACCAATACTAACAAGTATCACAGTTGCTAAAAATGAAAGATTGATTCTCATAAATACTTTTCTAGCATCTTTAGGATTAAAGTCTTTACTTAACAGAACTAAACTGCTTATAAAAGCAAATATTCCTGTTACAACAAGTAAACCTAAAATAATGTAATTATCAGTTTTAAATATACTCACCATAAATATTCCAGTTTGAATAGTCATAACAAGCCATATAAAAGTTACACGCTGTAAGCTAATCTTGCCAAATAAACGCATAGCAGTAGGATAACCGCCATCTTTATAATCAACATAAAAAAGCATTACAAGTAACCAAAAATGTGGTATCTGCCATATAAAGTAGAATAAGCCTAATGCATAAAATTCTGCTTCTGCTAAAGATTGATAAGTTGCTATCCCATCTTCAGGTAGTCTAGCCGTAATCCAACCAATTGCAGGAGGAAT
Source organism: Sulfurimonas sp. (assembly GCF_018698455.1). GTDB lineage: Bacteria > Campylobacterota > Campylobacteria > Campylobacterales > Sulfurimonadaceae > Sulfurimonas. Next base: position 76,351 of record NZ_JABIOQ010000056.1, on the reverse strand, counting down.
AACACCAAGTATAGCACCAGGAACAACAGCTAAAGAACTGTGCTTTTTTAGAGGTGTATACACTATGTTATACCATACAAAAGCGAATAAGAAAAGATTAAATCCAACCAGTCCAAGCAAGTCATATATAAGTACTAATGAAGCGACTACAAGTGTAAGAGCAATAACAACACCTGTCGTAGGAGACCAGATACCCGAAGCTATTGGTCTGTGTTTTGTTCTATCCATTAGAGCATCTGACTTATACTCTTGAACTTGATTAAGAGCTGAAACACCCAAGGCAACTAGAAGTACGCCAAGAGTTGCTGTTAACATATCAATTCCAAATTCACCTTTTGCCATTACATAAGCAAAGAGAGCCGAAAGGCTCACTGCAAAAGAGAGATGGAACTTAGTGAGAACAAGAAAGTGTTTAATCATTACTTAGCTTCTAAGTACTTTGCTACTTCTTGTATCTCTGCTTCTGATACATAAGGGAATGCTGGCATTGTGCCCATCATACCTTTTTTACCATGCTTTAACACATTACGTAAAAGGTCTACATCATAGCTTACAAGACTTGGAGACGTACCATACTGTCCCTTACCATCTTCACCATGACATGAACTACATGCTGCAAATGAAGCAGGTTGATCACCTTTCATTCCACCAGCTACATAAGCCGCAATCTCCTCGGCATCTGTACCAGAAGCCATACCAGCAGGCATTGCACCCATAGCATAGCCAAGTTGATCTTGACCATTATTTATTACGTCCAATACTTGCTCTTTAGTCAATCTTCTAGTCTTAAGAGTAGGTCCAACAAGTTGCTTATCTGTTGTAATTGCATGACAACTTTTACATCCGTGTTGCTGTAATACTGCATCGCCTGATTTACCATAGTCACCTTTTGGTGTATCATCACTACTATTGAACCAAGCATAGTATTCATCTTTTGGAAGTACTACAATTCTAGAGTACATATATGAGTGATCCGTACCACAGTACTCAGCACACTCAACATCATATTCACCTACTTTTTCAGCATTAAACCACTGTTTTGTTATACGACCTGGAACAACATCCTCTTTCATACGGAAAGCTGGGACAAAGAATGCATGTATAACATCATCGATTGGTGCCGTCATATTTAAGATGATATTTGTATTAACTGGTACATAGAGTGCCGATAGGCCCATTGTTCCTTCTTGAACAATTTTACCATTTTCATCCCGTACAGGCTTAGTAAATGCTCCCCCAAGTTTGTGAACAAATCCACTTGGATTTGCAGCATATTCATATCTCCATTTCCATTTACTACCTTCAACTTGTACGGTAATACTTTCATTAGCTGCTGGCATAGTTCTAGCAGTTACCATTGATGTGTATCCGTACCAGAAACATACAAACAGTGTAATTGTAGGAACTACTGTCCATACAATTTCTAAAGCTGTATTATGTGTGATATTTTCAATATCTTCATTTTTTACATTACTTTCATGGTATTTCCATGCTAAATAAACCATTGGTAAAACAACAGAAGCAAATAGTACTACTGAAATCCAAAGGTTAATTACTAGAGCTTCATTAATATGCTCTGCAATGACAGTACCACTTGTGTTAAAACCTTCTAACATAGCGCCTCCTTAGTGACTTGAGTGTGCAGCTTTATGACTACCACCACTCGTAATTTCTGATGAAATATGACTCTCATCTGTATATTGAAAGTTCTGTACGTCGTAAATAACAACTGTAAAGAAAAATACAACGATGAAAACAGAAAAAGAAACCATCCATCCAATAAGTGTTTCACCTTTTAAGTGCATATAATAGAATAGAATAATAATTGCTTTGACTAGACCAATAAACATTTGAACAGCAAATATGTCATGAGTTAAGAACATACTTGGCTGAATAAAAGTAACTGCAGTTAAAATTAAAAGTCCTATTAGAACTTTATAATAACCACCCTTTTCTGCTTGATAATCTACTTTTGTACTAGTGCCCATTACTATGTCCTCCTGCAAAAATTGATCCAAAGTCTGGCATGTGATATCCGCCGACATCAGCACCAATCATATAGAAATAAGGAAAAACAAATACCCAGATTAAGTGAACTAAATCCCAGTAAAGTGCGATATTCCAATGAAGTATGTGATGTTCTGGAGTTACTTTGTTTGCATTAATACGCTTAAGTAACCAGACCATAAGACCAATACCTATAATAATGTGAAAACCGTGTAAACCAGTCATTGTAAAATACATTCCAAAGAATAATATTTGACCAAATGGCTTAGAGTGGTCATTTCCAGACTGAAGTGCATCAAGACCTAAGAAAACACCATGCTGATACTCAGCTGTCCACTCTATTGCTTTTACTCCTAAGAATACAAAAGCAAGAATAATAGTAGCCCATATCATAAGTTTAGCACCTTTGATATCACCACTACGCATCTTAAGTAAACCAAGACCCATTGTAAGTGCAGATACTAATAGTACAACTGTATTAAAACCACCAAGAACTCTATTTAAAGATGCTGATGCATCAAGAAAGTCTTGACTATGTAGTGTAAAGTAATATGTAAGAACCATAAACATAGCTCCAAACATAAGAACTTCAGTTAACATAAATAACCAAAATCCTAATTTACCACCGTAAAAGTCACCTTGCCAACCTTGAACTTCATGTTCTACTCCATCGCGAGTAGTCGCGATTTCTGGTACGTATGCGTGATCAGACATTAATCAATCCTTTTCATAGTTTCATAATCAAATTTAACCACTGGCTCACCATGGTGATATTCATATGGATTAAAATCAACATAAGGAACTTTTGTATGGTTCTCTAATGGTGGTGGTGAACTTGGCAAGTGCCACTCTAGTGTTGTAGCATTCCAAGGGTTAGTTCCTGAAAGCTCACCTTTTTTCCAACAACTTAAGAAGTTGTAAAACATAAGAACTAGTCCAGCTAAAATTACAGCTGCACCAACACCAGAAATTTGGTGATAAATCTCAAATTCAGGAAGATAATCAAAATAACGTCTCGGCATACCGTAGTAACCAGCGATAAACATTGGGAACCAAAGTAAGTTAATACCAACAAAGTTTAACCAAAATGCAACTTTAGCTCTTGTTTCGTTAAGTAATCTACCAGTAACTACTGGATACCAATAGTGCATACCAGCGAAGAATAAGAAAACAACTCCACCAAGAATAGCATAGTGAAAGTGTGCAACAGAATAGTAAGTATCTTGAAGGTGGATATCAGAACCAACCATAGCGATAGTTACACCTGTAAGACCACCAATAGCAAAAGTCACGATAGTTCCTAAAGCCCATAACATAGAAGATGAAAGAATAACCTTTCCTTTGTACATTGTAGCAATCCAGTCATAGAACTTAATACCTGTTGGAATCGCAACAAAGAATGTAAGGAATGAGAAAATTGTTTTAGCTATATCTGACATACCAGAAGTAAAAAGGTGGTGACCCCATACTAAATAACCAATACCTGCGATTGATGCAGATGAAAGTGCAATTGTACGGTAACCAAAAATTTCTCTTCTTGAGAATGTTGGAATAATTTCAGACATAATACCAAATGCTGGTAAAATCATTAAATAAACCGCTGGGTGAGAGTAAATCCAAAATAGGTGCTCAAAAAGTACTGGATCTCCACCTTTAGCAGGATCAAATATACCAATACCGAAGTATTTCTCTAATATAGCAAGAATAAGTGTAATACCTACAACTGGTGTTGCAAGAAGTTGAATCCATGCTGTTGCATAAATACCCCATACAAATAATGGCATTTTAAAGAAATCCATTCCTGGAGCACGTAAACGGTGAATAGTTACAAGAAAGTTAAGACCTGTAAGAATAGATGCCATACCAAGAACAAATGCAGCAACAAGTGTAGTAATTACATTTGTATCTGTGTTTAAACTATATGGAGCATAGAATGTCCAACCAGTATCAGCGAATCCATTTCCAGTCCATAATGAAGAAAGTGCTATTAAACACCCCACTATGTATAACCAAAAAGTGAACCAGTTAAGTCTTGGGAAAGATACGTCTTTTGCCCCAATCATTAATGGCATAATAATATTTCCAAAAACTGCTGGAATACCTGGAATGATAAATAAGAAAACCATTATTACACCATGAAGTGTAAATGCTTGGTTAAATGTATCCCCATCCATAATTTGTGCACCAGGTGCAAATAACTCTATTCTCATCGCCATTGCTGTAAAAATGGCAACAAAAAAGAATGTAAACATAACCGCGGCATACATAATACCAATACGTTTATGGTCTACAGTTAATAACCACTGCATAACTTTGGTTTTTGGGTGGCCAATGGCACAGTGTGTTTCGTCGAAATAACTTTTACTCATTCTCTTCTCCTTTTTTTTGATGGTCTTCTTCTTTTCTTCCAGACTTAACTAGGTAGATAAAAAAGCCAAATACTAATGTCAACATTACTATCGCTGCTATTTTCTCCCAAACAAAGATGTAAGTCTTTCCTTTAGGGTCATATGCAAAACAGTAAAGTAGTGTTTTTGCTATCGTAGGTCCAACTTTTCCGTCTGAAGCTTCGACTAAAGCCATCTTAGCATCAAAAGGAAGTTGCTCAATACCGTTAAGGTAACGAGTAATTTTTCCTTCTGGTGACAAGATAATTAATGCCGCAGCATGAATATAATCAACTTTACCTGCTTCAGATACAGTCTTCTCGTAAACAAATCCAACTTTCTCAGCTAATACGCCAGAACTGTTGTTTTCTCCAATTACAAAATGCCATGCATCAGCTACATAAGCTCGTGACATCGATGCTAGTTGGTTCTTGCGTTTAGACTTTGCTAAGTCAGGTGTCTCATCTTCTGCAAAACTTACAGTTAAAACTTTATAATCTGTATTTTCTGCAAGATCAAGACGACTTAGCATTTTTGCTAAATCATTTAGTTGAGGAGTACAAATACCCGCACATCTAAAATAATTTAAAGTAAGAATGGTTGGTTTCCCATCCATTAATTCCTTTAATGTGACACTTTTTGATTCTTCATTTAAAAATGTTAAATCAAGCGGTACCATGTTTCCTAGTTTCTCTTGAATGCCTAATGTATCTGCATTAGAAAAAGAAAAAAGTAAAGATAATACCAATAAGAATTTTCTCAAAATAGCCTCCTGATAGAAAATAATGTGAATTATACATTATACTTGCTTTAAGAAATCTTTAAGTTATATAAATTTTAGTTATGTTTTTGATTATAAAAAGTTATGACTTGGAGTATTTAGTTTATTTGGCTTGATCAGTATAAGAGCGACTAATGCGATAATGGAAAAAAGATAGAAATATAAGAGCTCACCACTTAATTTCAAAGCAATCATTCCAAAAACCGTATTTCCTTGAGGTATAAGAAAATATAATAATCTTACCTGTTTTTCAACTTTCTTAATCCATTCTAAATTATCTTTATTAGTTTTTATATTTGGGATATGACGATGAAGCAATATAAAATATATTATTGGGAGTTCTATGAACTTATATGCTACAAGTCCATAAACAAAGTACATATTATATAAACCATCATAATATAGTGGAGGGATTATTTCATAATTAAAACTAACTAGGGTAGCCACTACTGCCAAAAGTAGTACTACTAGCACCATCAAGCGACGACGTTTATCTAGTTTTTCAATTAATTCTTGCAATTTAGGTATCTAGACTAAGCTCTATTTTCTTTCATAAGATCTATAAACTGTTTAAAAATATAAGCACTTTCTTTTGGTCCAGGACTAGCTTCTGGATGATGCTGTACTGAAAATATTGGTTCATTTTTATACTTTAAACCTTCAATCGTATTGTCAAAAAGATTTGTATGTGTTACATCCGCTATCTCTATTATATTGTCAGGAACATTATAATTATGGTTTTGTGCTGTTATTTCTACGAGACCTGTCTTCTCGTTTTTTACAGGATGGTTTCCACCATGATGTCCAAACTTTAGTTTGAAAGTATCGTATCCGTGAGAGATTGAAAGAAGTTGGTGACCTAAACAAATACCAAAAATAGGAATTTTAGCAGTAATAAGTTTTTTAATTTGTTCTTGCTCTTTTTTAAGTACAAGTGGATCGCCGGGACCATTTGATAGGAAAACACCATCAATTATTTTTTGATTATATTGTTCTATTAAATCTTCTGCTTGAAAATCATTTGGTCTTACATCAACACTCATTCCAGCATTAACAAGTTCATTTAAAATATTACGTTTCACACCAAAGTCAATGACTGCTATTTTAGCCTTTACTTCTGGAGCTTCTTCATATTCAAAACCACTCTTATCATTATAAGTACTTGATGTATGTTTATAAGCTACTTTTGTACTCACTTGCTCAATGTAGTTTACATCTTCAATACGAGGAGAATTATCTAAAACTTTTTTTAGTTCTTCTTTGTCACTTATCTCAGTAGAAGCGACCATCATCATAGCACCTTCACTTCGTATCATCTTCGTTAAGTATCTAGTGTCAATGTTACAAATTCCCATAATATTGTGATTAATTAAAAACTCATGAAGTGATTCTTCTGCTCTAAAGTTAGAATAGCGTGATTGATAATTTCTAACAATCATACCCTTAGCATATGCAGATTTACTCTCCATATCCTGAATGTTTACACCAACATTTCCAATTTCTGGCATTGTAAATGTCACAAATTGTCCAGCATATGAAGGGTCACTAACGATCTCTTGATATCCACTTAAAGAAGTATTAAAAACGATCTCGCCAACAACAGTGTCTTCAACACCAAAGCTATCTGCCTCTAAAAATATACCATTCTCAAGATATATATAAACCCGCTTTAGATTTTGAAGACTAGTCACTATTCCATACCTCTTTTCACTATCTCTTCACGATATATTTTTTCATATAGTATATCGAATTCATCAGTCCCTGGAATATATCGTTTTTTATAAGATCTAATCTTATCAAGAACAGCATCCTCTATCTCAGAAGCTTCTGCAATAAAGCCAGTAATAGCATTATAGATTATATTTTTTATACGATTCTCTGTAACGTCAAACTGGATTAAATCTTCTTCATACAGTTCATCTAAAATTTTATGTGCAATATCGGAGTAGCGTTCTTCATAATTTAAGATAACACCATATTCAGGTGCTAATTTTTTCTTAATCATAAAAAATAGTTGTCTCTCGTCTGCAAGCATAAACTCGATTTCTTCTTCATTTTCTTCACAAATAATATCTACTTTTTCCTCAAGTGCCATCTCTTGTTTTACATTCTCTGCAAGCACTTTTTCTGCTTCTTGAGCAACACGTTCAAGCCCTTGAGTCATTGTCACGAAACCACTTTTATTTAAATCTATTGAAATTTTATTGGAAATATGAGGAATAGTTTTTAGTGATATTTTCATTGTGTGAGAACCCTACTTATTTATTAAATTTGGACATTTTACAATAAGTAAGGTAAAAGTTTGATTATTTATCTGACTTTCCTATTTAATATATATACAAATATTCTGTATCACTAATGTCATAAAATATTTTCAATGCATCTTCAGATCTTTTGTATGAACCTAAGATTGTGTTAGTATTATCTTTTACATTCATCACTTCTAAGGTGTCCATCTTTTCATTTGTAATAAAGTCTGCTTTAACACCATAAGAGTCTGCTCCCATAGAACTCAAACCATTTATGATAAAGCCCATTTGATAAGAAGTGTCTTGTCTTTGTAAGTATACAAACTGCTCTGACTCAGTGTAATCAACACTATAACTATAAGAAGGGTGATCTGCAGCAGTAATCTCTCCTGTAGCACTTAAATTACTATCATAACTATTCTCATCACCTACACTGACACTTGCAAGTATGTTTGATGTAATGCTGGTTTGAGCATAGTCAAATGTTAAATTAGCATCCATATCATACTGTTGTGTACTATTTACAAAGTTAATATCTGCCTGTATTTTAGCTTCACCTTGAGAGGCATTAACTTTCATAATAAAACCATCAATGCTTATAGCCTTAAAAGGGTTTAATGAGTTCCAGCCAAGAGTCAGTAAAGACTCTATATCAAATTCTATGTTATATGATGCTAGTGCCAACTCATCTAAAAGAATTGCCAATCCGTTTATGCCGACTTGAGAGATATAGATATTTTGAGCACCCATTTGACCAAAATCATCGCTAATATTTAAATCTTTAATGTAGTATTCCCATAAATTTTCATCTTCAATATTTTTCATCAATATATCTGCACTTAAGCTCTGAGATCCTTTAGATATAAGGACATCCATACTGTAAACATGTTCACCAATTGTATCAATTGTATATGGATCATTTATATTAGCTGACACAACTCTTATATTTGAAATACTTGCATCTTTATAATCAAATTCACTAAGGTTAACTTGTTCACGGGTATCCTCTTTTAACATAACTATTGTTGAAAGAGAAAAGTTTCTAATATTTTGGATATTTACTATATAGTAGTCACCATTATTTGTGCTTACAAGTAAAACTTCATCTTCTTCTAAAAATTTTAAAGTTTTATCTATCGTATCAAAAATATCCCGACAAGCATATGTCCCATCATTATTCTGAGTACAGTTATATCTATTATCAAATGTTTCAAATGTTTTTGCTTCTACTCTTGAAAAATTTGTTAAACTTGATAGAAGTTCAATAGTACCATCTGCACTAACCAAGTAAGGCATACCTTTTTCGAATGTAACATCATCACGACCATTTATCCACCAATCTAGATCTTTAAATGAAAGTGATGTTTTAAATACACCTTCTATTGTTGGTTCAGAATTTATACCAACTAAAGTACCATTTAGCTCATTGTTTTGAGTATTATGTGCATCAAAGTATAATTTACCATCAAAACTTCTTCCATCATCAGTTGTCACAGAGCCATCTAATGCTGCATTTAATGCATTTGGACTAAAATTCAGAGCTCCATATTCACTTACGAATACTCTTATATCAAAAGCATCTACAAGTGCTTGAGTTTGAGCACCTGTACTTGCACTAATGTCACCTGAGCCTTCTAAGTCCAAAGTCCCATTACTTCTATCAAATAAAAATCCAGATAAATTCATAGTATAGTTATCTGAAGATATTATGTTAATGTTATTTGTACTCACAACTCTGTTAAACTGTATTGCACTTACATCCATTGAAGTTGCATTGAAGTGAGTTTTAAATGCAACATTCGCTTTATTTCCATCAGTCCCTTCATTTGCAATTGTCAAGTATGCATCACCATCTACACTACTTTCACAAAGAAAAAATACTAAACAGATATTTGTATTTAAGTTTCCTATAGACAAGCTAACCTTATCTCCATAGCTTGTTGTATGTGAGCCAGATGATTGATTATCTGCTGCGATATCCATAGCAATAGCTGCACTACTAGCTATCTCACTCATTCTATCACCAAACAACAATAGAGTTGTATTTAGATCCTCCGTGACTTCTGTTTGAAATGCTGTAGCACTTAGATATGATTCTTCCAGAAGAGATTTCATACCAAGAGCACTTCCTAAACCTTGAGGCACTAACTCTCTCATAATATCTCCTGACACTAAAGAGAGTAAGTCATGTGTTTGATTATTTGTAGTGTATAAAGATAATGGTCCATTTCTCATACTTCTAGCAAAATATTTTGCATCATCTAAATCTACATTATTATTAAGTGATAAAAGTCCTTCTACAAGTTCTTTAGCATTAGTACCTGCAACCACGGTATGTCCAGTTCTAATATCTTCTATAGTTGTGAGTGAACCTTCCTCTATCACTACTACATCATCCTTCTCACCTTCACTGGCATTAGCATAACAAAGTGCTTTTGCACTTTTTAATGTTGTAGCCTGAGCTTCTATACTTTGATCTGAAAACCAATATGATTCATACTGATCACCACTTTCACTAATTGCATCTGCGGCTATACAATAACCCGCTTCAAGATAGTTGATATCTATTATCCATTCCCCCATTAAAGTTGTCGATATTGCAAGACCATTATTTTGTATATGATCCGTAAAGTCCATAGATATAAAGCCCATAGAACCACTTCCACTCAAGCCATCAGCACTCATACTTACTACCATGTCAACCTTAGAAGATATAACATAAAAAGTTTTTCCTTTAATTAACTCTAGTGTAAATTCTATAGGTGTATCATCTTTAGGCACATACACATCATCAGTTGAATTTTCATCAATACTATCAGTATTCTCTCCCTCATCATCTATAGTAAAAAATGTATTTATCCATTCAAATATCATAGACTTTAAGTAATCAATAATATCAGTAATAATGCTATTGCTTGTCACTTCATTAAGAGCTGGAGCTTTAGAAGAAGTTGATCTTAGCTTAGTATAGAGTTCCTGTATATATCCCTGAACCGTTTCATCAGCTGCTAGGTTATCTACATTAAATATATCACTATCAGAAACATACGATTGCAAGAGATATGGAACATACTCGGATATTAAATCTTCTTTTATAAGGTAAATAGAGTCTCTAGTAAAATCATCGATGTTTGCAGAACTTCTAGCAATGTTTTGCAAGTCTGATGTCATTTCAAGAGGCTCTACTGTTTCTATCGCAGTCTCTTCATTTATAACAGAAAGAGAATTTCCTTGCCCCTCACCTCCACATCCTGAAAGTACTAGTAAAACTAGGGTTAAAAAAGATATCTTGAGCATCATTGTTTGTCCTTTTTATTCTAATATTAGAACTAATATAGCCAAACAAATGATGATAACTAGTAAATTATATGCTTTAGGTATATTAAAATAACTTATATGTTTCCTAATGAAACAATAGTGCTTTACTAGGTATTAAGGAGTATTGTGAGCTCGGAAGCTTTATTAGCATCCATTTTTGTAAGAATTTTACCTACAACTTTTGGTTTAAGGGACTGTAATATCTTCACAGCATCTTCAGCTTTCATTTTAGAGAGTATCCCTGAAGCTGCTGCTGGCTTCATTTTTGAAAATGTTTCAGCAATTTTAGTCATTTTTATATTCTTTAGTTCTCTAAGTACTTCCTCGTTCCTCTTCAGCATTTTTTTTATGCTTACTACTTTTTGAACAATTTTTTCAAGTTTAATATTCACTTCTTCTTCTTTTATTGAGAGCATGTCGCCTTTTTGTTTCAATAATTCTTCTGTTGCAATTTTAAGTGCATCTAAAGCCTGTTTTTGTTCATCAATTCGTTCAAGCTCAACTAAAAGTTCGCTCTTTCGCTCTTGAAATATTTCTGTACATTCAAAAAGTCTATCGCTTGTCTGGAGTGCAAAAAGTGAAATAGTATATATAGACAGTAGTATAATTTTTTTCATGTAAGGGTTCCTCTATTTTTTTTCTTAGCATAAGTCATTAGTGCCACTTCATCCAAATCTTTCGCTTCTTGTATTTTAATTTTCTTAAGCACTTTTTTGACCTCTTCAAGTTCTAAGTAGTTAAACTTTTCAAACTCGATCATATCAACTTTTAACTGCTCTTTTGCTTCTCTAATCTCGTTCTTCGCAAATCCTACCCATTCTTGATTATGTTTTATCATTGCTCTTTGAGCATCAAGAAGTGTTCTTGCTGATAAAAATTCAATGATTTGACCTGTTTGTGGGGCAGAAATAGTATTGAGTTCATTAAAAGATATTTCTAGTGCTTTAGTAGCACTATTGAGATTTGCATTTGCAGATTGAAGAACTCGTTCACTCTTTTGCATTGTATTTTTTTTAACACTCACAAGAGGGCTGTATCGAGTCTTCATCAAGTATTCCTTAAAGGATTATAGTGTCATCTCTTTCAGGTGATGTAGATATTATACCAACTTTAGTTTTACTAATCTCTTCGATAGTCTTAACAAAGTCTTGTGCATCTTTAGGAAGAGCATCAAAAGTTCTTGCACCAACAGAGTTATTCCACCCTTTAAAAGTTTTATAAATCGGTGTTACTTCATCAAGGTTTGATGGCATATAGTCAATAGTCTCACCATTAAGCTCATAAGCTATACAAAGTTTAACTTCATCAAAACCATCAAGAACATCTAGTTTCATTAAAGCTAATTCATCACAGCCATTTAGTCTCGCCGCATGACGAGTAGCAACTGCATCAAACCAACCACATCTTCTTGCACGTCCTGTAGTTGTTCCAAACTCATTCCCTTGTTCACCTAGACGTTTTCCATCTTCACCAAAATCTTCAGATGGGAATGGTCCATTACCAACACGAGTACAGTAAGCTTTCACAATTCCTATAACTTTTCCAATATCTTTAGGATTAATTCCAAGACCTGTACAAGCACCAGCAGAAACTGTCGCTGAAGAAGTCACATAAGGGTAAGTTCCATGATCAATATCTAAAAGAGTTCCTTGAGCACCTTCGAGTAGAATACGCTTATTATCATCTATTGCTTTCCATACTAACTGTGTAGTGTCTGTTATGAAAGAGCCAAGTTTTTCTTTATAGCCTTCTAACTCAGTAAGAAGTTCTGACTCTTTTGGTGTAGCAATTTCATAAATATCAAAAATTTGTCTATTTTGCTCAAAATACTCAATAATAGAAGCTGTAAGTTTCTTAGGATTTAAAAGCTCACCAACACGAAAACCAGTACGATTAATCTTGTCTGCATAAGCAGGCCCTATTCCCTTACCAGTTGTACCAATAGCTTTATCACCTTTAAGGCGTTCTTTCGCTTGGTCAATAAGTGCATGATAGTAAAGATTTAAATGTGCTTTATCAGAGATAAAAAGACGACCTTCAAGACCTTCAAACTGTACCATCTCTTTAATGATAGACTCAGGAGAAAGAACTACACCATTTCCAACTACATTTATAGCTTTAGGATTTAGTACACCTGATGGAACAAGATGAAGTGCAAACTTAACACCATCTACCCAAATAGTATGTCCCGCGTTATGACCACCTTGAGAACGACAAACCATATCATACTCACAAGCAAGTCTATCAACTATCTTACCTTTACCCTCATCACCCCATTGAATACCAACGATTAAATCTGCTTTACGACTCGGCATTTAGTGCCTCCCTGCATTGAACTTTAGTTCTCATCATATTTTCCTCTTTATTCTTAATAATTATTTTGTTATTTCTTCACAAACTGCGTCTGTGTATATTGCGAAACCTACTGATGTAAGATTCTCATTTTTATATCTTCCGCCACGTGCAAAAACTTCATTTCCTGATATACAACGAAAGAAAAGCTCATCATAGTAAAGCATCTTAGCATAGTACATTGGTGCTAAAACAGTATTTTCACAAGATGTCTCCGAACACAAATCTTTCATTTTTCTGAGTTCTACTTTAATCTTATTTGGTGCAATAGATATAATTGCATCAATTTGCTCTACATACTGAAGATAAACAAGTTTAGTAAGCCACTCAACATCAAGTCTAATAAACTTATCTATATTGATATGTTTAAAATCTTCAATACTTAGTTCATCAAACATCTCTACTAGAAGTTCAGGAATTTTAATATTTGATATTTGAATAAGTGGTTTTACGTCTAGTTTAGTAAAAATGCTTGTTGCGATACTTAATGCACTTGAGAGTTTTTTCTCACCCATTAATTCTACACCAACTTGATACTGTTCAGTTGTTGGATATGTAACAATTGGCTGAATATAAAACCATTTTTTATGCTCAGTGTTTGTACCTAAACGCTTCTCTATAATACGGACAACATCTATAGTAGAGTCTGCTCTTAGAGAAAGGGAATTATTTTGTGTATCATTAATGCGGATAAGTTTCTTTTCATCAGCGATACTGAGATGCTGGTGATATGAGAACATAGGAGTAACTATCTCCTCGAAACAATTCTCATATAAAATTTCACTTGCTACATTTTCTATGCGGCGTTTTACCTTAGCTGACTCACCAAAGTAAAGTTTTGAGCCATTAGGTATTTCATGCTCAAGTATCATTTATTTACCTATTCCAAAAGTTATCTCGTTAAAGATTTTGTTTGCAGTTCCATCGTAAGGACGACGACCAAGTTTTGCAAGACTTAACTCCACTGCGTTTACAACCCAAGCCATCTCATAGTGTGAAATAAGGCCCATCTGGTTTATACGGAAAATCTTGCCTTTTAAGTGGTCTTGTCCACCTGCTACATTCACATCAAAGTCTGTTTTTAAAAGTGCTCTAATTTCTGCTGCATTTTCATCATCTATAGTTGTCATAGACTTTGCAGGAGTTTGAGGATATACATGTAAACCTATAGCCTTTAAAGCCGATTGTACAGCATTTGCTCTAACTGCAGTATCAGCATATAATTTCTCTATACCACCATCAGCCTCTATACTTTTAAGAACTTCTAAAAGTCCTATTGTTAAAGTTGTTGCTGCAGTCCAAGCCGTTGTATTCTGACGTTGTTTCTTAATCTCTGTAGATAAGTTCAGGTAGTAACCTTTACCACTTCCTATCGTTTCAATCGCCGCATTTGATAAACCCAGAATTGATAAACCAGGAGGGAGCATAAGCGCTTTTTGACTTCCTGCAATAAGAACATCGATGTTTGTAACATCAATAGCTTCAACACCGACAGCAGTAATACCATCAGCAATAATCATAATCTTAGGGTTTATAGCCTTTACAGCTTTTGCTATTTCTTCTACTGGATGTCGAAGTCCACCAGCTGATTCGCTGATTTGAATAGCTATCGCATCTATATTTGTATTTTCTTTGAGTGCATTCACTATGGCTTCTACAGATACAGGAGTGTTCCATTCATTTTTTATCTCTACATTTTTAAGTCCGTGAGCAGTAGCAATTTTGCCAAAACGCTCACCAAACTTTCCAGAGTTAACACTTAGAAGTGTGTTTTTACAAAGATTTATTACCGCAGACTCCATTGCACCCGTGCCTGATGAAGCTATCACAACTACTTCATCTGTTTTAAAAAGATTAAAAAGGTGTTTACGAGTTTTTTCAAATATCGCTTCAAACTCAGGAGTACGATGATGCATAGTCTCATCGCTCATGGCATTACGAACATTTTGTGAAACAGGAGTTGGTCCGGGTGTAAAAAGTAACATATAAAAATTCCTACTAAGATAAAATAAAACCACGTATTATATCGAAATAAGTTTAAACTTTAGAAGAGTGCTTTATTTTACTTCATTCTAGTGATTTTAAACCTTCTATTATTTCTTATGCTATAATACTGTCATATATCTTAATAAGGATTTTAATGGATATTTTCGACTCTCTGAGTTTAGGAATCATCGAAGGATTTACTGAATTTCTCCCTATTTCTTCCACTGGTCATCTCATTGTCGCAAGTCATTTTTTAGGTATAGAACAGACTAATGTTACAAAAGCCTATGAGGTCATTATACAGTTCTCCGCTATCTTAGCTGTCATGTTTAACTATAAAGATAAATTTACTCCAAAACACATAAGTCTTTGGTATAAAGTTTTTCTTGCCTTTATCCCAATCGGAGCAGTAGGCTTTGTTTTTTCTCATCAAATTAAAGAACTCTTTAGTATTAACATTGTTGCTATTATGTTCATTGTTGGAGGTATTGTTTTTTTAATTGTTGAAAAGTTTTTCATCAAAGAAGAAAAAGTACTTGTTCATGATGTAGAACAAGTTACTTTTAAACAGGCAAGTTTTATCGGTTTAGCACAAGTTTTAGCACTTATACCCGGAACAAGTCGGGCAGGCTCTACTATTATAGGGGCCCTGCTTGTTGGTATGAGTAGAAAAGCAAGTGCTGAGTTTAGCTTTTTACTTGCTCTTCCTGTCATGTCAGCTGTGACGGCTTATGATGTTTTAAAGCATTATCATGAGTTTACATCTGAGAATTTACTAACATTAGGGATAGGGTTTATAGTATCATTTATTGTTGCATTTATAACGATAAAACTCTTCTTAAAATTTTTAGATAACTTTACTTTTCTCGCGTTTGGCATCTATAGAATTATATTTGGGATTACTCTACTTTTACTCTTTAATTAATATTTGGAATAATTATTGCTTTTATTTTAATAATCTTAAATGTTAAAGGAGATATCGTGCAGACAATGATCCGATATAACGCCCACTTGCATATTTTTTTACTCAACTTAGAAAAAAAAATTTATAAGTTGAGTGTTAAGGTATTATAGAGTATTTATAATTTTTAGTGCTAGCCCTAATGCTTTAGAACGATGAGACAATGTTTTTTTAATCTCATCGTCTAATTCACCTAATGTTTTTTCATACCCAAGAGGTATAAACATCGGGTCGTATCCAAAACCACCCTCGCCTCTTGTTTCACAGATTGCCGTTCCATACATCCAACCGTGAACAGTTTTTTCAACATCTTTTGTCACTATGGCTATCGCAGCCGTGTAATGTGCACCTGACTCTGTTGCACCCTTTGCTTTTATATCTTCTATAAGTTTATAGAGATTATCTTTGTCACATGCATCTTCACCCGCATGCCTAGCACTGTATATACCAGGTGCACCATCTAAAACATCTATGCTGATACCACTGTCATCAGCAATAACGACCATGTTTTTATTACCTATGGCATTAAAAACAGCCCTAGCTTTAAGAAGTGCATTATCTTTAAATGTATGTGCATCTTCTACGATTTCAAACTCTTCTATAAGTTCTGAGTAAGATATAACCTCATGTTCTGTACAAAGGGCCTTAATCTCACGTAATTTTCCTTTATTAGATGTAGCTAAAACTAATTTCAATTGTTTGTCCTTATAGTATATTGTAATAATGTTTCGTTATAATCCCATAATTATACTATAAAGGCTCTTTAGATGTTTAAAAAAGTACTTCCCCTATCCTCTATTATTTTCCTGAGATTTTTAGGACTATTTTTAGTTTTACCGGTTCTTTCTGTTTATGCCCTTGACCTTCCTGGTGCTACACCATTTCTTGTAGGTATTATTGTTGGTGGCTATGCACTTACTCAAGCTATTTTTCAACTCCCATTTGGAACTATGAGTGATAAAATAGGACGAAAACCTACTATTTTATTTGGTCTTATCATTTTTATCATAGGTTCACTCATGTGTGCTTATTCTACTGATATTTACATGCTTATGGCTGGTCGTTTCCTTCAAGGTGCAGGAGCTATAGGTTCTGTTGCTACAGCAATGGTTTCAGACCTGGTTGAAGAAGAAAAACGTGGTAAAGCAATGGCAATCATGGGTGGCTTCATCGCTATGAGTTTTGCTCTAGCTATGGGTTTAGGTCCTGTTATAGCTTCAAGCTATGGCATAAATGTTATCTTTTTCATTACAACAGGATTAGCTATTTTATCTATAGTTATTCTTTTTACAAAAGTTCCTACTCCTCCAAAGATTAAGCATACATATCACAACGATTCAAGAACACTAGATATTCTAAAAGACAATAATCTTTTAAATATGATAATCATTAATACTTTACAAAAAGGTCTTATGACTATGGCGTTTGTACTTATTCCAATTATATTAACAAAAGAGCAATATGGTTTTAACTGGGAAAAATCAGAATTATGGATGGCTTACCTTCCAGCTATGATAGCAGGTCTTATAGCTATGGGTCCCGCAGCTGTTTTTGGTGAAAAGAAAAATATCCCTAAGCAGATATTTCTTATCTCTATAGTTTTATTTTTAGCATCATTTTTAATAATGGGATACACAACTTCAAGTAAAATATTTGTAATTGGGGTTGTATTGTTTTTCATTGGTTTTAACATGATGGAACCACTTGTTCAGTCAATGATTAGTAAGTTCGCTCGTGTGCACCAAAAAGGTGCAGCACTTGGAATTTCAAACTCTTCAGCATACTTCGCAACTTTCCTAGGTGGTACATTTGCTGGTATTTATCTGGACTTTAGTGACAGAGAAATGCTAACTGCTAGTGTTTCAGTTGTAATCGTTTTATGGCTTATATGGACAGTGTTAAAACTTCAAAATCCAGTAAGGCACTCTCACCTATACATCGATAATGATAGTGTTGATTTCGATAAACTAAATGCTCTTGAGCATGAACATATCGCAGAGTGGTATATCAATGAAACAGAAAATCTTGTAGTTATCAAGTATGTAACTGCAGAAATAGAAGAAGATGATTTAAAAGCGAAAGTCTCTAGGTAGAGGCTCTCTTATCTTATTCTATCTCCACTTCGCATCATATTCCATTTGTGTGGCCGACATTAAAAATGCTTTTATACCCTTTTTACTTAGCACTTGATTACACATATTTATATTGTTAACAATCAAAAATTTAAAAGTCGGACCTTTCAAAGTCATTATTCCATCTGCTAAAATAAATCCTTCATTTCCCTCTATATTAGTTTCAAGATCAAAAGTTATAAAATTACTTTTTTCATTTTATTTTGTCAAACTCGCTTAAAGAGGCTACTGAAGCATCTCGAAAACCATCTCCACGATTTATATAAAGAAAAAAATCATTCTTGTATAGGGCAAGTCTGGTTGCAGGTGCAATAGAGTGTCTGTATTAATTCGAATGACAACTATCCTGACATAGGGGGCTAAGCCTCTCCTACGATGAACAGCTTAGTTTAATGTTTTTTGATTCCATCGGTGCTGACTTACTAAGGTGGTCTAAGTTTGGGTGTTCCTCGCAAGGTGAGAGGGAAACTTTAAGTAGGTCTTGAACCATTGAGTAATCCCCTTTATCCGCTAAAACAATTGATTCTTGAAGTATATGGTTTTTAAGTATGTACTTTGGATTAACCGCTAACATCTTTTCATGGCGTTTACTAGCCTCTTGTGTCTCTTTTTCTAAACGCACTGAGTATTTATCTAACCACTTTTCCATTGAGTCTCGGCTAACACAGATGTCTAAAATATCCGATTTATTTCCATCATAACGCGATAGTTTTCTAAAAAAAAGTGTGTAGTCTATAGTAGCTCTCTCGAGGGATCGTAGAAGCTGGTAAGACAACTCTTTATCACTCTCTTCTTCAGCATAGAGACCCATCTTTGCATTCATTATCTTGTTATACTCTCTTTCATAAGCCGGTCTAAAAACATCATCTAAAATATCTTCAGCAACTTCGTAGTTGACTATAGGAGAAAGTGCAACTGCAAGCCGATCTAAATTCCAGTGAGCTATTGCTGGTTGACTAGAAAAGCGGTACATACCATCTCGATCTGTATGATTACAAATATAGTCTTTTTCATAATCATCTAAAAATGCAAATGGCCCATAATCTATAGTTCGTCCATCAATGCTCATATTATCAGTATTCATAACACCATGGTTAAAACCTACACTTTGCCATTTAGCTATAGTTTTTGCGGTATTGTTTACTATTTCTGCATACATCTTTAGGTACATGCTCTCTTCGTTTTTTAAGTGAGGAAAAGACTCTTCTATGACATAATCAGCTAATTTTTGTAGCTTGGCATGCTCACCAGTGGAGTTAAAATACTCAAAAGTCCCAAAACGCACCCAAGTAGGAGATAAACGCAGTACTATTGCACCTTTTTCCCATCTCTCTCTCGCTACATCTGTGTCACTCCCTATAAGAGCCAAAGCACGAGAAGTCTCTATGCCTAAACCATGCATGGCCTCACTCATCAAGTACTCACGTATTGATGAACGTAAAACTGCACGACCGTCTCCTTGACGAGAGTACTGTGTCAGACCTGCACCTTTTAATTGTAAATTTTGTCCATTTATTTTACCAAGATTTATAGCTCGTCCATCACCTAAACGTCCTGCAAAGTGACCAAACTGATGTCCAGAATAACACATAGCAAAAGTTTCGCTTCCTTCTAGCTTTTGTGAGCCATTAACAATATCTAAAAGTTTTTCATCAAGATTTAAATCTTCATCAACCCCTAAAAGTTTTGCAGCACTTTGTGAAGTAGAAATAACAAAAGGTTTATCTAGTGGTGTTGGGTCAACTCTAGTGTAAAAGACTGGATCATGTTCTAAATAGGGAGAGGTAAGTTTTAGGTTTGAAAATTTCATACTGAGGTTTTATCAAAAGAGATATTAAAGAATGCTAGAATTATTTTTTTAACAAATTTTTAGAGTTTTGATTAAGAAAAATACACTAAACTTCAAGTATGAATAAAAACCTACAAACAGTATTTCACTACCATGAAACTACAAAACACGCACAACAAAGATATGCTCGTTCACTTGGATATATGGACTGGTCAACACAACCTAATCCTTTTAGAGAGTACCAAGGAGCAGAGAAAATTTCTCTGCCTTTAGCATTCGACAATTCAACGCCACCTTATCATTTACTTGATACTGACTTACCATCTGCTCCACTTATGAAAGAGTCAATATCTCAACTTTTACAATACTCAATGGGAATAGCTGCATGGAAAGTCTCTGGAGATAGCTCTTGGGCAGTAAGATGTAATGCATCAAGTGGAAACCTTCATCCAACTGAGACTTATTTAGTTTTACCTCCAGTACTAGAGGAACAAGGTGACAAGACTTCTATCTATCACTATAGTGCTAAAAAACATGCACTTGAGTCTTTAGCTGATATAGAAACAAGCTTTTGGGACACTTTACCAACTGGAAGTTTTGTTATTGGTCTTTCAGGAATCTCTTGGAGGGAAGTTTGGAAGTATGGAGAGAGAGCATTTAGATATGTAAACCTCGATGCTGGTCATGCTTGGCAATCAATTAATGTATCTGCAAAAATGTTAGGCTGGAAACTTACTCGTCTTGATACTATAGGCGATTCAGATATAGAAACTCTTTTTGGCTTAGCTCAATCACAAAGATTTTCTGAAAGAGAAAGAGGCGATATGCTTTTTGTAGTTTCTCCCGAGGAAGTAAGTTCTTCATTAAAAATTGACTCTTTAACTGAAAACATTCCTCTAGTTTATAATTCTATTGCTAACAAACTAAGTCCAAGTATGCAAGAGTGGGAAATAATTCCTACTATTGAAGAAGCAACGGCAACAGAGCCCATAGTGCAAGAAACTACAACTAGGAACATACCTAGCATGAAAACGACTCTAGAATCTAAAGCGGTAATCCTTAGACGTAGAAGTATCCATGTAATGGATCCTGTTCGATCTCTTATAACAAAAGATGAGTTTCATACGCTCCTTTCAGGTGTAGCAGGTTCGCTAGATTCAAAAGAAAACGCAGCACATTTAGTTCTTTTTGTTCACCGTGTTGAAGAGTATGACGCAGGTCTTTACATCTTAGTGAGAAATCCAAAAGATTTAAAAGCCTTGCAAGATCAAATGTTCTCTGTATTTGCTTGGGAAGAAACAGAGTTTGAGAATCTCTATTTACTTGAGAAAAAAGATCTACAACTTGCAAGCAAAACTATAAGCTGTTCACAAGAAATAGCAAGTGATGGAGCTTTCTCTCTTGGAATGCTATGTAACTTCTCAGAGCAAATAAATAAATATGGTGCACATAGATATAAGGAGCTTTACTGGGAGTGTGGAGCAGTAGGCCAACAGCTTTATCTTGATGCTACATCTATGGGTCTGAGTGGAACTGGAATCGGTTGTTTCTTAGATGACATTGTTCATGGTATGCTTGGACTCAAAGATAACAACTTTCAAACACTTTACCACTTTACAATTGGCCGTGGATATGTAGATAGTAGAATACAAACACAGGCAGCTTATGAGGAAGAGAGATGAAAGTAGTTTTGCTCTCTTTTGTCTTTAGTCTCGTATGTTTTGGGGATTATGAAAGAGGCAGTATAGATATGCATGGTGGAGCAGATTCTTATAAGTACGAACAGAAAAATAGTTTTAATAAAAGAGAAATGGGATTTTCAACTTTTTTAGATGCAAATGCATCTAAAAAAACAACGAAAGAAGAAAAGAAAAAAAGTAAGTAATTATTTTATTTTTTCTATTACAGATTCTACTGAGAAACCAAACTTAAGAAAAAGTTGGCTTGCTGGAGCTGATGCACCAAAAGTATCCATAGCAATAACAGTGTCTGCAAGTCTATACCACTCTAAACCACGAGCAGCTTCAATAGCTACAGTTTTTGTACCCTTGACGATGATAGAATCCATATAAGTAGAATCTTGTTCAATGAAAAGATCATAACATGGAACTGAAACAACATTTACAGAAACATTTTGCTCGGCCATTGTATCTCTTACTTTAAGAGCAAGTTCTACTTCAGAACCTGAAGCCATTATAGTTATAGTTGCATTATCACTCTGCGCGACTAAGTAACCACCACGAGATGCCGTACCTGTAACAGCACTTGGAAGAACTGAAAGGTTTTGACGTGAACATACAAATGCTGATGGAGATTTTTTCATAGTAAGTGCTGTTTTCCAAGCTTCTACATTCTCTGCACCATCTGCTGGGCGCCATACATAAAAGTTTGGTAATGCTCTAAACTGTGAAAGGTGTTCTATAGGCTGATGCGTTGGACCATCTTCACCAACACCAATACTATCATGAGTCCAAATATAAAAGTTTTGGATTCCAGTAAGTGCCGCAATACGAGCTGCTGGTTTTAAGTAATCTGAAAATACAAAAAATGTAGCAGAGAAAGGAAGTAGTGGACCATATAAAGCCATCGCGTTGACGATAGATGCCATTGCATGTTCACGAATACCAAAGTATATATTTCGCCCCTTAGGGAAAACACCCATATCGTTTAGGTTTGTTTTGTTTGATGGGCTTAGGTCTGCTGAACCACCTACAAAACTTGGAAGACCACGAGCTATAGCATTCATAATCTTACCATTAGTTGAACGAGTCGCTTCAGCTTTCTCAAAAATAGGATAATTTATACGAGAAAAATCAGGATTTTCTAAACCTGTAAGTGCTTCATTTTGCTCCATAAGTGGAAGAGTTTTTTGAGAGTGAATCCATTCACGTTCTAGTAAATCACCCTCTTCGATTGCACATCTAAATCTAGCCATAACATCTGCGTCAACATGAAAAGTTTTAAGAGGGTCAAATCCAGCATCAGTTTTTGCTTTTGCAATTACCGCGCCACCTAAAGGAGCACCATGAGCATGGTGTGAACCTTCTAACTCTCCAGCACCCTTAGCAATAATAGTATTTGCTATGATAAGAGTTGGTCTCTTGTTCGCTTTAGCAGTTGTAAGTGCTGTGTCAATCTCATCAAAATTATGTCCATCTATTTCTAGAACATCCCACGCTTGAGACTCAAAACGCATACGGATATTTTCACTTATACTTAAGTCAGTAGAACCCTCAATTGTTATACGATTTGAATCATAAATAACAACAA
The DNA here is from genome assembly GCF_018698455.1 of Sulfurimonas sp. Classification (GTDB taxonomy): domain Bacteria; phylum Campylobacterota; class Campylobacteria; order Campylobacterales; family Sulfurimonadaceae; genus Sulfurimonas. The sequence goes on along the minus strand of NZ_JABIOQ010000056.1, from coordinate 53,119 downwards.
GGTTATCAAGTTTGTTGTGTCCAGCGATAGAGCAAGCTTCATAAGAGAGTCCCTCTTCTAAATCGCCATCACCACATAAACAGTAAACGTTATGGTCAATTAACTCAGCAGTGTCAGAATTAACTTGAGCACCTACAAATTTTGATGCCATTGAAAAACCAACTGCGTTTGCTACACCTTGACCTAATGGACCAGTTGTAATCTCAATACCCGCAGTATGTCCAAACTCTGGATGTCCTGGTGTTTTAGAATCTAGTTGACGGAAATTCTTTAAGTCTTCTAACTCAAGACCGTATCCCCATAAATAATAAAGTGAGTAGATGAGACCTGTTGCATGACCACCAGAAAAAACTAATCTGTCACGATTTAACCATGAAGGATTTTTAGGGTTATGATTTAAGTGCTCGCTTAAAACTGTTGCTATATCTGCAAGACCCATAGGTGCACCAGGATGTCCTGAAGAAGCACGTTCCACCATATCTGCTGCTAAAAATCTAATCGAATCTGCCATCTTTTGACGCATTACATTACTCATTTTTTTTCCTTATTTATGTCTATTAATATATTTAGTTAGTAACGAAGACAGCTCACTCTGTAGGTTCTCCTCAAAGCTAAGCATTACATTACTTAATTCGTCTGCTAGTTCATTTGCTTGTTTCATCGACTCATCAAGCCCTAGAATAGTTACAAAACTATTTTTATCTTCATCGTTGTTTGTAAGTTTACCTGCTTCTTCACTGCTCTGCGTTACATCGAGTATGTCATCTTGGATTTGGAAAAGAAGTCCAAGTTTAATACCAAACTCATATAAGCTATCAGCTAAATCTTCTTTACCAACTATAATCGCACCCATTTTTAGTGAAGCTGCAATAAGCTTTGCTGTTTTGTTTGTATGGAGTATTTTTATATCTTCAACTTTAAGAGGTTTGTTCTCAAAGTGACAGTCTATTGCTTGACCTAAAACCATACCATTAAGTCCACCATTACTTGCTAACTCTCTGATGAGTTTTACACGTGTTTCATTTGAAAAAGGTGCATTTGATAAAACTTCAAAAGAGTAAGTATTTAAAGCATCACCAACAAGAATCGCTGTCACTTCATCAAAAGTTACATGCAGTGTAGGATTACCACGACGAAGTGGTGAGTCATCCATAGCTGGTAAATCATCATGAATAAGCGAGTATGTATGAAGAAGTTCTATAGCAAACGCAGCATGACGAGCACCCTCAAGTAAAAGTGGGTTATATGCATTTACAACACCCAGTAAAAGTGCAGGACGAAAACGCTTGCCACCGGCAATAAGCATGTTTTGTAAAGCATTCTCATAATGAGGGTGAATACTCTTTGAAGTTGGTAGGTTATCTGTTAAAAATTTCTCAAAGTTTTGCATATGCAATATTATACTTTTTCTACTTAATATTTACAAAAAATTGAAAGTTTCTTCTCTCAAAAAGAAGTGATGAAAAGTCTTTAAAGCCTTCTATGTGCTTACGGAGTTCTTTTTGTGTTTTTACTTCAGCTCCATTTACCTGAATAAGTCTATCTCCAACTAATAGTCCATAGCCTAAAAAATTCTGAGAAAGTTTTGTAATATGAAGTTGCTTATCAAAATAGACACCCTTTTGCTCTAAAAAAGTATCGCTAACATAACCACCACCATATCGCTTAGATGTTTCTACAAGTAAGTTAAGAACTTTTCCATCACGCTTCACTTGTACTTTATGCTTTGAACCTATTTTTGAAAAAAGCACTTTTCTCATTAAGACAGAGGCAGCTTTTATTTTTACACCATCAAATGTAAGAATACAATCATCTTTTTTAAATAGGTTATTTTTCATATATGGATCACTCTCAGAAACTAAAACATAACCACCTTCATTTTTAACTCTTATTCCAATATCTGAATATGCAACTTTACTTGAGGATACAAATCTTTTTAAATACTCTTTTTGAATAATTCCTTCTGGAGTCACAATAGCTTCTAGAGAACAACAACTACTTGTAATTAATGCAGGTGTTGTAGTTTTTTGACTAAAAGTAGCAAAGGAATTAAGACCAACTTGATTCTTTAAAACCTTGCTCTCTCTTGCATCAGTTGTATTAACCATTGCTAAACCGAGTTGTAATCGCATATTTATAGCAAAAGGGTAAGGGAACTTATTTGTATCTTCAATAAGGTAGAGGGAAAGAAAAGGGTCATATTTTAATATTTTAGCATTTGGAGTAGTTTTGGACCATATAAGTAGTTCTGTGTTTTTTATAGGAATATGTAAAGAATTATTTTGAATTGTTTTAGAGTCATTTATTTTTTCTATGCAGGAATCATAACCACCTTGACAGGAATAAAGGTTAAATAAAAGAAGGTTTAGTGCTATAAATAGGCGAAGCACCTATTTAGTCCCACTAAAGGGATTACCCATGGAATTTAGCATTCCCATGGCACTCTGTTGTTGGTTGGTTTGAACCATTTTATTTGCATCATTTATAGCACCTATGAGTAAAATTTCTAGTGAACTTTTGTCAGAAAGTAGTTCATCATCAATAAGTAAATCGATAACTTCACCACTTCCATTAACACTTAGCTCAACTAGGCCACCACCAGTTTTAACACTGTAAGTCTTTTGTTCTAGTTCACTCTTGAGTTTATCTGCATTTCCCTGCATTCCCTCAAGCATTTTACTCATATTTTCCATATCAAACATTGTTTAGATATGTTCCGCTATTGTTTCTATATCGTTGTTATCATCGAGAATAACAACTTTTGGTTCATAATTTTCAAGTTCTTTTTCATCATAAGTTGCATAAGCAACAATAATTACTTTGTCGCCTTTATGAACTTTTCTAGCAGCCGCACCATTTAGGCAGATATCGCGAGAACCGCGTTCACCTAAAATAATATAAGTAGAAAAACGCTCACCATTGTTGATATTTAATATCTCTACTTTCTGTCCAACTCGCATCTTAGAAGCTTCTAAAAGCTCCTCATCTATAGTAATAGAACCAACATAGTTTAAGTTAGCATCAGTAACAGTAGCACGATGAATTTTGCTGTACAACATATCAATTAACATAGCTCTTTCCTTACATTCCCATTTGTTTTTTTGCGTCAGCAGGAGATATTGGAGCATCCCACATTTCGTCACTAATTACATACTCTTGGACAACATTTCCACCAACAATATGCTCAGCGATAATTCTGTCTATTTTCTCTTCTGTAAGACCAACATACATAGTATGACCTGGCTCTACTAGCATTATTGGACCTGCTGAACATCTATTCATACATGAAGTTTTGATGATTGGTGCAGTCATCATAATCCCTTCTTTCATAAGTTTCATTGCTGTGTACTGAAAGAGACCTTTAGTATCTTCTGTTACACAAGATGGTTTTGGCATACCTGGAGGAGCTGACTGCTCACACTTAAATATATAAAATGCTGGTTGAGGGATTCCCATAATAATAGTCCTTTGAAATATTTATGAAATTATATCTAAAAATTTATCCATATAAACTCATGGAGGAAAATAAGTTATTTTATTTAAGTTAAGTAGTAAGTTTTTAGATATAATTCACTAAATTATAACATAGGATATGCTCTCTTGAAAACTTTACTATTTTTTATGGTTCTTGCTTCTTCTTTGTATAGTGATGCTAAGATTTATACTGGGGCAAACTATGGCTTCTACAATGAATCTTTCACTAATACCCTAGCAGAAAGTTCCAACCAACTTGCAAGTATAAAACTCGGATATGGCAAACGTGAAGCTTATGCCATAGAGTGTTCCCTAGAATTTCTAAAGAATAACTCAAAGATATTTTCAGCAGAGGATGCTAATAAGTATGCTTTCAATCTAGAACTTATCAAAGCATTTGAATTAACAAAACACCTTAATCCCTTTGTAAAAATAGGCTTTGGAACAGGAATTTTAAAAATCGAGAGGAAGCTTCAGTCTGGTTTATCTTATGGAACCTTTAATGTAGGGCTAGGTGCATACATTCCACTCTCTGAGCACTTTGATTTTGAGGTGGGCTACTTATATAAGGCTGCCTCTTATGAACAGATAGACACTATAGTAGAACAAACTTCTTATAAATCGGATATAAACATGTTTTATACCGGTTTAAATGTAAGGTTTTAGGAGAAAATATGAAACAAATAATAACTACACTATTAACTACTCTTGCACTTATGCTCACAGCCTGTGGTCAAGGCACTTCTGCTCCACTTAAAGATGTAGTAGGCATCAAGATAAATGAAGCAAACCAAAGTATTTATTCTACGGATGCGTCAATTCAACTAAGTGCTACAGTTACTTATGATGATAATTCAACAGATGATGTAACAGAGTATGTTGAGTGGAAAAGCTCAACTGATAAACTTACTGTTTCAACATCAGGTGTAGTAAGTGTTGGTTTTTATAATGGAGGTGATTCAAATATCTCTATTGCTTATGAAACATTAACGGATGGACCAGTAAATATAGCTCTTATTCCAATGAAAGATTTTAATATCACGGTTTCTGATGGAGGTACCCCAGCAAGTGGTGATCAACCTTTACTAGCAACAGGAATATTTGAAGATAATACAAGTAGAGTCATCCTTAGAAATATTTTATGGGATTTAAACAATAGTGCTACCATATCCATAGAAGGAAACGATACTCTGATAACACTACTTAGTGGAGACACAAAGATAACTGCAAGTATGTTTATCTATGATAACGACTATAATCAAACTGAAGAGATAATTTATACAGCACCTTAAGAGAGCTATTAAATATTTAAAAGCTCTCTCACAACTTCTCTATCATCAAATGGAAATCTCTCTCCATAGATGATTTGGTGTGACTCATCACCTTTTCCTAGTATAACAACAACCTCTTCATCACCTTGCTCATCGAGAGCCATCTCAATTGCTTTTCTTCTATTTAACTCTACCATTACATTTGTTTGGTCTTCTATACCACTAAGGATATCATTGACTATTGCGTCTGGATCTTCGTTACGTGGGTTATCACTAGTTATATAGACTCTTTTAGCTAAAGAAGCTGCAACTCTGCCCATCATTGGACGTTTACTTACATCTCTATCGCCACCCGCTCCAAATACTACTAATAGTTCTTTCTCTTTAAGTGCATTAAGAACCTGCTGCATACCATCAGGTGTGTGAGCAAAATCTACAATTACATTTGGCACTTGACATACCTGCTCCATACGTCCACTTACTCCCGCGAAGTTATCCATAGTAGCTGCTACCTCTTCGAGTTTTAGCCCTGTTAGTAGATGAACTGCTCCAACAGCAGCCATAAGGTTATAAAGATTAAAAAATCCATGAAGAGCTGCAGTAAAAGGTACTATATCTTGAAAATGTTGAATAATTCCACTACTTGCGTTATTTAATGAATAAGCCATAAGTCTATATGTTGCAGGATTTTCTATTCCATATGTGTAAGCATTTTTAAAGTTAAAGTCAGCCTTTGGTTCATCTTTATTTATAAGCTTTTTACCATCATCCTTAAAAAAAGAATTTTTAACAGCTGTATATTCTTCAATGGTTTTATGATAATCTAGATGATCCTGAGTTATATTTGTAAGTATCTTTAACTCAAAATTCAAGCCTTCAACTCTTTTTTGTACAATGGCATGAGAGCTTACTTCCATAATAAAAAACTCACAACCAGCATCAACAGCCTGATAGATATGCTTATAAGTGTTTAAAACTGAAGGAGTAGTCAGCGTTTTACCTTCTAAAACTTTATCATTCATAAAAAGACCACGTGTTCCTTGCATCGCCACCTTATAACCCAAATCTAAAAGAAAAGAATAAATAGCACTTGCTGTAGTAGTTTTACCATTTGTACCTGTAATTCCAATAATTTTTATTTTGTCTATACCAAAAAGTTTTGCAATTTCTTCTATTTTAATAATAGAATGGGCATTATTGTTTTCAGCATTTTGGAGGTATTTTTCATTTTGTGTAGTTATAACAAAAGCTGTCTCACTGTCACATTCTTGAGAGTTCTCAGTTACGTATTTATAGGGCTGGTTTGGTAATTCAATCTTCAATAATTTAACCTTTAACAAGTTTTTCAAAAAGTTTACTCAGTAGTTTATCACTTGGATAAATACTTAAAGCATTTTCTAAATATGTGAGTGCCATCTCTGCAAAATCATGTTCTATTAATTTATCTAAGAAATCTATAAAGTCATCTTTTTGTGTAATAATAACAGGTGTTGAAAACATAATATTTTCAAATGTCTCTTTAAATTCTCCACCTTCACTAAGAATCTTTTTAAAATCACTATAAAGAATTCCATCTTCATACTCCAACTTTTCTCTAAGAGGTGAGCTAAATGCTTCACTTAATTTTTCAAGTGAGCCGTTCATATTTTCTAAAATATCTCCCATAATCTTATCGGCAGACTCTTTATCCTCTTCTTTAAGTATCTCATAATAATCAAAAAGTGCTTCAGCCCCACCTTCTCCACTCATAGCCATTTCAGAAAGTATCACGCAGTTATATGCTTCTTTTGAATTTGGATAATTTTGTAGTACGATGGCAAATTTTTCTAATGCTATTCTATATTCAGCTTTAGAGAAACTATCTTTTGCTTGTGTTAATGTTTTATACTTATTTATAATATTCATTCTTATCTTTTGGGGCACTAAATGCCGATACTAAACTCGCTAAAGTGAGAGTTTGCTATTTATCTTAAAGGTTGTCTATATCATTTTCCATACCTGCAGGTACATTTATAACTGACAACTCTGGATGTATATCCATTCTTAGTTGGCGTTCAACACCATACTTTAGAGTTGTTCCACTACTTCCACAACCTACACATGCACCTTTTAGTTGTACATATACACATCCGTTTTTTACAGTTACAAAGTCAATATCTCCACCATCGAGTGCTAATGATGGACGTACTTTATCTATTACTAATTTAACTGGTTCTACTAACTCTTCATCAGAAAATGGTATCATTTTTTTCCTTTTATTTCATTTCATTTGTTTAAATTTTTTTTAATATCATAAAGTATGACAATATCGCTTAACAAGTCATAAAGAAATAAACTAGCTAATATTTTAAAGAGAGAATATCTTGTACATAAGATGGACTTCTCATGCCCACAAGTATATAATCAATACTTTCTTCTTGTAATAAAAAGTCTATAGCTATCTTCACAAGAGGCATATCACTTGTACCTAATTCTTCTTTTAGCGATATTCTAGTAGATTTACTACACTCATAAGCTACCATTTTTCTATACTCACCTAAAAACATATCTATATATTTAAGCATTCCGTCAAGGTTGGCTTCTTCTATGTTTTCAAGACTAGTTTTAATATGTGGAATGATTTGAGAGTACAAAAAGCTATCATAATCACCCAGCCAACCAAACTTATGTTTATTTTCATCTAGCTGTTGCAATAGGTTATATAAAGGTTTTAAATCATCATTATCACAAACATCCATTAACTCATTAAGATGATGAAAATACTCTTGACTTTCATCATAATCGGCAAGCCTAAACATAAGCTCTTCTTTTTGAGCATTTAATGGACGATTCGTTAAAACTCTAAGCCCATTTTCTTTTGCCCATAAAGCACATTTTAGCCCCTCTGTTTCTAGTAAATTAATTGGTAATTCAATAGTTGTAAAACTGTGTTGATTATTACCAACAAATTCAGACGCTTTGTCCGCTAGTGTAATTAAGTCTTCATATGGAAGAAATTCAACATCTGTATTTTCTTTTGCAAAACTATTAGAACTTATACCATAAGATCCTACTGTTCCAGCCTTTACTTGTTCTTCTAAACCGACAAATACATCAAATATTCTATCGTACATAGTATCTAAAGCTTCGTCTATATCTTTCTTTCTTTTAAGGGCATCTAGGAGAAAGTATTCAGGATTATGTACAAGGTAACAATCAATCTTGGTTTGTTCTAAACGTGATAAAGATTTAAAAAGCTGGTCTTTCATGAAAGATGTAGAAATCGAGTGATAACAATCATCTGAAAACATAACAACATCTTCAAATGCTTCTTCCTTGTGTGCTATTAAATTTGAACCTTGTATGTATCCGAACTTACTGACAATCTCTATGCTATCGCGTTTATCTTCATCAAAGTTTCTTAAAGCTAGTGCAATAGCTCTCTCAGCACCACCATCCATATAGTTTGATGATGTATCTATCAGAGTGACACCAGAGTCAATGGCCTCAATAAGTGCTTGAATATGTTGGGGGTTTTCATCTGTAATTCTATATGTTCCAAATGCGAAATTACTCATTGTAAATCCTGTTTGTTAAAGTATTTTAGTATGTGGAAGTTTAAAGGGGTTAAACGCGAGGCAAAGCCTTGCATTTAGATTTTAGCAGTTAAAACTAAACTAACTCGATAAATGCCATTGTAGTAGCATCACCACGACGAATTCTAGTTCTAATAATTCTAGTATATCCACCATTACGGCCTACATACTTAGGAGCTATTTCATTTACTAAAGTTTTTGTTGCTTCTTTACTTTGAAGCGCAGCAAATACTGTTCTATGAGCATTAGAATCATTCTTAGTAGCAACTGTAATAAGTTTTTCTACATATGAACGTAATTCTTTTGCTTTAATAACAGTAGTTTCAATTTTTCCATGTTCTATTAACGAAATACTAAGGTTCTTTAGTAAAGCAGCACGGTGTGCACTTGTACGACCTAGTTTACGATATCCATGACGGTGTCTCATATCTAATCCTCAATTAAGCTTGTAAAGCTTCTATTTTCTTTTTTAATGCAGTAACTACATCATCAGCTAGGTCTGCACCAACAGCAAAACCGAACTCTTGAACTTTCTCAACGATTTCATCGTAAGATTTTTTTCCAAGATTCTTAACATTTTTCAAATCGTTAGTACTCATAAGTGTAATTTCACCTATTAGTTTAATGCTTGAACGGTCAAGGCAGTTGAAACTACGAGCACTTAAACCTAAACTATCAATGTTAGTAGTTAGTTTTTTAAGATCTGGTGACTCTTCAACTCTTTCAATTGTTGCAGGAGCTTTAATACTAATCTCAGAATTAAATACAGCAAGTTGTGCATACATAACTTCTAAAGAGTTTCTAAATGCATCTACTGGAGTAATCTGACCATCAGTTTTAATGTTCATAACAACTCTTTCAAAGTTAGGGTTGTCTTCAACTAATACATTTTCCATTTTATAAGTTGCACTTCTTACCGGAGTAAAAAAAGCATCTAAAGCAATGTATCCATCTTCTAATTCTTCATAAGTATCTTCACTAGGAACATAACCTATACCTTGAGCAATTTTAATGCTAAAGTTAAGAGTAGAATCTTCATTTAAAGTAGCTAGTGGTGCATCTGGAGTAACAATAGCTACTTCATCGTTAGAAAGGTCTTTTCCTGTAATAGTGCAAGGACCTGCAAAACTATAATTTACTTCTGATTCAGTTGCATCATCATTTAATTTAAAGCGAATCTCTTTAAGGTTTAAGATAAAGTCTGAAATATCTTCAAGCATACCACGAACAGAGTCAAACTCATGTTTAGCACCTTCTATTTTAATAGCTATTGGTGCATAACCAACAGAACTACTTAATAGAAAACGGCGAAGAGGATGAGCTAGAGAAACACCATATCCTGTTTCAAAAGGATATGCCATAATGTTAGCTTCATTCTCACTAATTTGTTCAACTTCAAACTCCTGAGGAGCAAGTGGAGTAGTTTTAATTTTTTTCATCTCTTATACGCCTTTAATTACTATTTAGAGTAAAGCTCAACGATTAAACGTTCTTCAACAGGAATAACAACTTCATCACGTTCTGGTAGACGAGTAAAAATACCAAATACTTTCTCAGCATCGATATCAACCCATGGCGCTAAACCAGTTTGATTAGTAAGTTCAATAGCACGAACAACTTGGTTGTTCTTTTTGCTTGCTTCACGAACTTCTATTTTCTGACCAGGCTTAACACGGTAAGAAGGAATATCAAGTTTTTTGCCATCTACTAAAAGGTGACCGTGAGTTACAAGTTGACGAGCAAATCTACGAGTTGAAGCAAAACCCATACGATAAACAACGTTATCAAGTCTAGATTCAATTAAAGTAATAAGGTTTGTACCTGTATTTCCTTCTCTTCTTTTTGCTTCAACGAATAAAGCACGGAATTGCTTTTCAGAAACACCATACATGAATTTCGCTTTTTGCTTTTCATTAAGTTGTAAACCATACTCAGAAACTTTCTTACGACGCTGACCATGTTGACCAGGACCATAAGGTCTTTTTTCTAATGCAGATTTACCTGCTAAACGACGCTCACCTTTAAGGTTAAGGCTTACACCGAATCTTCTTTCGATTTTTTCTACTGGACCTCTATATCTTGCCATCAGTAATCTCCTTAAACTCTACGACGCTTAGGTGCGCGACAACCGTTGTGTGGTAATGGAGTTACGTCTTTCATAAATGTAACACGAATACCCTCAATTGCACCAACAGCTTTAGTTGCAGTCTCACGACCAGAACCAGGACCTTGAACTTTAATACCAAGTTCTTTTATACCATGTACTTGCGCTTTTGCAATTGCATCTTCAGTTGCAGCTTGTGCAGCAAATGGAGTCGATTTCTTAGAACCTTTAAATCCTAAAGAACCAGCAGAACTCCAAGCAATCATGTTACCCATCTCATCTGTAATAGTTACAAGAGTATTATTAAATGATGCAGCAATGTGGCAGATACCACGTGCAATATTCTTTTTTACTACTTTTTTTCTAACAGCTTTTCTTTTTGCCATCTATAATCCCTTACGCTGCGCCGACAGTCTTACGTTTACCCTTACGAGTACGCGCATTTGTCTTTGTTTTTTGTCCACGACATGGAAGACCACGACGGTGACGGAGACCTCTGTATGAACCTAAATCCATAAGAGCCTTAATATCCATAGCTACTTTCTTACGTAAATCACCTTCAACCATATGGTTGGCACGGATTTCAGCAGTAATTGCAGCTACATCAGCTTCATTGAGTTCGAAAACTCTTTTGTTATAGTCTATGCCAGTCGCATCTAAAATTAGACGAGAAGCATGAAGACCAATACCATAGACATACGTTAGACCGTATTCTATTCTTTTCTTTTTAGGTAAATCAACACCAGATATACGAGCCATGGTTATCCTTGTCTCTGTTTATGTTTTTTAACTTTGCAGATTACTCTTACAATGCCTTTTCTCTTGACAACTTGACAGTCATCACACATCTTCTTAACTGAAGCACGTACTTTCATTGAAAGCTCCTATATTTTCTCATAGAATCTGAACTAGTCCAGATTCTATTCAGTCACTAAAGCTACACCTATCGGTGAGAATTAATGAGTTAGTTTATCTTTGCTGCTTGTAGGCAAGCGATTGTTTTAGCTTGCCAATACTTTTATCTTTATAGAGTGTATATAGATAGAAATACTCTTTTTGTTTTGTTAAAACAGCAAAGCGGATGGGAATTATACCCAAACTATTTTAAAAGTTTTATTAATCCCACAATACACTCACTCCATACTCTTGATTTAGTACTATATATTTATTGTAATAAACTTTTTTTCCATATTTTTTACTGAGCAACTCTACTTCTACACTTTCATCGTTTAGTAGAGCTCTTACATCTTTATATTGTAACCATTTGCCATATCTCGACAATGTGTTTTGCCAAATTCTAAAATCACATGTTGCTTCTTCGGTGAGTTCAAATACTTCTCCATCTTCAGTCATCCAATGAGCATTTGAGCATGCATACAGTTTAATCTTTTTTCCAGAGACTTCTTTATCTCTCACTTCTATATCTCCATCTTCACAATATGGGCATTTTCCTAATGTCATATCAGATCCTTCTTCTTAAAAGTATAGGAATTGTATATGAAATATTAACTATAATACATTATTATTGCAGAGTGACATATTATTTAAAATTAGGAGTATTTTATGCAAAATGAATTTATGAACGCGATGGACTTTAGACATGCATGTAAAGTATTTGATGAGACGAAAAGAATATCTGATGAAAAAATAAAGTTTATCCTTGAATCTGGACGAAAATCCCCATCATCTTTTGGAATGGAGGCTTGGAAGTTTTTAGTAATCACTAACGAAGAATTAAAAACGAAACTTAGACCAGCTTGCTGGGATCAGGTTCAAGTCACAAGCTGTTCTCATTTAGTTGTGATACTTGCCGGAATAGACAGTGTAAAAGTGGAGTCAGGAGAAGTTAGAAAAAGGTTTGCTAGACGCGAGATGCCAGAAGAAGCACTTGATTTTTATATGGGGCTTTACACAAGTCATCTTGAGAGTACTTTAAGTAGTAATGAAAATATATATGCTTGGACAGCTAAGCAAGCATACATTGCAGCAGGAAATATGATGACTGCAGCTGCGTTTATTGGCATAGACTCTTGCCCTATCGAAGGCTTTGATAAAACGCAAGTAGAGAGTATACTTAGTCTAGACACATCAAAATACCAAGTAGCAATGGTTTTACCATTTGGATATAGAGTGAATGAGCAATCTCAACAATTACGTTTAGACTCTAAAGATATTATTGAGTTTATAAACTAGAATAAATAAAGCAACTAAAATTATATTTTATACCTAATCAAGAGAAAAGAGTATAAACTGCGATTATGAATGAATATATAAATAAATTCCAAAATGCAATAAACAATACATTTTTTTTAAAATTACCTCAAGAAGAGCAAGAGTTTATTAAAGAGAAATCTTTTGAACTAAAATTTTCACATCAAGAGCTTAAACAGATTATAGATATAGCTCGTGACCTAGGCATGTGGGATGAAAAAAGAATTACAGAAATTTTTCCAGATCATACACAGAGAAAAGTAGTTTTCACAAGACTGAGAGAGGCTTATGAGGCGATACGTAATCGCCCCAACTCTTATGAGAACTTCACACTTAAAAATATCCCACAAGAGCAAAAATTCACATTTAAAGTCGCTGATAAAAAAGGATTTGGTCTTGGTCTTTGCCCTGTGGCAAGTGAAAAAACACGTTGTTGTAACCTTATGACTCTTGATGCTGTAGAGTCGTGCGGTTTTGACTGTTCTTACTGTTCTATTCAAAGTTTTTACAATCAGAACACGATTACATTTGATAGTAGTTTTAAAGACAAACTTCTAAACTTAGAACTCGACAAGAACAAGACATATCATATAGGTACTGGTCAAGCTTCGGACTCTTTAATGTTTGGGAACAGAGAAGGTGTTTTAGATGCTCTTTTTGAATTTGCATTTAAAAATCCTAATGTTATACTGGAGTTTAAAACAAAATCAGACAATATCAAACACTTCTTAGAGAATGATGTCCCTAAAAATATTCTCTGTACTTGGAGCTTGAACACAAAAACTATCATAGAAAATGAAGAGCACCTTACTGCTTCACTTGATAAACGCATAGGTGCTGCCAGAAAACTAGCTGACAAAGGTGTTAAAGTAGGTTTTCACTTTCACCCCATTGTAGAGTATAATGGTTATATTGAAGAATACCAGAGTGTTTATCAAAGATTAATCAAAGAATTTCTACCTAGTGAAGTTGCTCTTGTAAGCTTTGGAACACTCACTTTTATTAAACCTGTTGTTAAACAACTTCGAGAGCGAGAGTTTAGAAGTAAAATCACACAAATCCAACATGTTGATGCTAGTGGAAAAACATCATATCCAGATGAAACAAAAGTAGAAATGTTTAAGTCAGCTTATGAAAGTTTCAAGGAATGGCAACAAGGTAAGGAGAAGGTATTTTTTTATCTATGTATGGAAGAACATCAAATGTGGGGTAAAACTTTTGGTTATCAGTATGCGACAAACAATGATTTTGAGCAAGCAATGCTCAGTTCATATTGTAATACATTAGAGCAAGATTATCTACTATAGATTAAGAAGCTCTAAGATAACCTAAATCTTTTTTATCTCTAAGTAAACAATATTCCTATTTAAATCAATTAACTCATTTTTATCATAAAAGTTTCAGCAACCTCTTCTAATATGAACTTATGTTTTGAACAAAAAGAATCATTCATAGTACTTACAATTTCTAAAGCTGTCGTTAAAGCATCGTCTTTTGAGTCGAACTCTACATTGTTATTCATATCACTTCTTTTGAAACAACCACACTCTCTATCTACTATTATTTTAAACATTTAATTTCCTTTAGTTTTTATTTGCGAATAATACCCAAATGCACTTTTCTGCATCTGAGTTCTTTTATATATATATTTTCTTAAGATATTAATAAAACTTGACTTACTTAAAGAGTTATTAGTTACAATTACACATATATATAAAGGCTACCAAGTGAATAAAAAAGTTTTACTTCTATGTACAGATAATAGTGCATTATCTATCTTTGGAGAAGCAGTTCTCAACAAGTATCTTCCTGGGGTAGAAGCTTATAGTGCTGGGGTGATAAACTCTACAAAGATTAATCCTAATGTAAAAACAGCCCTCGTTAAAGACGGTTCATGGTCTGATAAGTTTACTTCAAAAAACTTAAATGAAATGATGGATGTTGAGTATGACCTCGTAATCATTCTTAGCCAAAAAGCGACAAAGGCTTCTTCTAATTTTGGAGAGAAAACAGTTGTTATAGAGATAGAGTATGAAGAACCAAATTATGAAAATTCTACAAATATTGATCGTTTTATTAAAACAATCAAGATGGAACTCATTCCAATTACTCGAGATATTTTAGAACTATAATCACTCATATATGTGTAAGTACACTATATATAAATTAATATAAAACGGAAAAACCAAATGACACAAAACACACAAAGCTACTTTTTAGAGCTCGGAATCATAAACACTTTACTTATTGACAGACTAACGACACCTGGTGCTTATCTTATGGCACAAGATGGCAATGATGTCTTACTCCCTGGACCATACTTAACACAAGATATGAGAGAAGGAACACTTGTCGATGTCTTTATTTACACAGACTCAGAAGACAGACTCGTAGCTACTACACTAAAACCTACCGCTATGTTAGATGAACTTGCTCTTTTTGAAGTTATAGATGTAGCTCCTTTTGGGGCGTTTATGAATTGGGGACTAAGCAAAGATTTACTAGTTCCAAATATGTTTCAAAAGACTCCATTTAAACTTGGTGAAAAGAGATTCATAAGAGTCATTTATGATGAAAGAACTCACCGTCTAGTAGGAACAGAAAAACTAGGTGATTTTTTCGATAGAGATGTAAAAGGTTTAGCAGTAAATAAAGAAGCTAAAATACTTGTTATTGCAAAAACACCGCTAGGATTTAAGTGTCTTGTTAATGATAAATATGAGGGACTTATCTATCATAATGAAATCTTTGAAACCATTACACTTGGTGATGAAAGAACTGCTTATGTTAAATCTGTAAGAAAAGATGGCAATATCGATCTTACGCTCAGAAAAGCAGGTAGTAAAAAATCTGGTGGCAGTGATGAAAAAGTTCTAGCACTTCTCAAAGAGAATAAAGGAATCATGCCATATAACTATAAAAGTGATGCTGACCTTATCAAAGATGTCTTTAGCCTAAGTAAAAAAGAATTTAAGAGAACACTTACTTCACTACAAGATGCAAATAAAATAGAAGTAAAAGACACTGGTATATATCTAAAGGATTAAAAGATGATAAAGAAAAAAATCAATGAAGACTTAAGAGCGAAAAATATAGAGTTTATGATAGAAACAGTCAAATATAAAGCTCTTTACTTTTACCAACTTAAAATGACTGTTGACGTTATGGTACTTAATGATGAAAATGAAAAAGGTATAAAAAATATACCATTTGCTCATATTCCAAAAGCTACAAAAAAGATCATAAGACCAACTTAGTATGCAAGAAGAGCTTAATCAAGCAGCGAGTGGTGGTGATTTTTACATATGGATTGTAATGTTTTCTATTCTAGTTGTTGGTGTTGGTTATTTAGCTTATATAAATAAAGATATTCAAAGATAAATATGTTCTCAATATTATTTAGTGTACTTATTATAAAGCCTTTATATATTTTTTGTTATCATATAAATATTTATAAATTTCAAGGAAAAGATTATGAAAAAATGTGATTCACTGGACGAAGTAAGAAGCGAAATAGATGTAATTGATATTAAAATTGTTGAGTTGATTTCAGAGCGTAGTCATTTGATTCATCAAGCTGCTGGATTTAAAAACTCTGTAGAGGAAGTTAAGGCAGAAGATAGAATAGACTTTATACTTCAGCGTGTGCGTCATAAAGCTATAGAACTTGGAATAAATCCAAATATGCTTTCAGAATTATTTACAATTATGATTGATGAAATGGTTGAAATGGAAATATCTGAGTTTAGAAACTCATCCGTATTTTAAAAGAGGCGCCACACTTATGCTTTAGCGATAGTGGTGTTGGCATTCGCCCTGAGGTAAATCCGAGGAAGTACTCTTGGGGTGTAGTGCCAGAAATTCTTTTAACTATTTGTATCTATAAGTGATACGACCTTTATCAAGTGAGTATGGAGTTAACTCTAGTTTCACTTTATCACCTGGAAGAATCTTAATGTAATGCATTCTCATTTTTCCAGCAATGTGACATAAAATAATATGTCCATTATCTAATTCTACACGAAAAGTTGCGTTTGGCAATGCTTCAATAATCTTGCCATCAACTTCAATAACGTCTGTTTTAGCCATTATAAGTCCTTTTTTCTCTTAAGCAAGAGATAGTATTTCAGCTTTACCGTTGATAACTGCAACAGTATGCTCATAGTGTGAACCGCGTAAACCATCGGCACTAACAACATCCCACTTATTTGCTAAAATAATTGGTTTTGATTCTTTTTGACAAATCATAGGTTCCAAACAAAATACCATTCCATTTTTTATCTTTGGTCCAGCTTTCGCTTTTCCATCTAAAAAGTTAGGAATTTGAGGTTCTTCATGAGGTTTTCTACCTATTCCATGTCCACAAAAATCTCTTAAAGGTATATACCCTGCATCCAATATTGATTTTTCAAGAATTCCGGAGAGTTCTTTAAATCTCATTCCATCTCTTATCTGTTCGATAGCATGATAGAGTGTATCTTTTGCACAAGCAATTAAAGCTTCGTCCTCTTTTGTTATACTACCAACACCAACGCTAATAGCTGCATCACCGAACCAACCATCAAGTTCAGTTCCAATATCAAAACCAATAACATCTCCATCTTGGAGTTTGTAGTCAGTTGGAATACCGTGAATAATAACTTCATTGAGTGAAGTACAAACAGCATTTGGAAAACCGTATAAACCTTTAAAAGAAGGCTTGGCACCATGAGAACGGATATAATCCTCTGCCATAGCATCAAGGTCTTTTAAAGATGCTCCAATTTTTGTGTTTGTACGTAGTAGATCAAGAGCACCACCAACAATCTTGTTGGCAGCACGAAGTTTTTCAATCTCTTGGGGTTTTCTTAGCGAAATCGCCATTTTTAGAGACCGACCGCACTTAATGTTTCATATTTGCTCATATAAACCTGAGCTTCAACTTTTCTCATTGTATCAAGTGCAACTTGAACAACAATTAAAACTGCCGTACCACCAAAGAAGAATGGAACACCCATCCCTTTAATAATCATAAATGGTAATGTAGCTACAAGTCCTAAATAAAGTGCACCAGTAACAGTAAGTCTACTAGCTGTTTCATTTAAAAACTCTTTTGTCGCATTACCAGTACGAATACCTGGAATAAATCCACCTTGACGTTTTAGGTTATCTGCAATATCTTTTGCATTAAATGTAATAGATGCATAAAAGAATGCAAAGAATATTACAAATGAAAAAGTCAAAAAGTTAAAGAAATAACTATTTGGGTTGAGATAATCAGCAAACATTTGTACAGTTGGGTTTGTACTTGTTGACATTACTGTCATCGGGAACATTAATATTGCAGAAGCAAAAATAACTGGAATAACACCAGCCAAGTTTACCTTGATAGGAATATAGTTCATTACACGTTTATTTTGGTTCTGCATCATAGTCTTTTTAGCATATGTAACAGGAACACGACGTTCACCAAGTTCAACATAAATAATAATAGCTACTGTTCCTAAAATAAGGGCGAGTATCGCTATTACTGTAATAAAACTCATTGCACCAGTATTTACCATAGTTATTGTTTGACCAATAGCAGATGGAATAGCTGAAACAATACCAGCAAAAATGATTAAAGAGATACCGTTACCGATACCACTCTGTGTAATTTGCTCACCAATCCACATAAGTAACATAGTTCCAGCTAACATAGAGACAGCAGAAAGAAGTATAAATGTATTTTGATCAGCTAAAATTGCACTATTACCAGTAGGTCCAGTTAGGCTTTGGAGTCCAACACTTACACCAATCGCTTGAATAATTGTAATTACAATTGTTGCATAACGAATTATTTGCATGTATTTAACCATACCATCACGCTCTTTTTTCATTTGACCTAAAGTAGGAAATGTTGCAGCTAAAAGCTCCATAATAATTGAGGCTGTAATGTAAGGCATAATACCAAGTGAAATAATTGAGAGTCTCTCTACCGCGTTTCCGCTGAACATATTAAAAAGTCCTAGAGCATCTGCTTGATGTGAGTCGAAGAAAGAAGCAATAACTGCTGTGTCTACACCTGGAACTGGCACATAAGCCAGTAGGCGATAGACAAATAAAAACCCGATAGTAATAAGTATCTTATTAACTAGATTTTTATTCATTGTACTAGTTACCTGTAGTAGTAACGTTTTCGTCTTTAATTTTTGAAGCTAAATCTTTCGCAGTAGCTCCAACTAATTTAACTTTAGTAACACCTGCACCGATTTTGTGAACACTACGGAGAGTTTCCATAGTAATTTCAGCAAGTTCTGTAACAGCTTTTATTTTAGAAACATTAATCACATATGGCTTAACTAATCTAGAAGTAAATCCTATTTTAGGCATACGCTTTGCAAGTGGTTGTTGACCACCTTCAAAGTTTCTTTTTCTCTTGTAACCTGAACGAGATTTCTGACCTTTTTGACCTCTTGCTGAAGTCTTTCCAGTACCAGAACCTTGTCCACGTCCAACACGTTTACGATTTGCAGTAGAACCTTCAGAAGGTGTTAAATTTTCAATACCCATCATCTATCCTTTTAATCTGCCAAGTGCTTCAACAGTTGCGCGCACTAGAGTGTTAGGGTTGTTAGAACCGATTGATTTTGTAAGAATGTCTTTAATTCCTGCAAGCTCAAGAACTGGACGAGCAGCTCCACCAGCGATAACACCAGTACCTTCAGATGCTGGCTTAAGTAAAACACGAGAAGCGTTATACTTATGCTCAATATCGTGAGCGATTGTAGTACCTTTAATCTTAACAGTTGTTAAGTTTTTAAAAGCGTTATCAACAGCTTTACGAATAGCATCAGGAACCTCTTTAGCTTTACCAACACCGTAACCGATAGTACCATTTTTGTTACCAACAACTATAAGTGCAGTAAAACGAAAACGACGTCCACCTTTTACAACTTTAGTAACACGACCAATATTTACAATTGATTCTTCAAAATCATCTCTGTTAATTTCCATCATGTCTCCTTAAAACTTTATTTCGTTTGCACGAAGTGAGTCACCAAACGCAGCGATAACGCCGTGGTACTGGTAACCATTACGATCAAAAACAATCTCATTGATGTTAGCAGCTTTTAGTGTAGCAGCAAATGCTTCACCAAGTGCAGCAGCACCTTCTTTGTTTACTTTATGACCAGTTGACTTTGTGTTTAAAGCACATAATGTTGTTGCAGTAACATCATTAATTGCTTGTACACTTAAGTAACGATTTGACTTAAATACAGAAACACGAGGAAGTGAAGCACTACCAGATATTTTTGCACGAATACGTAACTTACGCTTTAAACGGTTTGCTACTTTTAATTTTAATACTTTTGCATTCATAATTTAATACCCTCCCTTACTTCTTAGCTGTTTTACCGGCTTTACGCACGATATGCTCTTCCATGTATTTAACACCTTTACCTTTGTACGGCTCTGGTGGACGGAAACTTCTGATTTTTGCAGCTGCAGAACCTAGAAGTTGTTTGTCATGACTCTTAAGTGTAACAACGTTTTTCTCAACAGTAGCTTCTAGACCATCAACTAAAGGAAAGTCGATGTCATGTGAATGACCAAGTTGAAGATTAAGAACTCTACCTTTAACAGCAGCTCTGTAACCAACACCGTTAATCTCTAGTTGCTTAGTGTAACCAGTTGTAAGACCAGCAACAATATTAGCAGCTAAAGCTCTGTAAGTTCCCCAGAATGCTCTATGAGCTTTCTCTTCTGATTTTGCAGCAAAAGTTAAAACATTGCCATCAAGAGCGAAGTCAACATTTCCTTTTGTGTCTAAATCCATAGTTACTTTACCTTTAGTAAAAGTAATAACATTTCCATTTGTACTAACATTAATGTCAGTAGTAAATTCTACTGGTTTTTTTCCAATTCTTGACATGTTATCTCCCTACCAAACCGTACACATAACTTCGCCACCAATGCCAAGCTCATAAGCTTTGTCATTAGCAAGAACGCCATGTGATGTACTAACAATAATAGTTCCGTAACCATTTTTGAAACGCTTTATGTCTTCTTTAGCTTTATAGACACGACGTCCAGGCTTAGAAACTCTTTTCATTTCATTAATTACAGTTTTACCATCTTCATCGTACTTAAGTACAACTTTTATAGTTTTTTTAACGCCATCTTCTTGAACGTTACAAGACTCTATATAGCCTTTGTCTACTAAGATATTTGCTAATGCTTCAACACTCTTTGAGTGTACTAAAGTAGTAACTGGTAATCTTCTCATACCTGCATTACGAACACGTGTTAATGCATCTGATACTAGGTCATTAATTGCCATTATTTTTCCTTCAATGTGTAGTTCATATCTCGAAAGATCGAACTGCTAATAATTAGAAGTTTCCTCTTGGATTACCAAGAAGACTTTCTAACACCTGGGATTAATCCCTCATTTGCCATTTTTCTAAAACATACACGACAGATACCGAAGTCACGAAGTACTGAATGTGGACGACCACAGATTTGACATCTTGTGTATCCACGTACTTTGAACTTTGGTGCTCTTGCCGCTTTTGCGATCATAGACTTTTTAGCCATTAGTTACTCCCTTTTGTGAAAGGCATACCCATTTTCTCTAGAAGAGCAAATGAAGCCTTGTCTGAATCAGTAGTTGTAACCATAGTAATATTCATACCATGAATTTGTATGATTGAATCATAACCAACTTCTGGGAAAATTAGTTGCTCTTGAAGACCGAAGTTATAGTTACCACGACCATCAAAACCATTTCTTGGAACACCACGGAAATCTTTTACACGTGGAAGTGCAATAGATACGAGACGATCAAGAAAGTTGTACATGTTTTCACCACGAAGAGTAACACGGATACCAACTGGCATACCTTCACGAACTTTAAAACCTGCAACAGATTTCTTAGCGATTACAGTCGTAGCTTTTTGACCAGCTATTTTAGTAATTGTGTCTTCGATATTTTTGATAAGCTTGTTATCTTTCATTGCAAAACCAGCACCAACAGAGATAATTATCTTCTCTAGTTTTGGTGTTTGCATAGGATTCTTAATTCCTAAATCAGCTTGTAATTCAGATTTTAAACCTAAATATTTTTCTTTAAAACGAGCCATAATTATGCCTCCACTTTACGTACATTTGAAGCATCGATAGGCATTTCTTTATTGATATGACCACCTTTTGCATTTTCTTCAGTTGGCTTAATAGCTTTCTTAGCTATTTTACAACCCTCAACAATAACCTTGTTTTTCTTAGGCATAACTGCAACAACAGTAGCCTTAGTTCCACGATCATCACCAGCGATAATTTCTACAGTATCGCCTTTTTTAAAATTAAACTTTGACATTAAACAACCTCCGGCGCTAGAGAAACAATTTTCATGAATCCAGCATAACGTACTTCACGACCAACAGGGCCAAAAATACGAGTACCTATTGGTTCTCTTTTATCATCAAGGATTACAGCTGCATTATCATCAAAACGAATTAATGAACCATTTTCACGTTGAACTTCTTTATGAGTTCTAACGATAACAGCTTTAACAACCTTACCTTTTTTAACTTTAGAAGTTGGAGTCGCTTTCTTCACAGAAGCAACAATAACGTCACCTATTGAAGCATAACGACGCTTAGAACCACCAAGCACTTTAATACACATAATCTCTTTAGCACCTGTATTATCAGCTACTACTAAACGAGTAAAACCTTGGATCATTACTTAGCTCCTGATACTACTGTTTTAAGTCTAAAAGATTTAGTCTTAGAAAGTGGGCGACATTCGATTGCAACAATCTCGTCTCCAACTTTTACTTCATTACGCTCATCATGTACTAAGTACTTTTTGAAACGTTTTACAACTTTATGGTAACGAGGGTGCATTACGCGACGCTCAACCACAATAGAAACAGTTTTGTCTCCAGCGATAGTTACTACTTTACCTTGAATTTCACGTTTGTGTGTCATATCCCGGCTCCTTAGTTTGCCACTGCTGTAATAGCAGTGTTGATTTTTGCAATATCTTTCTTAGCAACACGTAGTTCGCTAGTATCTTGAAGTTGCATCATCTTTTGTTTAATTTTAAGAGTAAAAAGCTCAGTTTTTCTCTCTTTTAGCATAGCATTTAATTCTGCTACTGTTTTATCTGCTAAATCAGAATATTTCATTGTTCATCTCCGCAGTGATAATTTTACATTTAAATGGAAGCTTGTGCATAGCAAGAGTTAATGCTTCACGAGCCATCTCTTCTGGAACACCAGCCATTTCAAATATGATACGACCTGGCTTAATATTCATAACCCATTGATCAACCGCTCCCTTACCTTTACCCATACGAGTTTCAAGAGGCTTAGCAGTTAATGGCTTAGCAGGGAATACACGAATCCAAATTTTACCACTTCTTTTAATGTGACGAGTTGCAGAGATACGTGCCGACTCTATTTGACGAGAGTTGATACGACCAGCTTCAACAGCTTTAAATGCTATGTCACCAAACGCTAGCTTGTAACCTGCACGAGAGTAACCACGGTTACGTCCCTTCATTACCTTACGGTATTTAGTTCTTTTTGGCATTAACATGATTAATCAGCCTTTTCAGTAGTTTCACGAGGAGCACGTTTACGTGGACGCTCTTTTTTCTCTTCAGCAACTTCAACAGGAACGCCTTTAGTAAGAACTTCCCCTTTGAATATCCATACTTTAATACCGATAATTCCGTATGTAGTATGAGCTTCAGCAAAACCGTAATCTATCTTAGCACGAAGTGTATGAAGAGGAACACGTCCCTCTAAGTACCACTCAGTACGAGCCATTTCAGCTCCACCAAGACGACCAGCAACTGCAATTTTAATACCTTTAGCACCAGAACGTTGTGCAGCTTGCATAACTTTCTTCATAGCACGTCTAAATGCTATACGACGCTCAAGTTGAGTACCAACATTTTCAGCAACTAATTGTGCTGAAGTTTGAGGCTTTTTCTCTTCTTTGATATTTACAGAAATCTGTTTACCAATAAGCTTTTGAAGACTTGTCTTAAGCTTCTCAATATCAGCACCTTTCTTCCCGATAATAATACCAGGACGAGCAGCAACGATAGTTACACGAAGTCTTTTAACTGTTCTTTCAATGATGATGTTAGCAACACCAGCATAGTAAAGCTCTTTCTTTAAATATGTTCTTATCTTGTGATCTTCACCTAAATCAGCAGCAGCTGTTTTAAAGTTAGGGAACCAACGGCTCTCCCAGTTACGGTTGATACCAAGACGTAAACCAATAGGATTAACTTTGTGACCCATTCTATTTACCCTCCACTATTACTAAGATATGTGCTGTTGGTTTTCTAATACCTGAAGCCATACCACGAGCACGTGGACGGAAACGTTTTAGAACTGGACCATTGTCAACACGACATGATTGAACGATACAATCTTCAGCTTCCATACCACTATTTGCTACTGCAGATGCAATAACTTTAGAGATAATTTTAGCCGCTTTGTTTGGTGTAAATTCTAAAGCAGCCATAGCTTCTTCAGCGTTCATACCTTGAACTTCTCTCGCTATTAAACGAGATTTAATAGGTGATACACGGATAAATTTTAATAATGCTCTAGCCATGTTCTATCCTTTCTTCTGTACAGAGCCCTTATGGCCCTTAAATGTACGAGTTGGTGCAAATTCACCAAGCTTGTAACCGATGTGGTTCTCAGAAACATGAACAGGAACAAATTGACGTCCGTTATGAACAGTAATTGTAAATCCTACCATATCTGGAGTAACCATTGATCTTCTTGACCAAGTTTTGATAGGTTTTTTATTACCTTCAGCCTTAGCCTTTTCGATCTTCTTACTTAAATGGTCATCAACAAATGGACCTTTTTTTAATGAACGAGCCATAATTAACCTACCCTTTTAGCATTTGGTTTACGACGAGTAATAATTAACTTATCACTTGCTTTCTTACGACGAGTTTTAGCACCCTTCGTTGGTTTACCCCATGGAGTAACTGGGTGACGACCTGAGTTCGTTTTACCTTCACCACCACCGTGTGGGTGATCTATTGGATTCATTGCTGAACCACGAGTCTGAGGACGAATACCAAGGTGACGTTGACGACCAGCTTTAGCGATAACAATGTTACCAAACTCTTCGTTTCCAACACTTCCAACAGTAGCTAAACACTCACCAAGAACTAAACGCATTTCAGATGAAGGCATACGTAATGATACATATCTACCATCACGACCCATAATTTGAGCAGAAGTTCCAGCAGCACGACACATTTGTCCACCCTTACCAGTCTTAAGTTCAATATTATGAATTAGTGTACCAACTGGGATACTCTTAAGTTTCATAGTGTTACCAGGCTTAACGTCAAGACCTTCAGCAGATGAACTAATAACATCACCTACATTTAGACCTTTTGGTTGAAGGATGTAACGCTTTTCACCATCAGCATAGTTGATAAGTGCAATACGACAGTTTCTATAAGGATCGTACTCAATTGCTGCAACTGTACCAGGAATATCAAATTTATTTCTTTTGAAATCAATGATTCGGTAAAGTTTTTTAGCACCAGCTTGACGGTGACGAGAAGTGATACGACCATTGTTGTTACGACCTGAATGAGTAGGTAGTTTTACAAGTAATGAACGAACACTAGCTTTTGCCGTAATATCTGAGCTATCAACATTTGTATAAAAACGACGAGACGGAGTTATCGGTCTATAAGTTTTAATTGCCATGTTATACCGCCAAACTTTCTATTTGTGCACCTTCTGGTAAAGTAACATAAAACTTCTTGAAGTTATTTTGTTTACCTTGTACACCACGGAAACGTTTAGTTTTTCCGCTTTGATTTAAAGAGTTTATTTTATTTGGAACAATTCCGAAATATTCTCTAAAAACTTCCTTAAGACCAGTTTTAGTCATACGAGTAGATGTTTGAACAACGATCACACCATCTTCTTGCATACCAAGAGTCTTCTCTGTATATATAATAGATTTAATATCTGTAATATCAGCCATTACTTAGCCTCACTTGTTAATGCTTCAAAAACTGCTTTTTCGATCACTAATGAACGATAGTTAGCAGCTAAGTATGCGTTTAACTCATTAGATTCGATAACGTAAGTAGCTTTTAAATTTTCAAAAGCTAAAAATGTTGGCTCGTCTAATAAAGATTTTACAATTAGAACATCTCTTTGACCTAGTGCTTTAAACATTGCAGCTGCATCTTTAGTTTTACCAGATGGAATTTCAATATTATCAACAACAAAAAGAGTACCATTTTGTGCATGCTCATTTAAAGCAAAGTTTAAAGCTAATTTCTTTTGCTTTTTATTTACTTTAAGGTTGTAGTTATGATTGTTCATTGAACCGAACGCTTTACCACCACCTACGAAGATAGGAGAACGACGTGAACCAGCACGAGCGCGACCGCCACCTTTTTGAGCCCATGGCTTCTTACCACCACCACGTACTTCACTTCTACCTTTTGTAGTAGCTGTGTTAGCACGTTGTGCAGCTTGAACTGACTTAACATAAAGCCAAAGGTTATGAGGGTTAATACCTGAGAAAGACTCAGGGATTGCTAACTCAGCACCTTTTTCCATTTTTTCATTTAAGATAATTGCGCTCATTATTTAGCTACCTTTACACGACCTAGAGCACCGTTAGCACCAGATACAGAACCTAAAACCGCAATGATTTTATTTTCAGCATCGTAAGAAACGATCTCATTTTTTACACTGTTTTGACAGTTTCCGTAATGTCCTGGCATTTTCTTACCTTTCATTACACGACCTGGCCACTCAGCATTACCGATTGAACCTGTTCTACGACCAAATCTATGACCGTGTGATGCAGGACCACCAGAGAAGTTCCAACGTTTCATTGCACCAGCAAAACCACGACCTTTTGTAGTAAAAGTTGACTTAACTATTTTAGCTTCCACTAAAGGTGTTAAATCAATGTCGCCAGCTTCAGTGTTTGTTACTTCTAAAGTAACGAAACGGTTGAATTCAGCTGCTAAAGAATACTTCTTTTGCTGACCTTCAATTGCTTTGTTCATTTTTTTACCGCTGTTGTAAGATGCAATAGCAGTCCCATCGTTTACTTCACATACCTTTGTGTCAAGAACTCTTAAAAGAGTAACTGGCTTTGAAGGAACAGAAATAGTACGACTCATACCGATTTTTTCAACAATATATTCCACTACGAACTCCTTACTTATCCATAGAGCGTACTTCTACGTCTACTTCCGGTGCAAGATCAAGCTTCATTAATGAATCTACAGTTTCTGGCGTAGCAGAAACAATATCAATCATTCTAGCGTGCATACGAATCTCAAATTGCTCACGAGCTTTCTTGTTAACGTGAACTGATTTAAGTACTGTATACTTACGAATCTTTGTTGGTAAAGGGATTGGACCACGAATTGCAGCACCTGTACGCTTTACAGCCTCAACTATTGATGCTACAGATCTATCAAGTACACGATGATCATAAGCTTTCAATTTTAAACGAATTTTTTCCATAATTTTCCTTCTAAAAGAACTCGTTAGGCGTGACCTAACTATTAACCACTATTTTTTAGGGTGGCGAATTATAGCAAAACTACTCTCTATATTCAAGGATTTAGGGTACAAAAAGTGAATCTAGTAATAATTTATTTCCTTTTAATAAGGAAGCGATACAATTGTAAACATAAAAATAGTGAGAAAAAATGGAAATATTACTTGAAGAATTCTATAAAACAGATATAAATGCAGAGAAATTTCATGCTAGAAAGTTATTTATTGATGATTTATCCTATCAAATCAATGGAATAACTCAAAGCGGAAAGACTAAACTTGTTAAAAACTATCTACTTGGTTTAAAAAAAAGTACTTATCTTTATATAGATTGTAACGATATTAGAATAGATATAACTCTTTTAAACAATTCTCTAACATCTTTTTGTAATAAGAACAAGATAGATATTCTTGTTTTAGATAATTATCGTGAAGAAATAAAGTTTGCAAATGTCTCACAACTTATAATTACATCTCAAGTGCAATACAAGATAGATGTCTTGCATCAAGTTCAATTGTTTCCTTTAGACTATGAAGAATTCCTAGCTTATGAGCATAAGTATGATTCTAGTGCTTTAAATCATTTCTTTCAACTAGGAGGATTTCCATCTATGCATAAAGTAAATGCTGATGAGAGAAATCTTTACCTACAAAAATCTCTCCAATATTCATTAGGTGATATAGAGTTTGACATACTCTGTTTATGTGCAAAATTCATGTCTCAAAAACTATCTGCATTTACAATATATGAAAGGCTCAAACTTAGTCGTAAAATATCTAAGGATAAACTTTATAAATCTTTTGATAATTTGCACCTAAAAAACTATATACATCTACTTGCAAAGTTTGAACACTCACGTGCAACTAAAAAAGTATATCTCTGTGATACATCACTTAAAAGTGCTCTTACAGTTGAGAAGAACTTTGGACGCCTCTTTGAGAATATGGTCTTTCTTGAATTACTCAAATCAAATAGGGCTTGCTTTTATGAAGAAGAAATAGATTTCTACCTTCCTCGCAGTCATGAAATAATTTTATGTAAACCTTTTGTCGATGAACGAAGACTCTTTAAAAAACTAGAAAGCATTGAAGCGTTTATATTTACCCACTCTATAAAAAAAGTAACAGTTATAACTATGAATAAGGAGGGGAATATATCACATCCTCTCTCTCAGGTTGATATAATACCCTTTGATATTTGGGCACTAGGAGATTAGGCTTCTTCTTTAAAATATTTTTTCGTATAAAAAATTAGGTTACTAATCAGCCTATGAAACAAAAATAGAATTCTAATATTCACATCCAATAAACTCTATTAAAAGCCTGTAAATAGGACCAATTAGCTATAATTCACTACATAAAAAGTAGGAATAAATTTTAAAGAAAACTCTCCAACAACCTTGTCTAAGAAACACCACCAAAGAATCCAAACAACTCTAGTATTTCACCATCAAGTGAAATAGCACCTACTCAAAAAAAATAATAAAAATAAATCTCTTCGAGAGAAGAGTGGTAAAAGTGTTGGTGGTCAGTCAGAAGAGATGGGGTGCAAATATCATAAACATTCTTCCAGTTCTTTAACTTTTAGCCTTTCACAAATTTACTTCAAATTTTTGAAACCTTTGTGAAAAGATTTTGGAATTTTAAGTTGGCGAAATATTTGAGCTCCTAAACAAGCTAAACTTAACTTACGAACCTAATATTAATCAAAAAGTAGCATTAAATTCCCAAAACAACATACTATAAAGTAATTTTTTTTATTACTCTATACATGATAAGTAAACATATGAAAGTGTGAAAATATTCTGAATATTACGACTTAATGAAAGACTATAAATAGGGATTAAAAGCTATAATTATAGTAATAAATCACTTTTAAAAGGTAAGCACCAAGTAAACCCCATCTTGACAATTTAAAAACTTTTGACTTTATCGAGTTTTATTAAGCCTCCATAAGTTAGGTGTTTTACCCTATTTTTACAGCAAAAACTGCCAAGGTATCACTATGAAATAATCAGTTAGAAAAAATTGATATCCAAGATAAGAAAATTGCTGATTTGCAAGAAAAGTTAGATTACATGATTTGTCAGAAATTTGCCTCTTCATCTGAAAAATTTCCTAATAATCAACCATCCCTATTTTTTAATGTGGTAGACAATGTAAGATATGTATATGCTTGTGAAGATAAATGTGGAGAAGCTGTTAAAACATCACAATTGAGATTAGAACATCAGCCCATACACAAGAAGTTAATAGTATGAGAGATAGTAATAGTTTCATTTTTAATATTTCCTTTGTGTATAACGGTCGACTTGAAAAATAAGTTACCCTTAAATCAAGTCTTTTTGTCTTTGATGTATCTTATCTTATTTTAGTTTAAACTAAAAAAAAATGCGGCTGGCTAACTTATTTTTCTTCCAAGGTTTTGTTATCTTTTTAGACTTAATGAAAAATACGGGGGTCTAAAAAGTGCTTGAAAGTATGGTGTACTTGTAGTAAACAAAGGTTTTTTTATAAATTCCAATTGTTCTTCGTCAGCTGCTTTAATACATAAATGAAGTCAGTTTTGCTATGATTCCAAAAAGTCTTAATAATAGGACTTGTTACTTACAAAAGGAATTTTAAACATTATGGAAAATATAAGAGAACTATCACAAAGGATAATAAACAATGAAGCAATAATATTTGCTACTTTTAGTGGTATAAAAAATAAATCACTTAAAACTTTCAATAAAGTAACAATAAAAAAAGTAATGATTAAAAATGAACTAAAACAACAATTCGAATATATTTATGATAAAAATGTAGAACATAAGAACTTAAACAAGCTCGATTCAATAAATGAAATAGACAACTTACTTCAAACATATTTTAAACAAGCATTGATAAATACACTAGAATCTGATTATCATATTTTAGTTAGTAAAAGTGGTGTTGCTAAGATAAATAAAAAAGCTGCTACTAAGAAGTTTGAAGAAATCTCTCATAATAGAAAGAAAAAGTATATTTTAAATGAAGGTGAAGTAACATCGTTTTTAGTAGAACTAGGAATTATGACAGCAGATGGTAAAGTTATAAATTCAAAATATGATAAGTTTAAACAAATAAATCGTTATTTGGAGTTGGTGTCTGATTGTATTCCTTATTTAGATAAAAATAAAACTATCAGAATTATTGATTTTGGATGTGGAAAAGCATACCTTACTTTTGCGCTTTATGATTTCTTAGTATTAAAAATGGGTTACAATGTAGAAATAGTTGGCTTAGATTTAAAAGAAAATGTAATAAATTTTTGTTCAAACTTGGCAAAAAAATTAAATTTTGATGATTTAAGATTTGTACAAGGAGATATTAAAGGATTCAATGAATTTAAAAATGCAGATATGGTTATCTCTTTACATGCTTGTAATACTGCAACAGATGATGCACTAGCAACTGCTGTAAACTGGGGAGCTAAAGTTATTTTAGCAGTACCTTGCTGTCAACATGAGCTACTTAAAAAAATAAAAAATAAAAAAATGGTTCCTATGCTAAAATACGGAATTATTAAAGAAAAACTATCTTCATTGCTTACTGATAGCTTAAGAGCAAATGTATTAGAAATCATGGGTTATCGTACACAAGTATTAGAGTTTATAGATATGGAACATACGCCTAAAAATATTATGATTAGAGCTTTTTTTGAAGAGATTTCAAATGTTGATAAAGTTGTAGAAGAATACAAAGAATTTAAAAAAGAATGGCAAATTTCTCCCTATATAGAAGAAGCTTTTGGAAAAGGATTGACGAGTAAGTTAGAATAGCTGACTCCCTCAAAACTAATTTGCTATAATTAATCTATGCAAATAATCTTTGAAAATCATGATTTCGTTATATTTAACAAACCACAAAATCTCAACTTCCATAGTGAAGATGGTGAAGCTGGTTTTGTAGTTTTAGCTACAAAGCAGTTACATGTAGAGCAGTTATATAGTGTTCACAGACTAGATAAAATGACTTCTGGTTTAATTATCTTGGCAAAAACAAGTGAAGTTGCGAATAGATTTGCGAAAATGTTCCTAAACAAAGAGATACAAAAGTTTTACTTAGCTTTGAGTCTAAGAAAACCAAAGAAAAAACAAGGCTGGGTAAAAGCTGATATGGGAGCCTCTCGCCGTGGAACTTACAAGCTTCTAAAAACAAAAGAAAACTAAGCAATAACACAGTTTCATAGCTCTACATGTAGAGCGGGTGAGCGTATATTTTTAGTAAAACCACATACAGGAAAAACTCACCAAATTAGAGTAGCATTAAAGAGCATAGGATCCCCAATAGCAGGTGATGTTAGATATGCAAATGCTGATGAAGCAAAAAAAGAAGACCGCGGATACCTTCATGCTTATGCTTTAGGGTTTACACTAAATGGTGAAGAATTTTCTTTTGTTTGTCCACCTTGTGATGGGGAGAGATTTTTATCTGATGAAGCACAAAAAACTTTACTAGAATGGGCTAAACCTTGGGAGTTATTTAATTAAGTCAAAAATCATATCCTCTATTGATGATAGAGTATTATTGTTTTCTTCTATAGCCTTGTCTCTTAATAGAGAGTCAATCCATTCTAATTGTAAATCGAATTGTAGATTCAAATTTTCTAATTCAAGATGTATATTTTGTAAGTTTCCAGTTTTATTATCAATAATTTTTGCTAACTCTTCATATGTTCCTGCATCTATATTATTCATCATACTCTTTATTTTTTTGTAGTCTAACGGCTATCGTGAGCGATAATTTTCTCGCTAGGGTAAATTATTAGTCTCCTCGAACTTGTTATACTTCTTGTAGCTTTTTTCTAAGTAATGCATTAATAAGTGTCTGATAAGGTACTTTCTGTTCACTTGCTAATTTTTTAAAAAACAGAACAATGTCATTATCTAATCTTAATGATACAGGTATCTTTTTTGGTTCATAAAATCTACCACGAACACCATCACTGAAGTCATATTCATCTAGCATTTCATAGTCATCAAACTTTTCTCTTTCTTTAATGTTGCTCATAAAAAATCCTTTCTTTTTGGTTTGCTCGTCTTGCACTAATAATTCTAATTATTTCTTGGCCATCTTCATCAAAAAACATATTTGCAACAACTAATATTTTTTCTTGTGTTGTTGTACCTAATGTAATCCATCGTTCTTCAAAGTAATCAAATCGATGGTCAAGTTTTGAAATTTGCATTGGATCCAAAAAAATTTCTTTGGCTTCTTCAAAACTAACTTGATGTTTTTTGATATTTAATTCATTCTTTTCATCGCTCCACTCAAATTTCATAAAGCAAACCTTTTCTTTGTATTTTAAATTATAGCATTTTGTATTTACGGTGTCAATATTTTTTGTGAGAGTATAACGATTGTCTTGATAAATAAATCGCCTTTAGGCTACTTATTTATCTCCTAGTTCTTGCTATATGTTTTAAAGTACTCGTCAAATTTAATAAACTTATCATCTATTACTTTGTCTGTGTTCATTCGTATTAAATTCAAGATGCGGTATACCTTTTGTTATAGTAGTGATGATATTTTAAATTTACTGATTATTAATTGTTTTTTCGAGTGTATTCTCTTTGTCAAAATCAAGCTTACCTTCTATAAAGTTTATTATAATAAAAATGACAAGAGCATACAAATGTGCAACCAAGCCAAATAATGCCCAAAGTTTATACTTTTGATTACTTTGTTTAGATATATTGTAAAGCCATATTGCTATTACAATATTATGTAAATAACTTATAAAAAAACCAAGAGGAAAAATAACATAGGCAATTATCCGTGCAGATTCTTCTGTAGCTTTCATATATTCTACAAGAAACCAACCAAGGGTTATTGATATGATGTATGCTGGGACATACCAATAGATTAACTTTTCTATTTCTTTTCTTAAGTGCATATATTTACTTAATATTTTAAATTTAAAATATTATAGCAAAAAAAAGAAGTTAATATTGTTATTCTTGGTATGAGTGTATTGTAAAGTTATACAAACTAAGGTTAGAAAAATAAATCTGAAGTTTTCTTAAAGTCTCTAAAAGTTCGTTGTAGTAGTTGTTTTGATAGATTAAAGAAGTTGATGGTGCGGATGAGAGGACTTGAACCTCCACGCCTTGCGGCACCAGATCCTAAGTCTGGCGTGTATACCAATTTCACCACATCCGCATGTGATTGTAATAAGAGTAGAATTATAGTTTAAAATTCTTTATCTTAGTTTAAACGATGGTACCCCCTACACGATTCGAACGTGTGGCCTACGCCTTAGAAGGGCGTTGCTCTATCCAGCTGAGCTAAGGAGGCATATATTATATAAAAGGTGGTACGCCCGATAGGATTCGAACCTATAACCCTCGGAGCCGAAATCCGAAACTCTATCCAGTTGAGCCACGAACGCTACTATTATTTTATATTTTTTTGATTTAAGTTTTATATTTTATTATTATGGGGTAGGATACGGGATTCGAACCCGCGACCCCCGGTACCACAAACCAGTGCTCTAACCAACTGAGCTAATCCCACCATATATTAAGTATAAAATGTAAAACTTGTATTTTTTAAAAAGGTGGTCGGGGTGAAAGGACTCGAACCTTCGGCCCCCTGGTCCCAAACCAGGTACTCTAACCATACTGAGCTACACCCCGACCTATATTCAAAAACCAAGCTAGCGCTGATTAATGAGCCGGAATTATAGTTAATATAACAAAAAAAGTCAATAGTATTTCATCAATTCTTTTATTTACTTCGATTTTTAAGTATAATCATATTAATAAATATAGGGATTCATACATGAAAATAGAAAGATTTACGAAACTAGGCTTTATCTTAGCTGCAGCAGGAAGTGCTGTTGGCCTCGGTAATATATGGAAGTTTCCATACATTACTGGTGAAAATGGTGGTGGAGCATTTGTCATAATCTATTTACTAACAGTCTTGCTAATTGGTTTTTCAATTATGATAGCAGAGATACTTATAGGTTATATGGGTAGACTTGATACTGTATCTTCATTTGAAGTTCTTGCACCAAAAAACAAAAATATTTGGAAATTTGGTGGTTTTCAAGGACTTGCTGGTCTGTTTATCATGATATTTTATTCTGTTGTTATTGGATGGATATTTAATTATATAGTTACTTCTATAACATCTCTTCCTTCTACAGTTGAAGAAGCTGAAAGTATTTTCTCAAATATGCTTCATACAGAATTTTTAACACAACTTCTCTATCATACTCTCGCATTTTTTTGGATAACTTATGTTCTTAACAAGGGACTAAAGGGTGGTATAGAGAAAATGAATATGTTCCTTATGCCTGCTCTGATGATAATACTCTTAGGTATGTTCTCTTATGCAACTACACTTGGTGCATTTTCACAAGCCTTTGAGTTTATGTTTTATCCTGATTGGTCAAAAATAGATTCTGGTGCTTTTGTGGTAGCAGTCGGACATGCTTTTTTCACACTGAGTCTTGGAATGGGTGCTATTATGACCTACTCTGCTTCTTTGGAAAAAAACTCAAACATTCTTAAAAATGCTTTTTGGGTTGTACTATTAGATACAAGTATCGCTATTATTGCAGGTTTAATGCTTTTTACTTTTCTTTATGAGTATGGTTCAATCCCTTCAAAAGGTCCTGGTTTAGTTTTCATCTCATTGCCTGCCGTTTTTTATGAAATGGGTGTTCTCGGTAACTTCTTTTCCATCATCTTCTTTATAGCCCTCGCATTTGCGGGACTCACTTCTTCTGTTTCCCTTGTTGAACCAATGGTTCAGTACTTTATAGATAGATTTAGATGGAGTAGACTAAAAGCTTCTATCTCTATGGGAATGTTCTTCTGGCTATTTGGTATAGTTGCTATACTCTCTAATATCGACGGATTTAAAGAATCTCTTGCATGGGGAGGTAAAAACTTCTTTGATTGGGTAGATTATGTGACTGCTGCTATTATGCTTCCTTTAGGTGGCCTTGTAATGGCTATTTTTGTTGGTTTTATCATTCCAAAGTCTCAAGTAGAGTCGATTCTCAAACCTCAACTCAAGTGGGCTTTTGCTCCTTGGTATTTTTCACTGCGTTACCTCACACCAATAGCAATGTTTATCGTCATGCTATCTTTAGTAGGTATTATATAATGAACAAGATATCTGATGAATGTAAAAAACTACTTCTAGAAGAAAGTATTGATACTGCTTCACAGATAGAGTATGATGTAAATGGGAAAGTCCATACCTTCACATTTGAGCATATTATAGATACATATATGCAAGCCTCAGATGAGTCTCAACTAGTCTTTTTATCGGCTCTTAAAAAAGCTCTTACTGTCGAAGATATAGGTGTAAATAAGTTCTTTGAAGGAATGGGTCAATTACTATTAATGTCTCATTTATCTGATAAATTCGAATAACATAACAAGTAAAGGTCTTATTTGACAAGAAATATATACATTAAGAATCTTAGAGTAGTGTAAATCAAAGACGATGCAGAGCTAAACTTATGTCCTGAGTGTGAAGAACTTTTTAACTATGTACACCATAAACTAAGTAACTGTAAGCTTGATCCAAAACCAAAATGTCGAGAGTGTAAAGATAAATGCTACTCAAATATTGAGTGGAAAAAAATGGCAGCAGTTATGAAGTACTCAGGAATGAGACTCGGACTGATTCAACTCAAAAAGAAAATCTTTTTTCAGTAAGTCCAAAAGAAGAGTAAATAAGTCTACTTCTTAGTCTCAACTCGAGGAAC
Organism: Sulfurimonas sp.; assembly: GCF_018698455.1. Classification (GTDB taxonomy): domain Bacteria; phylum Campylobacterota; class Campylobacteria; order Campylobacterales; family Sulfurimonadaceae; genus Sulfurimonas. Next base: position 17,172 of record NZ_JABIOQ010000056.1, on the reverse strand, counting down.
AAACTCTAGAACTATCGCATTTATGCAAAACCTTCTTCTTCCATCTGGACGAGGAAAAACATGCCCTAAATGAATACCACTCTTTTTGGCTATAAGTTCTACTCTCTTCATTCCATACCTATTGTCTTCTTTTTCTATGACAGAATTATCTGCTGCCTTATAAAAGCTCAACCAACCTGTTCCGGAGTTAAAACGTTCTCTTGTATCAAAGAGTACCTCTCCACTTAGTTTATCGATAAATACACCATCTGGAGTGTCTTTAAAGATGTCATACTGCTTACAGTACTTTTTATCTGTTCCCTCATTAAATGCCACAGCATAACTCTCAGACTTACGTCCAAGTTTAAAATCACCCAAAGCCTTGTAAAATTCAGCTGAATTCATAAGTCCAACATGTGATGAGACCTCTTTGCCATCTACTATAAAAAGTATTGTAGGTGTCGCAAAGATTTTAGTTTTAATAGTAAAACCCTTTAAAGAACTCTCATAGACTACTCTTAAAGGTACACTACCTTTATAAAGTGAGCTGACATCCATCTCAAACTTTTTACAGTAAGGACAGTATGTCTCTGAGTCTATGACAATTATCTCTTTACCACCTAAAGGAAGTGTTTTATCATCTTTTATACTTGCCTCTGTAAACTTTACTCCCGTACTATGATTTGGACAGTATCCATGAGGGTTTTTTGCTAAATAATCCTGGTGATAGGTCTCTGCATTATAAAATACACTCAGTGGTTTTAACTCAGTGACTATCTTTGCATAGTTATTTAATGAAAGAAGTTTTTGATATTCATTTTTTGTACTTTTAGCCACCCGTTCTTGTTTCTCATTAGTATAGTAAATCGCACTTCTATAGTTATTGCCAACATCATTACCTTGTTGGTTCAACTGTGTTGGATCATGCAGTTCCCAGAAAGATTTTATAAGTACTTCGGCGTCTACTTTAGTATTGTCAAAAGTAACTCGTACACCTTCTGTATAGTTAATAATTTTTGAGTCATGCTTAAGTCTTCTATACTTTAAAACATCATCATAAGTAGGATTAGAATAGTTTCCGCCTACATATCCTGACTCAGCTTCTATAACACCCTCGAAATTATCGAAGTGTTTCTCTACACCCCAAAAACATCCAGCGGCAAATACAATCTCTACTATCATTTCTTACTCCTTAATTTTACAGTTATGATTATTGACATTACAAAAAAGTGATACTCACGAGTTAAACACTAAATATATAAGAGGTGCATAGACCAAAAGTCCAACATAAGGCATAAACTTATTTAAAGGTGAAAGTAGTGCTAGAGTCATCTCAGCAGAGAGATTCTTTTCTATAAAAACTTTTCTAATGAGAGTCATCTTGGTTACGATATCAATGGTTTTTATGCCTACAAGCACAAGAGCATATTCATTGTAGTTACTAATAATTGCGAACATAATACTAAAATAAAAGGTAGGCTGCATGAGTAAAAAAACAAAAATATTTTTACGATACTGCTCATACATACGGGCAAGCATCCCGATCATAGTATTAGCTTTTTGCCATTGCACCTCATATATTTCAAGTACGATATAGAGGAGTAAATAGTTTAAGAGTGCATCTTCAATCATTTCGACAATCTGCCCTTGATAATATCCGCCACTCGAAATGAGTTAGCATAAATAGTCCATGTATATGGAACACTCCCGCCTGTTGGCATAAAAGAAGCGTCACTTACATAGAGGTTATCTAAGTCATGTGCTTTACAATTTTTGTCTAAGACAGAATTTGTTGCATCATTTCCAAAACGACATCCTCCTGCAACTAGGTTTGGCGGAGGTGAGGCTGAAATAGAGTAGTCTATTTCTACTGCTCCCATCTCTTCTAAAACTTCTACTGCCTTTTTCGCTAAGTATTCACCAACTTCTAGGTCATGAGGATGAGAAGATAAATTTATCACACCAACGGGAACTCCATATTTATCTGTTTGCTTGTCATCAACACTAACATTACAGTTATCAGTTGGCAACCAGTCATTAAAAACTTCAAAGGTCAAAACGCGAGAAGTTTTTAAACTCTTTTCTATCTTTTTTGCGAGTTTATCTCCCCACATGATGTTGCCATCTTCATCATAGAGTTCTTTATTTACACGGCTAATGATGTTTTGATGTTCAAAAAGAAAGTCAATTGTTCCACCTTTGTACTTACGACAGCCATCATCATAATCATACCAATCTTGTAAACTTCTGTTAAAAAATAGTCCTGTTTGCATAAGCTCTGTTTGCTGCGTTTGCGTTAGTTTGTCAAACACAAAACGACCACTTCCACTTCCACCTGCTGAGAAGATAAGGTTCTTGCCAACTTCACCACTCGAGTTAGCCAAGCCATTTGGAAACTCTTTGTTTTTAGAGTTTAGAAGTAAACGCGAAGACTCTATAGCTTGGGCACTTAAAACAAAGATACTCGCGCTTATAGTATGCGAACGAAGGTTTTCATCATAATAATGAGCACCGGTAACTTTGCTATCCTTACTATCAAGTTTATACACAAAAGCATCAGTTATGACTTCTGCACTGCATTGTTGCAAGAGTGCAGCTCTTGCACTTCCCTTAGCTCCACTTGCACATCCATAACTTCCACAGAAGTTAGAGTAGTAACAGGCATCGCGTTTGTTAGCACTTTGAGAGAGAACAGCACGAGGTGTTGGTATACTTACAAATCCTAACTCCAGACAAGCTTTATCGAACCATTTTGTCACACCGTTTGTTTGGAGTGCTGGATAAGGAAAGCTCTTAGTTGAACGCGGCTCTTCGAACTTATGTTTCACTGCACTTCCACTCACTCCAACTACTCTCTCTACCTTTTCATAGTAAGGTTCTAATTCTTCATAATTAATAGCCCAGTCCACAACATTTGCCCCTCGAATCTTTCCATAAGAAGAACGAAGTTTAAAGTCTCGTGGTTTCATTCTATGAAAATAACCACTCATCAAGTTTGATGAACCGCCAACCATAGAGCCATTCCAAAAGTTCCAACCAGACTCGGCCCCATCATAACGAGTAAACTCTCCACTTTGAGAGTACTCATTTATAATATGCTTTTGTTCTTTAAGCGGAGGAGTGAACATATCTCGACGAGAAACACCTAACTCATCTTTAGAAAATTCTTTCTCTGTATAGTTTTTACCTTTTTCTAAAACAACCACACTATATCCTGCATTTGAAAGCTCATAAGCTATGGGAGAGCCACCTGCTCCACTTCCTACTATACAAATATCATACTTCATAGGTATAACTCTTTTGGACGAGGATTTCCGCCTTTAAAGCCAAGCCACTTCCATCCTGCTTCTTCATTGTTTCCACTGTAAAGAGGATCTCCTAGCATTGCTTCAAAAATATATCTCATCATATTATCTATCCAATTCTCGCCCCATCTATACTTAGCAATGCCTTCTAAAACTTCTTGGCGTTTACTCTTTGATAATTTTGTATAAGGAACTTCGAACATCTTTACTGCTTCTTCATTGAGCCATTTAATTCCATTTTTTATAAATTCTTTATCAGTTTCGTCTACTCTGCTATGTTGGAAAATTATATTCATGTATTTTGAGATGTTTATGTGAAGTTCTTTTGCTTTAGGGAATAGGTCATTTTGGACTACTTTTATTGTGTCACTCAATTTTTCTACACCAAGAATATCGCAGCCATTTGTAAAGACAATAGCCGATGAAAAGAATCCGACTTTTAAAAAAGTCCTGCGTTTATTCAAAGATATCAAAGAATTTCCATTTTTTCTCTTTATTTACTACTATTATACTCCGATTTTGTTGAGACATCTTAATTTTTATCGCCAAAAATCAATCTATCAAGCGAGAACTTTCCAGCACCCTGAGATAAAAAAACCAGTAAAAATAGCATGTAGTAAAATGGAATCTCAAAACCATTATCGCCAGCTGAAAAACCATTTGGTATGTGAACAGTTGTTATAGCAACAATCATAACAATTATAAGTGGTATAGAAATAGCACGAGTAAAAAGTCCTAGTGTAACTAAAAGTACACCAAGGGCTTCTGTGCTAGCAGCCATATATGCATTAATTGTTGGGAACGGTATCCCCATAGAACTAAACCATCCTATTATACTATCCATATCTGCCCACTTGTTTTTAGCAGGTTCGTAAAATCCGTATGCTATAGTTAATCTAGCCACTAAAAGACTAAATGGTTTTAAATAGGTACTCAGTTTTGTAAACTCAGAATATAGGTCATTGCATTTCATACTAGACTCCTTTTTATCCTAGAAGTTTATCGCTTATCTGTGTAGTTTTTGTGTAGTAAGATTAATGGGAACTCGTTTGAAGAAGACACTTCTGTATAGAAGGGGTTTATAACAGAGATTATCTCTGTTATAAAAGATATAAATTCACTCTACTTTGCATCACCACATTTACCAGAACCACACTTCATAGATTTAGCATCATGTGAACAACCCTTAGTTGTACACTTTTTACCCTTGTCACACTTGTCTGCATTTTTACATTTTTCATCACAGTTACAAGCAGGCTTGACTTTTGCATCACCACACTTACCAGCACCACATTTTGAAGCTGCACTTAGTGAAGTAGCACCAAACCCTATAAATAACGCTGCTCCAAGTAATAATGCCCATAGATTTAACTTTTTCATTTTCTTCCTTTTAGTTTTAATTTCAAGCATTATACATTATTTGTGTGTAGCCTTTGTGTAGTAATTAATGTATACTTACATATACTATTAACAAAGGCTCTAACATCATACTAAGCAAAGAGACTCTTCTTGAGCAATTCAGATCATTTTACAAAGAACACCAACCAAAAGATATGGAAGATGCGATAGAGAAGTTTTCTATTTTTGGTGGTGTAGGTTGGAGTAAGTTCGACACCTCAAAAGACTCTATGGAGCTTATAGAAGAGTTCATACTTCCTGATTTTAGGTACATTCGTAATGATGTAACTGACCTTACTACAGGTATGCCACTTCACCACTCACTCCTGAGTGCAATAGCTCTTGGCGATGGACAAACACACACGGCATATAAACGTGCAAATGTTTCTAAAGAAGTTGGTGATACTGCAGTCGAAGAGCTATGTGAAACGGGTGTTATCAGGCTAGACAAATCAAAGGCTATTTTTACTACATGGGGTGATAATGAAACCGTCTCAAATAAACTTTACTTTACCTCTCCATTCTTACGTTTTTGGTTTGCATTTATATCGCCAATATTTAAAGGTATTCGCGATGGAGATTACAAAGAAGTAAAAGAAAGATTTGCTAACAGGAAAGCTGAATATTTTCAGCTGACATTTGTCGAACTGGCTCATGAGCTTTTAAAACTTAACTTTAAAGATGATGAACTTAACAGCATAGGTACATACTGGGATAAAGAAGTAGAGTTAGATATATTTTCTAAAACTATCTCCGGTAAGACTATTATCGGTACATGTAAATACACAAACGCGAAGGTCAAAAAAAGTGAACTCACTCGCTTACAAGAAATCAACGAAAAGGCTAATATGGATGCTGATATTTTTGTTATCGTCTCAAAAAATGGATTTTCTAATGAGCTCAAAGTACTTAAGAGTGAAAACATTAGACTTATAAGCCTCAAAAATTTTAAAAAGCTTGTAGAGTAAATGTCTAAAAAAGTACTCCTTATCCATGGATGGGGTGGTAGCCAAACACCACACTGGCAAGCCTGGCTAGCATCCGAGTTAGCCTTAGATTATGGAAAAGTAAGCTTTTTAAAATTCAGTGATATAGAAAATCCAAAACTTGATGTTTGGATGCAAGAACTCCAAGAAGAACTCAAAGATTTTCAACCTGACATCGTTATTTGCCACTCTTTAGCAAACACACTCTGGTTTCACCTCTGTAACAAAGGAACTCTCTCTCAAATAGAAAAACTCTACCTTGTCGCCCCTCCAAGTATGAAGTGTAATGTCGAAGAACTCAAAGAATTTTTTCCTGTAAAAACACCAACAAACTTATATGCAAAAAAAGCATGTCTTGTAAGTTCAACAAATGATCCCTATATCAAAATATCTGAAGCTCAAAGGCTCCAAAAAGAGCTAAAAATAGAAATGAAAATACTACATAATGCAGGACATATAAATAGTGATAGTGGTTTTGGAAAATGGATGTGGATTTTAGAAGAGGTTCAAAAAGGGTAAACCCTTAGGCATATACATCTAAAAGATTTGTTCCTGTTGGTAAGTACTCTTCTATTGGTTGTGGAGCTGCTGTTGTAACAACTGGTTCTGCATCTTTTTTTGTCTCTTGTGGCTTCTCTTTTTCCACTGAACTAAGATCTAATCTTCCAACTTGTACTTGCGAAGAAGAAGGCGATTGAAAGGTATATTGAGTGACATTCATAATATCCTCCTCATTGTGTATACAATAATTATAGCACAAAAAGAATATCTTATCAAATTTGGTGTTTTAATCCATCCACTTTTTAGGGTTATAACCATCGGTGGGACGGACTACTTCTTGTACTTCTAGACTCTTAAACATCTTATCTGTTACATCATCTTTGTTAAATCCAAACTTCTCATAAAATTTGACTGCGTTTACATCCTCTGGAACTTTAGTACTCAAAGCACTATATTTTGCACCTGCCTCTAGTAAAAACTGCTGCATCATATGTGAGCCTATACCAAGAGAGCGAAGTTCGGGAAGTACTGCTATGCTGAGTGTTGGTTCAGAGCTTGAATCAATCTCTCTTGACCAAATAGCTCCTGCGATTTTGTTATCCACCAGGGCATAGAGGCCTAAGTCTTTGTGTGTCAAACCAAAATTCTCTGTATACTCTTTAAACTCGCTACACTCTTTTCCATGAGCCAAAGGCAGCATATCCTTCACTATTTTTTCTTCACTTGAACGTAAAAAATAAAGTTCTATATTCAAAATTATTCCTTATCCAAATATTTTTGTATGTCACTCTCTATACTTTTAGGTTTTGTAATTGGTGCATACCTATCAACAACATTACCCTCTCTATCTACTAGAAACTTTGTAAAGTTCCACTTAATAGATTCTGTTCCAAAAAATCCAGATTGTTCTTGTTTGAGATAATTATACAGAGGATTTGCATTTTCTCCATTAACATCTATTTTAGAAAACATATCGAAATGAACATCGTAAGTACCTTGACAAAAGAACTTTATTTTCTCATTTGAAGCACTCTCTTGTTCTCTAAACTGATTTGATGGAAAACCAAGTACTACAAAACCCTCATCTTTATGTGTGCTATAAAGTTCTTCAAGGCCCTTGTACTGAGGAGTAAAACCACATTCACTTGCCACATTTACTATCAGTAAAACCTTGCCCTTATACTTGGACATTGAAACATTCTTTCCATCAATGTCTAAAACATTAAAATCATAAATACTCATCTTATTCTCCCCTGCGTTTAACAACAAAGTCATGCTAAATATAAATAATAATCTATAAAATCCAAGCACTAAACTTTTTCCCTTTTATCTTTCCATCATGCAAGCTTTTTTGTGCTTTTTCAATGAATCTTGTTTCTATGGCAACATAAGCCTGTCTATCATAAATATCTATCTTTCCGATGCTACTACCATCAAGTCCAGCGTCTCCAGTTAAAGCACCAAGCAAGTCTCCCGCTCGAAGTTTATCTTTTTTTCCCCCTTCAATAACAAGGGTAACAAACTGTGGTTTTAACTCAAAGTTGGTACTGCCCTTAAGACAACTCTCATCTAAAAATTCTCTTGAGCCGTTTTGATACTCATCAGCCTTATCACTCTCAAAAGAACCGTATAAAGTAATGGCTATACCGTCTGCTCCTGCTCTACCTGTTCGTCCGATTCTATGAGTATATGTTTCATTACCATGAGGAATGTCATAGTTAACAACCATACTCAACTCTTTTATGTCAAGTCCACGTGCCGCAACATCTGTTGCCACTAAAATAGGTGTTGATTTGTTAGCAAACTGAACTAAAACATCATTTCTTTCATACTGTTCTAAATCCCCATGAATAGCCAGTGCATCAATCTTTTTTGATTGTAAACTCTCAGCTAACTCTTTTGATTCTATTTTAGTGTTAGTAAAAACAATGACGTTATCTGGTTTAAACTCTGAGAGTATCTTTATAAGAGTTTCTTCTTTGTTTTGTGTTGCATAGAACTGTTCTTTTATTTGGTTTGGAAGCTCAGTACTTGTTGTTTTTACACTCACGGCATCTGTTTGAATTCTCTTACTAATAGTCCGGATTGCATTATCGTATGTTGCCGAAAAAAGTAATGTCTGGCGTTTCTCTGGAATAAACGCGAGGACATTGTCTATCTCTTCTATAAAACCCATATCTAGCATTCTGTCGGCTTCATCAAGAACTAGCATATCTAAGTTTGAAAGGTCTAAACTCTCTTTGTTTAAGTGTTTTAAAATACGACCAGGAGTACCAACGATGATATGTGCCTGATGCGCAAGCGATCCAAGCTGTTTTCCAAAAGACTCCCCACCTGTTAGCATAAGAATTTTGATGTTATGTTTGAAGCGTCCTATTCGACGAAGTTCTTTTGCCACTTGGTCAGCAAGTTCACGTGTTGGACACATAACAAGAGACTGAACACGAAACTTTTTTACATCGAGTTTACTGAGGAGTCCTATACCAAACGCAGCAGTTTTCCCACTTCCTGTCTTTGCCTCAGCAATGACATCTTTACCATCAAGTATAAGAGGAAGTGCCTCTTCTTGAATAAGTGTTGTTTGCTTGTAGCCTAATGCATCGAGGGTTTCCACCATTGCTGGTTCTAGAGGGAGCTCTGAGAAGTTCATATGTTTATCTTTTTTATGATTATACCATTACTTAGCATAATCCATCTACAAGGGTTTTGTTTATTTTAGTAACTAAATTTAGGAATTTTGAAACTTATACATAATTATAGAGGCTGCAACTGAAACATTAAAACTGTTAACACCCTCTTGCATCTCTATACTTACAACCTCATCACAAAGTTCTAAAATATCTGGTGCTATTCCTCTTCCCTCATGTCCCATTATAAGTACCCATTTTTTTGCTACTTCCACATTACTTAGAGCTACTGAATTTTCACTTATTTCTGCTGCATAAACGCGGTAACCACTCTTTTGCAAATGCTTAATACTCTCTTTTATATCTTCATGTATATGTGTTTTCATCATCTTTGAGTGTCCCATAGAGACGCGAAGAGCACGTCGGTTAAATGGGTGTGGCGTTTGCGCGGCAATAACTAAAGAGGTTACCCCAAGCCCTGAACAACTGCGTACAATTGAACCTACATTTTCAGCAGAAGTTATACCATCAAGAAGGAGTATCGCATCATCTAAGGACTCGAGACTAACATCATCTGGACGAATACCGTGCATCATACAGTTGTGATGTATCTTATGTCCGACTATTTTTTTCATCTCTTCTTTAGTTGTGAGGTATTTTAGAGGAATTTCTTTAGTATTTACAAGAGTAGAGAACTCATCATAGTACTCCTGTGTTGCAAGCATACTCTTAATCTCTAGGTCACTCTCTAAAAGAAGGTTCACAACCTTGGGTGAATCTGCTATAAAACTTCTATCTTCTCTAAACGCAGACTCTCTTAATGTACTATATATCTCAAGCTCAGGTATTGTTATGTCATCTATCTTATTCATCGATTTATACTCTTGTACTATAATATTTTCCTAGACTATAGCATATTTATTTTTAGGAAGAGTGAATCACATATATGAATAATTTCAAACTCTCTCAAAATAAACTTCAAGAATGGTATGTAAATCATGGTAGACATGACCTTCCATGGAGAAATACAGACAATATGTACCATATCTACCTCAGCGAGATTATGCTACAACAAACGCAGGTCAGTCGCGTTTTAGAAGAGTACTATCCTCAGTTTTTAGAGAAGTATCCTACTCTTATGTCTCTTGCCTCTGCCCCACAAGAAGATGTTTTATCTGCATGGAGTGGTTTGGGCTATTACTCAAGGGCTAGGAATCTACATAAAACAGCTATTGCTTGTCCAGAATCTCTCCCTAAAACGCAAGAAGAACTCATGAAACTACCAGGAATAGGTAGATATACTGCAAGTGCTATCTGTAGTTTTGGGCATGAGCAAAACATTCCTGTGGTAGATACAAATATAGCAAGAGTTATAAAACGATTCTTTTCTCTACTTGAACCTAAAGAAGTGACTCTTTGGTCACATGCTAAAGAGTTTGTAAATAACAATGAGTCAAGACATCATAATCTAGCACTCATGGATTTAGGTTCACTTGTTTGTTTACCAAAAAATCCACTCTGCCAAGAGTGTCCACTTGAGAAAAAATGTCTAGGAAAGAGTAGCCCTGAACTCTATACACAAACAAAGAAAAAAGAGTATGAGTTTTTAGAACTATTTTATGGCGTTTACATTAAAAATGGGAAAATTGCTTTACAAGTATCAACCAAAAAAATGTATAAAGATATGTACGTACTTCCAAGTGTTGAACCAATAGAAGAAGATTTGATTGGTAGCTTTAAACATGCCTATACCAAGTATAGACTAAAGGTAAATCTTTATAGGGTTGAGGAAGTGAACGAGGAAGTCATTTGGATAGATGTAGAGAAACTTGCTCTCTCGCCTATTTCTTCTTTGACAAAAAAAGCAGAGAAGTTTTTTAAAGATCTATAGCAAGACTTTTGAGTGTTTCTAAATCTACAAGCTGTAAAATAGCTTGGTGTGTTGCATGAATAAAAATTTGAGGAGCATTCCCATTTTTAACAGCCGCTGCGAAATGTCCACCTGAAAGACACCAGCTCTGTCCTGGCTTAACTCCGGGGAAGTTATACTGAGGGAGAGGTGTTGAAAGATCATTTCCTGCACTTTTAGAATATGCTAAAAACTCTTCTGTTGCATAAATACAAACAGCATGAAGCCCTTTGTTATCTGGTGTTACTTGACAAGTTCCAGTTCTATGAAAACCTGTAAGTGGATCGAGACTACATGGTTCAAGATACTCTCCTAAAACATTTAGTTCTTCAAATATTAATTGATTTTTTGGCATAATTACTCACCTTGTAAATTTTATGTGTGATTGTAGCTTATAATCTAGTAAGTTCTTTTCTCCCTCGTAACTAATCAAGAGACTTAAAGCTCTACTAATCTTTAAACAGGAAAGAACAATGGCAGGAAACCCAGGAATAACCGTAATGCAAATGGAATCAGCTCTAAATAATATGCAAAATACAATGGTCAATGAAGATGGAACTTTTAATCTTGATGACATGTTTTTTGAACTCTTTGATGATTTGATGATAAAACTACAACAAACACGAGAGATAGCACAGACATTTCGAGAGAAAGAGATGAAACACGAAGGTTAAAGATTAGACCGTTCAGAGTTTAGTGTCATTAGCCGATAGTCATTAAAAAAATATCATTGTTCAACAATTTAGTTTGAAACTTAGAGAAAGTTCCAAAACCTACACTTTTTGGAACTTATTTTACACTCATCTTTTTATCCCTACTTTTTATCATTTTTAGAAATAAGAAAACTGATTTTACTGGTTCTGTTTTAGGGGTTCATTATACTTTGCAACAACAGGAGTGGCACCACTTCCAGTTCCTCCACCAAGCCCAGCAATTAAAAACACCATACTAGTACCTTGCAAAGTAGTTTTTATCTCTTCGTAACTCTCAATCGCAGCTTCTCTACCTAAAGATAGGCACATATTTGTACCAAGACCTTGAGTAAGATCTAATCCTATTTGTAATCTTTTATGAGCTTTTGCATATACTAGACCTTTGGCATCTGTATTGATAGAGATTAAGTTAACTCCTTTTATCTCTTTGTCGTGCATAAAGGAGACAACATTCCCACCAGCTCCACCAATGCCAATAATTGTGATTTTTTTAGCTTCAGATTTTTGAAGCATTTGCATTAATTCACTTGCTCTGTTGTAGCTTACCTGAAGTTTTCTTTGTAAGAAACTGACTGAGTAGTTGTTGTTTGATACAATTATCTCTTTGGCTTGTTTATATAAATCTGTATTTTTATTCATAGTGATACTCTCCATATTTTTTTAAATCATAGTTCCAATCATGTAGGCAGGAATATCCAGTTTCTTAATATTATTTATAAACAATAATGGAAGTGGATATTTTTTTGAAATTACACAATGTAGATTTATGATATAAACCTTATTATTACTTGCTTTTAAATCAAATTTCTCAATATCATCAGTGTAGTATCTCATAGATATACAAGATTCAATACTACCTGTACTATCTTGTAGTTTTATAATATAAAACAAAGTTCCATCAATATTTTTTTTCACTTCTGTAATACGGGCTTCAATAACTACATCAGTATCATTCTTAATATTATAAACATCGATTATATTTTTCCTATTTCTATAATTAGGAGGAAATTTAATCTTTAAAGGAGGATGTGATACTTCGCTGATAAAGTTCTCATTGTAAGTTAGTTCTTTTTCAAAACCAGTAGCGACAATAGTGATTTTCACAAAGTCTTCAGAAAAACTTTCATCAGTAGAAGTTCCAAAAAAAATATCTGCATCTTCACCAGCACTCTCATGAACAACATTTATCGCTTTATTAATTTCCATAATTGGAAAGTCTGGATGCATCGTAAAGTGTACTAGGACACCCATCGCACCATTGATTGACATATTGTCTAGTAATGGAGACCCAATAGCAGCTTTAATAGCTTCATAAGCGGCATTATCACCCTCATGTTCACCAACACCCATAAGTGCCATACCTTTATGACTTATTACAGTTTGTAAATCGGCGAAGTCAAGGTTGATATCATTATCTCCATTTGAAAGGATAACACCAGATGTTCCACTAACAGCTTGTGCTAGTACACTATCTACTATTTTGAAGCTCTCTTTCATTCCAAGTTTTCTATCAATGATAGAAAGAATCTTGTCATTTGGAATAACAACAATAGAATCGCTCTCTTTTTTAAGTTCTTCAAGACCTGCTTCTGCGATTTTGAGTCTTTTTTTACCTTCAAAACCAAAAGGTATAGTAACTATAGAAATTGTTAAAGCACCTATCTCTTTGGCAATTGAAGCAATTACTGGTGCGGCACCTGTTCCTGTGCCACCGCCAAGGCCAGTAGAGATAAAGACTATATCAGCACCTTCTAAAGCATTTCTAATCTCATCATGATTTTCAATTGCAGAATCTTTACCAACAGCTGGTTTCATTCCTGCACCAAGACCTTTTGTAAGTTTAGAACCAATTTGTATCTTAGGTATAGAAGTATTCTCTAAAAGCACTTCTGCATTAGTATAAATCATTAGAGTATCTATTCCGAAAATATTTTTTTCACTCATATGTTCTAGCATATTGCAACCGCTATTACCAATACCAAGCACGATAATTCTAGCTCCCTGAATATAGTTATGTTCTTCTAATAACAATTTATACATGTTTTTTTCCTTTTTATAGTATTAGTCCCAATTTATAATTTTATAAGAAACTGCTTCTTTCATTTAAAACAAGTAAAGCTACCTCTTTTTCTTTATGCATTGAATCGCTGGTGTTCCCAAAACAAGCATGAATAGTATGTTTAAAATCAAAAAGAATTTTTCTGTTATTGTTCAGTTCTAACTTTCGTGAAAGATTTTTAGCTCCAAAAATACTACCAGCTTTATAGACTAACCTACCACCCTTTGCAATATGTTCAAATATTTTCATATATGTTTCAAACTTATCTTGAGGAATATTGACAATATTAATTTCTTTGTATTCACCATTTAAATAATATTCATGATAAACACCTAAATTCTTGAGTGCTACTTTATAATCTACCCCTTCACTATCATCAGAGGAAAAATTAAACTTTAAAACCTTTTCCATCTTATGCAACCTTTGTACTAAAATAATCATATAACACTTGCTCTTGAACTTCAGAAATCTGAACAAAACCAATTACAAAATTTACACCACTTTGTGAATGTTTTCTTATAAATTCAAATGCCTTTTGGTGTTTTATATACTCTGAAAATGTCACACCTTCTAAATAAACTATTTCAGGTTCATTTGACTCGATGTAGTATTTTAATTTTTGTAGTGGGTCTTTATCACCAGAGTCTTCAAACTCGACATCATCTAAAACTTTATGCATGTTTTTCATGAGTTTAACTAGCTCTTTAGTGTTAGTATTTTTAGAAATATATTCCTTAATGTCTAAATTTATAAGTCCTGAAACAAGTATTTTAACTATGGAGTGTTCACTAAAATTAAAACTTGCAATTAAAAAGTCTTCGGTATCGTCTTTAGTATATATTTTTGTGAGTTGTTCAAGCATTTTAATATCTATCTTCTTATGTGAGAAGAATAAGTTGATGTTGTCATGCAAACTGTTCTTAGGCTTCTTTGTCTTATCCGATGTCCCAGATAAAAGTATCTCAAATATTTCCTGTGCTTCTTGTTCTGTAACACTACTTGAAGAAGATTTTACATTTTCATAAAGATGTTGTACTTTTTCAACAAGTTCTTTACTCTGTAAACCTAACTCATCGGCTATCTCTTGTATCTTAATATTATCCATCTGCACTTCCTTTTTTTTAGAATTGTATAGGATAAAGTCGAAGGCTTTGTGTCTGGTTTTGCTATGGTATAATATTTTAATTTAATAAAATGGATTAATTATGAAAAAAATGTCTCAAAATATATTTGATTATGCAACATCAGAATTAAGCCAAGATGCTTTCATAAGCTTAATGGTTAGTTGGTATGATAACACTGAGGACTCTATACTCAAGAAATTATCTATTGACTTTATTACACAACTGTATGATGGTTATAATGATTTATTCTTAAATAATGAATTACCTATTTTAGAAATCACATCAATTAAAATAATACAACAACATCATAAAATAGATGTTTATTTTGAGGTAACCGATAAAAATGGAGACATAATACCTTTTATTATTGAAGATAAAACATGGACAGAACCACATAGTAATCAGCTTCAAAGGTACAACGATAAAATTAAAAGTCACAGTATAAAAATATTTTTTAAAACAGGTCACCTTACTGAAAAAGATCAAAAATTAACTTATGAAGCTCAATATATGATTCTTGATGCTAAATGGATATATGATTTTTTAAAACCATATATAAATAAAACTTCTAATGTAATTTTACATAATTTTTTCGATTATTTAACACGAGAATTTTATAACAAATTGTATACTGAATCAGGAAATAAAAAGACTTTACATGACTGGGACTGTAATGACTTAAAAGAAGGATTTGTTCAATATGAATTAATCAAGTCAATCAAAAATATAATTTTGAAACCAAATGAAAATTTGATTCGGTATACAAAGAATGGGAAACTATGGGATACATGGTGGACTTTTTTAAATATAGAAAAGAAAACACAATTTTTCATAAAAATTAAAAGAATAGGGAAAAAAGGAAATGAGAGCTATAGACTTAGATTGATTGAATATTCAACTTCCACAGATAAACAGATGAACAGTGAAATTTGTGGAAATATTATTACTTCTTTATCTGATACTGATATAAAACTCACAAAAAATCCAAGATTTAAAGCAAAAGAAACAGAAATTGCATACCTTGAAATGTGTGATGGAGAACTTGAAAAATATGCAGATGATTTTGCTATTTTTATACAAAAATTTATAGAAAAATCAAATGGCATATAAACAAGACTACGATAAAACACTAACCAGACTTAACACCATTATCGCTAGACTTAATGAAGGTGAAGCTCTTTCCGTAAAAGAGTTAGCCCAAGAGTTTAATGTAAGTGATAGAACAGTTCAAAGAGATTTTAATGAGCGTTTAGTGACACTTTATCCTATTTATCAAGATAAACGCCGATGGAAAATGCAACAGGGCTTTAAAATAGAAAAAGCTAAATCTATCGAAGACACAATCATTCTTGATATTCTCGATAAAATGACAGATGGACTTGGCTCAAAGTTTTCCATAAAAGCTAAAAAAATGCTCTCTAAGATAAAAAACAGTGACTTCAATCCTATCTATGCCAAGCTAAACTTAGAAGATATAAGCTCCAATATAAATGATATAGCGACTTTAGAAAATGCGATTAAAAATAATCAACAGATTGAGTGTCGTTACGACTTTGGAACTTATGATTTAAAAATAAAACTCAAACCTTTACGAGTAGCAAATTTTGAAGGATTTTGGTATCTCATAGCACTTGATGCAAGAAACGATACACTTAAAAAATATCATTTGAAAAGCCTAAGTGATACTGTGATTCTTAATATAAAGTTTATTCTTGATGATACAATTGAGACTACTTTAGATAATGCTATAAATATCTGGTTTAATACAACTACCGATGCTTTTGAAGTGATACTTTTTTTAGATAAACATGCAGCGAAGATACTCAAACGCAAACCTATTAGTAAATCACAAAGAGTTATAAGTGAGTATAAAGATGGTAGTTGTGACATTAGCTTGATGATTACTCATCAAAGAGAGATAACTTCTATAGTGCAGTATTGGATGCCACACATAAAAGTCATCTCACCTACAAGTGTGAAGAACTTTGTTGTTAAAAATTGTCAAAAGTTTTTAGAGGAAATTTAAATATTTTAAACAGACATAAAGATGTCGGATTCATTTTATACACTTCTTCTATTAATTCAAGAGGAGAGATACTACAATGACAACTCAAGAAAATAAAATTTCTACAAGTAAATTTTTAGAAATTTTAAAAGACTCAATATGCAAGCATGAGAACCAAGAAATCAATATTGCAATAAATGCACTGCGTAATAATATGATTAATAATGCAGATGGTGACATCTGTTTTAGCCATGACGATCTATTATGCTTTGATAATACAATATCTGGATATATAAATATAATAAAATCCAAGGATATAAACACTGGAATAAATCAAGTAACTACACTACTTAACAATCAAGTAGAATCCATATTGATACACTTTAACATTTTACCTTCTTATGACATGATGGAACTTGCTGCTGTAATTGCAAAAAACGGAGCAAATCGGACACCTATGACACTTCAGTTCGGACACCCATGACAGTTTCATTCGGACAGTGATAACGGAAATGAATCGGACGCTTTGGTCTAAAAACCGTCAAGAAAGAAAAATTTAAGAAAGG
>NZ_JABIOQ010000055.1 GCF_018698455.1 Sulfurimonas sp. | reverse complement strand
CTTTTAAATCTACCCCTCTATAGTACAAAAAGTCTAAAAGAGATTTGATGGAAACGCCATTACCCGTTCCAACATTTAGCACTTTTACTTTTCTATCTAAAAGCTGAGTGTATATCTCTACAACATCATCAATATGAATAAAATCTCTAATTGCATTTCCACCGTTAACAATTGTAATCTCTTCACTATTTTTAACAGCACTTAAAATTTTACTTATTACTGAAAACTTGTCATCAGCACCATACATGTTGAAAATTCTTGTTATCGTAAAATCAATCTCTTTTTGTGTACAAAACTTTTCTATAAGTTTTTCATTTGCTGCTTTGAGAGATGAATGTAAGTTGAGAGGTTTCACTTCATCCTCTTCACTGCAGAGTATATTGTTCCCATATACTGAGCTACTACTTGTGTAGATAATTTTATTAATATCACTCTCTTTAAAGTAATCTAGCACTAATGAGGTAGTTACAATAGCATTTGAAATGTACTCACTACTATTATTTAAGTTATTCAGCTGCGTTGAAGATTGAAAGTTGTTAAATATTATATTTATCTTTTGATTTTTGTATTTTGACAACAGCTCACAATCTTCTTGTATAGCTCTTGCAGATATCAGAATGGTCTTAGTTATTTTAGAGTCTAATTGTTTCGATAAATTACTCTCTTTCCCAATAATAAGCGTTGTAATCATATGCTAAGCTCTCTTCAAGTTTTTAATTATAATTTTAATTAGATTAAATAATGTGCTAAAAAAATAGTGTCGCAAAGGTATCTCTCTTTGTAAAAGTAGTAAAGACAACAGATAAAGAGTCTTTCTGTACCCTATATCACTATTTCTATTTGATATCGAAGCAGTGTGAACCCTATAGTTTAGTAATATTTCTTCTAATAAAATCACTTTTTTACCATTATATA
The DNA here is from genome assembly GCF_018698455.1 of Sulfurimonas sp. GTDB lineage: Bacteria > Campylobacterota > Campylobacteria > Campylobacterales > Sulfurimonadaceae > Sulfurimonas. The sequence goes on along the minus strand of NZ_JABIOQ010000055.1, from coordinate 38,452 downwards.
TAGACTCCATCCATAGCTTCCAATCTTCCATCGCCACTAAATTTTTATCTTCATTAAATCTAATTTGTTTGTCAGTTTTCATAAGAACCGAGTTAATATTTATATTATTTGTGTAGTAAATAACACTCTTATTGCTTAGCAAGTATTTAAGCTTATTAAAAACTCTTTGATTTTGGAACTTACCTGTAATATCAGAATTTTTGTCTATGATATTTGCTAGTGTATGAACAATATCACAATCACTGTTTCGAAAAACCTCTAACTGCTTTTCCAGTTTTTTTTCTAACCAAACGTCATCGGAGTCTAAAAAAGCTACATATTCACCTTGAGAAATATCTAAACCTACATTTCTAGGATGAGCTGGACCACCCATATTGATATCTAAATGAACAGCCTTTACTCTTTTGTCTTTTTTTACAAAATTATTTATAATTGAAGAAGAGTTGTCCGTAGAGTTGTGATTTATTAGTAAGAGTTCAAAAATTTGATAGGTCTGATTTAAAACAGAGTCAATTGTCTCCTCCAAATAGAGTTCGGCATTATATATTGGGATTATTATGCTAATTAATGGTTCTTGCATACTAATCTCTCTCTTCTATATATCTTACCAAACCATCAACTATTGAGACTTTTGCAGAGTATTTCAACTCTTCTTGAGAACTAGATACATCTGCACAAGCTTTTATAGTATCGACTTTTCTACTTTGATTTACACCCCAGGATATATTCGCTTTTTTGTTTGTAATATTTTCTATATATTTGACTAGTTCTCTTATGGAAATACAATCTCCAGTTCCAACATCATAATCAATTTTAGAAATTGTTAAATTTTCAAAATTCTCTATAAGGTTACGGCAAAATTCTACAATGTCGTCTATATGAATAAAATCTAATATCTGTTTCCCATCACTCATACAAATAGGAGTAACTGAACCCAAAGAGTCCATTGCGTAATCAATAATTTTTTTAGAACCATTTTTCTTGCCATATACTGTAAATAAAATAGCATTAACAAATTTGAAAGCATTTTTTTTTGAATAATACTCAATCATATATCTTGCCGAAGTTTTTGTTGCGGAGTAAAAATAAGTTGGACTAAATTCATTATTAATGTGATGGTGCTCGGAAAACGAACCCGTATTAACAAATAATTTCACTTTGCAATTTTCTAATGCGATAAGTAAATTAGATGTAAATATTATATTTGATTCTATTAATTTTGTCACGTCTTTTGGTTCATCGGAACTAGTCGAGTATGCCGCTAAATGAACGACGATTTCTGGTGAGAATTCTTCAATATTAGATTTAAACTCCACTAAATCATCATAGAGTATATATGTAACCAAGTCTTTAAACAGCTCTTTCGCCTTATGTACATCTCTTACCACTAATGCTATTTCAATATTTTCTTGTGTAATCAGTTTATTTACTAAAGCAGAACCAACATATCCAGTTCCACCCGTTATGAGAAGCTTTTTACCACTCATATTTAATCTCGCCAATATCTAAACTTATAGCCTCACTTGGGTCATGCTCGATAGAGGCTAAATTTAATAATATACTATTTTCATTCACTCCTCTAAACGCAACCCATAAACCTGCTTTTACAGTAAGTCTTTGATAATTATTTTGGGATATTTTTACACTAAAGAACTCTTGTACTTTATCATCATACACTACAAATTCTATTTCACCCACTGGAATAACCAAGTTTAATGTCATCCGAGTATGTTGCTTCCAACCCTTAATATCATTTTTATGTATTGTTGAAAAATAAGCTTCTCCAAATCCATCAAAGCCATCATCACTCTTTTTCATTGCATGAAATATATCACCCTTTGGATTGTAGATCTGCTTAAGAGGGGTTAAAGTTACTCCGTCCATACCAACTCTTTAGATTTAGCCATATTTTCATATTCACTAATTTGCTCTAATGTTTTATCGAAAATATTTTTATCAGAGTTGTAAAAATCATAATACCACTCACTAGTAAACCTAATAGTGTCTTTATATTCTAAATTTGCCTGCCATTTCATAAAAAACAGAGCTTTGTCACAGTTTAGTTTTAACAATCCCGCTTCATGAAATGGTATGTTATCCGTTATGCTAAAGGCCTCGTTAACATTTGTAAAGTGCCAATAAGCACTTAAATCTTCAAGCAGTTGTTTTACTGTATGATTTTGTTCCGCACGAGGACCAAAATTGAAAGCTTCCCCATGCAAACTATCTTTCACATACAACTCTTGTCCTAAATTCAAATAACCGCTTAATGGCTCAAGCACATGTTGCCAAGGTCTTGTAGCATCTGGACTTCTTATCTCTACACTCTTCTTTTCACTCCAAGCTTCCATACAATCAACAACAATTCTATCTTGAGCCCAATCACCACCACCAATAACATTACCAGCACGCCCTATGGCTAATTTAATATTTGAATCTTTATTTTTTAAAAATGAATGATAGTAAGATTTTATTATTAGTTCAGCCGCACCCTTTGAACCACTATAAATATCTTTTCCACCCATCTTGTCATCTTCTTTGTAACCCCAAACCTGCTCAACATTGTCATAAGCTTTATCACTTGTAATAATTATCGCACTACATTTATGATTTGACGTCTTAAGAGCCTCGAGTATATTTGCAGTTCCCATTACATTAGAAGATATAGTTTCAATAGGATCGTTATATGAAGTCGACACTATTGGCTGTGCTGCTAAATGAAATAAAAATTCAGGTTCTTCACTTGAAATAATTTCAATCATTTTAGATAAATCTCGTATGTCTTCTTGATAGTGTTTAATTTTATTTTCTAACATCAACTCTTCAAACATAGATGGATTGGTAGGGATATCCTTAGAAATTCCCACCACTTCTGCTCCCAACTTTAACAACCATGTAGTAAGCCATGTTCCTTTGAAACCTGTATGCCCTGTAACTAAAACTTTTTTGTCTCTATAAATATTATTAAACATTATTGATTCCAAACCTTCCATGGAGCTTTGTTTTTATTCCAAAGTTCATTTAAATCATTTTTATCTTTTAAGCTATCCATTGGCTTCCAAAATCCCTCATGTTTAAATGTAAATATTTCTCCATCTGTAGCTAATTTTTGCAAAGGGCTCTGCTCGAATACTATGCAATCATCATCAGAAATATAATCAAACACTTTAGGCTCGCAAACAAAAAAGCCTGCATTTATCCAGCCGCCATCACCTTTTGGTTTTTCTAAAAAATGCGTCACTTGATTATTGGCCTCAATATTTAAGGCGCCAAATCTACCATCTGGTTGAGCAGATGTCATAGTCATGGCTTTTCCATGAGATTTATGAAACCTAACTAATTCTTCTATGTTAATGTCTGAAACACCATCCCCGTAAGTCAACATAAAAGGCTCGTCACCAATAAACTTTTGAGCTTTTTTAATTCTTCCACCCGTCATAGTATTTAATCCGGTATCCAAAAGTGTAACTTTCCATGGTTCACTAGAATTGTTCAGAATTTCCATCTTACCATTTGACATGTCAATAGTCACATCACTTTGATGTAAAAAATAGTTAGCAAAGAACTCTTTGATGTAGTAACCCTTGTAGCCAAGTAACACAACAAAATCATTGAATCCATATTGTGAATATGTTTTCATGATATGCCATAAAATTGGTTTGCCACCTATCTCAACCATTGGCTTAGGTCGTATATCTGTCTCTTCACTAAGTCTTGTTCCAAATCCGCCTGCTAGTAATAATACCTTCATATTTACAGCCTACCTTTCTTGTTGATTTTAATCTCATTTTTTTCTAAGTACCATTCAATAGTCTTAATAATCCCAGAGTCAAAGTTCTCCTTCGCTTTCCAGCCAAGTTCTGTTTCTAACTTTGTAGCATCTATTGCATAACGTCTATCATGCCCTGCTCTATCTTCTACGAAAGTTATAAGGTCTTTGTATGAAGTTTCTTTTGGAACTTTTTCATCAAGTATGGTACATATAGCATCTACTATTTGAAGATTTGTTCTTTCGTTTCTTCCACCGATGTTATATACGTTAGCCTCTTTACCTGTATGGTAAACTAAGTCTATACCTTTACAGTGATCAAGTACATATAACCAATCTCTAATGTTCTTACCATCTCCATAGATAGGAATAGATTCTCCTGCTAATGCTTTTCTTATGATAGTAGGGATAAGTTTCTCATCATGTTGTTTAGGGCCATAGTTGTTTGAACAGTTTGTTATGACTGTGTTCATTCCATAAGTCTCTTGGTAACTTCTAACTATCATATCGCTACTTGCTTTAGATGCTGAGTATGGAGAGTTTGGAGTGTATGGTGTTTCTTCTGTGAAGAGATCAGTCTCATTAAGAGTTCCGTATACTTCATCTGTTGAGATATGATGAAATCTACAACCGATATAGTTCTCTTTATAAGTAAATGGCTTATCCATCCAGTACTTCTGAGCAACATCTAAAAGAGTAAAAGTACCATTTATGTTTGTTTCAATAAATACACTAGGATTCTTAATAGAGTTATCTACATGAGACTCTGCTGCAAAGTGAATCACACCTTGAATGTCGTACTCGTTAAATATAAACTCTACGAGTTCACGGTTACAAATGTCACCTTTTATGAATTTGTATCTTGGATTGGATTCACACTCTTTTATGTTTTCTAAGTTTCCTGCATATGTTAATAGGTCTAGATTAATAAGATTGTACTCTGGATACTTTTCTAAGAAGTATGGTGCAAAATTTGAACCTATGAAGCCTGCAGTTCCTGTTAGTAGTATGTTCTTCATATCTGTTTTAATTTTCTCCAGTAATCTTTATATGTGATAAATAATTTTTCTTTAAATATATTCTTTTTCACTAAATATTTTGTATTATTTATATTTTCTTTAAACTCTTTAATATAGTCTACAACATCGCCTAAAGTTGTTTCATATATATTATCGGGCTCGATATATAATTCACAATTATTTTTACTACTTAATTTTTCTATAAATTCATTCACAATATCTTGAACATACACATAGTGCATCTCAATGCCTCGATCAAAAACATTTATATCTAAACCTTTTATACTATTGTAAATCCATGTTGATACAACCGAGTTGTAATTTGCTTTGCACTCTTCACCAAAAACATGGGGAAGTCTATATATAAAACAATTTATGTCATTCTCTCTCGAATATTCTTCAATCAATATTTCCGATTCTCTTTTTGTTCTTCCATACTCATTTTTAAGTAATTTGGCATGAATACTTGAAACATATAGAATGACAGTTTTTTTATTACCCTTCTTAAGTATTTCAAGAATTTCTTTAGTTAGTGTGACATTTGAACTTTTAAACTCTGTATCGCTACTTGTTGGTCTGACTTCTCCAGCTAGGTGATATATAAAATCACTTTTTAAAACTAACCCTTTTAAATCTGTTTTATCATTACTGCGTTTATACTCTAAAATATTAATTTGTGGGTTTAACTGAAGCTTACTAATGAAATTCTTACCTATAAAACCACCTGCACCAGTTACTAAAACATTAAGCATAATAATTCACTCCGTACTCAAAAATATCAATAGCTTCATTTAAAGTAGGTTGTGCTCTATCTTTTACAGAAAGATTAAGTTCACCATCTGGTATCGTCCAGTCTATGGATAAACTTTCATCATCAAAAGCAATACCCCTATCATTCTTCGGTGAATAATAATTATCAACCTTATACGCGAAAACAGTATCATCTTCAAGTACCACAAAACCGTGAGCAAATCCACGGGGTACTAAAAGTTGAAATTGGTTTTCATCATTTAATTCTACCGCTACATGCTGAGCAAATGTTGGTGAGTCTTTTCGAATATCTACCGCTACGTCTAAAACTCTACCTTTTATAACTCTTACTAATTTGGTTTGTGCAGAGGGATGGAGTTGATAGTGCAAACCCCTTAAAACACCACGAGAAGATTTAGATTCATTATCTTGAGTAAAGTTTATTTTGTATCCTAAAAAATCCTCAAGCTTATCTTCTCTAAAAGTCTCTATAAAGTAACCTCTATCATCTCCATGTCGTGTAGGTTTACAGATTATAATATCAGGAATATCCGTTCTAATAAATTCCATATATTTTCCCTTGTTTTGCTCTATCTAATAAGTACTGTCCATATTGATTTTTCTTGAGTGGTTCAGCTAGTTCTATAAGTTTCTCTTTCGTAATGTAACCCATCTCATATGCTATCTCTTCCAAACATGCTATTTTGAGAGCTTGTCTATTCTCTATGGTTTGAATAAACTGACTTGCTTCTATGAGAGACTCATGAGTTCCAGTATCTAACCAAGCATACCCTCGTCCCATAAGTTCAACCTTTAATCTTTGTTCATGTAAGTAATCTTGATTTAGAGTTGTTATCTCATATTCGCCACGATGAGAAAGTTTTACATTTTTAGCTTTTTGTATGACGTCATTTGGATAAAAATAAAGACCTATAACAGCATAATTTGATTTAGGATTTTCTGGTTTTTCTTCTATGCTTGTAACATTACCTTCAGTATCAAATTCGGCAACGCCATAGCGCTTGGGATCCTTAACATAGTAACCAAATACAGTTGCTTTGTTTTCATCTTGAACATTTCGAACCGACTTTGATAAAAGAGAGGTTAACCCATGTCCATAAAAAATGTTGTCTCCCAGTACAAGACACACATCGTCATCACCTATAAACTCTTCTCCTAAGACAAAAGCTTGAGCTAGTCCGTCAGGCGATGCTTGTGCAACATAAGAAAACTTCATTCCAATTTTCTCACCGCTTCCCAAAAGATCTTCAAATCTCGGTAAATCATGAGGAGTTGAGATTATAAGAACTTCTTTAATGCCTGCAAGCATCAAAACAGAAAGTGGATAATAAATCATAGGCTTATCGTAGATGGGAATCAGTTGTTTAGAGACACCCTGAGTAATAGGGTAAAGTCTTGTTCCACTTCCACCTGCTAGTATAATACCTTTCATCCAACTCTCCAATGCACTAAAGTAATATTATTTTACAATAAAATAGCTGATGTTACACTAATATATTTTTAATCCACGAGTCAATATGAAACTCATCAAATTTATTGTCTATATCTCGAGTCTTTTTAAAAAAATCTAACTCTAAATTTATGTTATTTCTATCAATATACATAATTGTATTAGGGTCGTAAAAACTTTCTTTTGTTATATTTTCATTAGTCGTTACTAACTTCAAATGCGCGCCAAGAGTTTCAAAAGTTCTCATAGTTAATCCATTTTGAATAGATAATTCTATATCCAAGACTGCACTTGACTCTTTATATGTTTCTATTATCTCATCGCTAGATACTGAGTAGGTTTTGAAATAGGGTAAATCATTAAGAGAGATAACTCTTGTCAAAAGTAGTCGGAACAGTGCCAACCTGGTTACAAATAAATGGTACTTGAAAACTAAATTATTTTTTTTGAAAAGCTTATCTATGTATTTAATGATTTTTAATCTATCACTATGATATGCTCCAAAAAAAACTAAGTCATATTTCTGTACTTTTTTTTCTTTCTGTAGTTCTCTATACTGTCGAGTATAAAACAGTGGTAAATAATCTAGGTTATATTTTTTTGCATCTATCATATCAAAGGTTTTCACACTATCAAAATATTTTATAAGAGCTAAGTAGTTGTTTTGTCGTGTTGAATCCCACTGGTACATCACAAACTCTGCGTTTGGCAACTTCAAACGTAGTGCTTCTAGCCATAAAGGAGATAGATACCCACCACGGATGACAAAAACTATCTCATACATATTTTCTTTTGTATCGTCTAAAATAGATTTTAAATATCTATTTCTCAAATAGTTTTCTAACATTGCGCTAAACTTGTTTGAAATTCTATAAAGAACGCTCTGTATCATTTCTGGATAAAAAGTAACATAAGAACCTTGAAACTCTAAAGACTTCACAATATCACTATGGTAATAATAAAATTTTGGGGCTATGAAAAGTATTTTTTTATTATTTAAATTCATTATACTTTTTTCCATATTTTATCTTTGAAATCATACTTCTTAATAACTCTAGCAGGTGATCCAACTGCGATGGAATAATCAGGTATATCGCTATTTACGACAGAGTTTGAGCCAATTACGGAGTGCTTACCAATTTTTGCACCAATGATAGAGACATTTTCGCCAATCCAGCTATTTTCTCCAATTATGACATTAGATTTAAAAAGAATTTTTTGATTTATTATTGGAGTATTTATATCCTCATAAGAATGTAAATTATCAGAAATATACACCTTATCTGCTATCAAAACATTTTTTTCTATCACAACCTCTTTGATAGCAACAATATGCGAAAATCTTCCAACAGTAACCCCTTCTTCTATTACTAATTTTGGTTCTTGATTATCTTGTTTTAAAGCCAACAACCAAGCTTGTGCACCAAAAGAAACATTGTCAGATAAACATATATACTGCTCTCCTTCAATAATATCAGGATTTATCATTGAGACTTTTTTACCAAATTTTTTAAAACCATTTCCAAACAAAAAGGCAAAAGCATGGCGTTTAATATATCTTTTTATTCTGTTATACGAACTAAATTTAATCATCCATTCCGTCCTAATTTTTCTAAAAACTCATCAGCTTGATTAAAAAGTAAAGACAATCCTACAATTTTTTCATCTAGCTCCCACCACTTCGATTTTAATAATAATTCTCTCAGTTTTTCATCAAATCTATACTTAATGTGTCTTGCTGGAACGCCAGCGACTACGCTATACGGTTCAACATTTTTTGTTACTACAGCTCCAGCACCAATCACAGCGCCAACACCAAGTGTTATACCAGCTTTTATCATAGCTCCTTGTCCAATCCATACATCAGAACCGATTGTTGTTTGAGGGGACAGCTCACCTTTGTAAGGAATAGTTGTAAAGAAAAAAGGTAAAGGCTGAGTGTTGTCATAAAAAATAGGACTTGTACTAATCAAATTCATTGGATGATTTGCCAACCCCACAGCTACATTACTAGCTATTGAGCAAAACTTTCCTATCTGTGCATTTACTATCTCCGTATTTTTTTGCACATAACTATAATCATCAATAGTGGAGTTTACTAATGTTACATTTGAAAATATAACGCTATGTTTACCGAGTTTGCTTTTATTATCTACAGAAGCATTGAAATATATCTTACTATCTGGAAACTTTCTTTTTTGCAAAAAAAACTTTATACTATTTTTCATCCATCTAATCATTATTTTTCTCTTGTTTAGGTTTATCTAACAATTCATATACAAATTTCAGATTTCTTTCTAAATTTTTACCATCCAGTGGCCCAATATACTTTTCCATAATCTTACGGTTTAAGAAAGGCTCATACCTTTTATGATTATTTTTAAAATCATAAAAAGCTTGAATCATGTCTTCCTTATCTGTTGCCGTAACCAATTCCGAATTATTATTAAAAGGAGGATCCATTATTTCAGTATCTTTTTTATAATAAACAACTGGAATACCTAAACAAGATGCCTCAAATAATGTTTGAGAATATATAGATATATAAAAATCTGTCCTTTCTAGTACATCTCTCATCGGTAAATTATCAATAATCTTTATATTTAACTCACCAAAGTATTTACTGATAAATTTTTGATACTGACTTTTATAACCATTAGGACGTACTTTAATAATTATATCTATTTCCGTACCCTGAATGATTACATTATTTAGAGCAGATACAATATCATACATAAAATCAAACTCTACCGCTACGTAAGAACTTAAATTTGTAGAGTTAAACCCTGATGCGCCAATTGTAACGGTAGGTTTTATTCTATTTACTTCTAAAGGCTTATCTGATGAACGATAGGCATCCATTCTAGAATCACCAAGAGTAACAATATTTTTATTACCTCTAAAATAGTTCTCTTTAATGCTTGTCGAGTAACTGTTTATATAGTTGGCATATCTACTATCATCAGAATAAGAACTTCCTAAAAATCCATTTATAATTAAATAACTTGGTATATTTCTAACCTTACAAACACAATCAAATAGAGTAGCGGCATGACCAATATTTGCTATTAAAATTTCCAAATCTACCTTATTCTTATTAAAATATAAAATAGAACTATCTAACGTTCTTAATATGTTTGGCAATGCGACAGCGATTCGATTTTCAATAATATTATATATTTGAATTGAAATATCACTACCATCATCTAGTATAAGTTTCTCATTTTTCCTTAGGCTCATTTCGTGTATCAGTGAGTCTGCCACTTTATCATACTTTTCAACTCTACCTCCAATGGGAACAAGTCGTTCCGAGAGATTTTCTCTTAGTTTAGAACCTCTTGAAAAATTTGTTAACAATACTCTTATATTATTATCTTCCCTTAAATGTGCTAATATCTTTTTCGTTGGATGATACTCTTGAATAAAAACCGTTTGAATATTGTTATTTGTAAATAAGTTATCTAAAAATGATCTTATTAATCCATAATAATAACTTACAATTTCTCTTGTTTTATATAAAAATGCTCGTAAACCACTAGGCCGAATTCTCTCATCCATCCACTTTTGAATAGGAAAATAAAATCCAATACTACTCTTTTCATCAATAATTTGTTCTACAAAAGGAATTTTAAGCCCATTCAGTATTTCAAGGATTACTTTGTCGGTAGTTGAAAGGTATAGTTTATCCATTTCAATTTTTTTTAAACAAGACAGGGATAAATAAAGTCTAATGTATGTCGTAAAATCATTCCAATACTCTAACCTTAATGCAAGTCCAAATGGGACATCTTTATAAACAAAAATATCATTGCCTGTCCTATCAAAATGCCAATTTTTAAAAAACTTGTAAATTAAAAAATTATTCTTCTGCATTCTATTTGAATCTACTATGTGGTCAATATAAAATACATTTCCACCTAAAATACTTATAGCTTTATGAAGCTCTAAGTCATATGTTAATACAAGATCAGTTTTTGAATTGTAATCATTATCTTCTTTCCAATAGGACATAGAGTCAATTATAAATATGTTTCTATACTTTGTATCTAAACCTGCAACAAAACCGTCAATCATTTTACTTTCGCCTTTAAATTGTTTAGTAAACCAAAAATTTCATCTCTATTCGTTGAAAATATATAGGGAACAAGCATTGTACCAACTAATACTAGAAAAGTATAGAAGATTCCTTTTGCTAAAAAAATCATAATACCGTTCTCTCCTATAAAAATCATTTGCGTACTCACAAAGGCCATTGCACAAAAAAACATAACTGAAAGTATTTGATGAGTTAAAAAGGGTAAAATATTTAAATTTAATAATTTAGCATTAAAATAGAGCTGAATATTTACAGAAATGATTTGAATTAGTACCATTTTCCATGCAAAACCAACAGCCCCTAACTCCATCATATATATAAAAATAAAAGTAAACATTAAGCCTATTAAGGCCGAAATTAATCCTATATTTCTATATAAAGCCGTCTTTTCCATAGCAAAAAAAAGTGAACCATTCAGTTGTCCATAAGTTTGATGAACCGGATAAAAAGCCATCACGACTAAAACGAAATAAGCATCTTGAAACTTTTCATCTGTAAAAATTCCTATTAAATTTTCACTTTCAAAAGATATAAAAACTCCAAAGTAGGCTGCAATTGCATATAGCATTGGAACATAGCGTTTAAAAAGTTTTTTTATCTTTTCTATCTCTTTTTTTTCATAAGCTTTAGAAAATTCTCTCGTTATTAAAGGAGTCATGGATCCAGTAAACAAAAAGCACATTGCCGCTATTGAGTAAGCCAATCCATAAAAACCTGTTTCCATCGAACCACTAACCTTTTGCAATAACCAGATATCAAACAGAGCAATAAGGATGGCAACGGTATTGAAAACGAGTAGTGGTGAAGAAAATTTAATAAACTCACTCGTTAATTGTTTATAGGCTAACTTAAACGTCACCATATTACTTGTGAAGATCTCTTTTTTAACAAATAAAACTGTGATAATCAAAATAAAAGAGACTAACGAGAGATAATGAAAATAAAAATAACTTGATAAATCAAATGTAAGATAATGAATAAAACAAATCAGTAAAAGTAAACTAAACGCTTTATGCAGTATTTTAATAACTTCAACTGAAACAGTAAGCGCGTAAGCATCCGATATTTTTACATATATTTGGGTTAACCATGTCAGAAAACCAAACCACAGTCCAAAATAAATATAATCAATCGGTATATTAGGCAGCAAGTTGTCACTATAGCCAAAAAAAATACCTAGATATATAAATGAATACAATAGAAGAAGAAGCAAAACCGAAAATAAAAAATAAAATGAGATAAGCTCTTTTCTTTCATGCTTAGCGGATAGTTTTGTAAAAAAAGCAGTGGAAGTTCCTGCATCAAAAAATGCAATAACTTGAGAAAAGGACTGTTGCAAATAGCTAAACTGTCCAAATGCAATAGGTCCCAAAGCTTTAGGAACAATGGCAATAAGAATTATATTAAAAATACCAGCAATAAAACTTGCTAGCAATTTTACAATGTATCTTTTTTTTAGACTATCTTCCATCAAAATACTTTATAGTTTTTTTATTAACTTAGCAGGATTTCCAGCAAATACAACTCTTGAAGGCACATTCTTAGTAACTATACTCCCTGCACCGACTACTGCATTTTCACCAATTGTTATTCCTGGCAAAATAATACTATTGGCACCAATCCAACAACCCTCTTCTAAATGAACGCTTTGTGCCATGTAGTGTCCCTGCTCCATGATGTTCTTATCTTCCATATCATAACGATGATTCGATACATAGATATGAACACCCGAACCTATCATTACATCGTTTTCTATAATAATTTGCCCATCATCACCCTCTCTTGGATCTGCAAAAAGCATTGTATTAGGTCTAATAATTACATTTGCACCTATGGAAATTTTTGAACATGTTATTGCATAAGCTCCTGCTCTAAACTCCGAGCTAGTAGAAAATGATTTGAATTTACTTTGCGATATTTTTTGCATCTGTGATTTAAAATATAGTTTCCAATGGGTAAATGGACAGTCTGGACCTAATCTATCAGAATTTATATCAAAGACTCTTTTTTTCAGCATCTCACTTATCACAGGCAGAACCCATCATCCACAATAATATTTTGCCCATTTACATACTTGCTCATGTCACTTAGCAAGTAAATCAAAGTTCCTTTTAAATCACTCTTATCCAACATCCCTTTGTTTAGACACTCTTCCTTATACTTTTGTAAAAAAGCTTCGGGTTGAGAGTCAAAGATACCGCCAGGACTTAAAGTATTTACTTTTATATTCATATTTTTAAAATATTTCGCCATATACTTCGTTAAATGAATTAATCCAGACTTGATAGCTGCATACTCCACAGGCATAGTCATAGGAGTATTTTCATATACTTCAAATTTAGGTGCAATCACTCCATATATTGAAGAAATATTTATAATGTTACCATAACCTTGTGTTTGAAAATACTTTGCAAACTGCTGAGATGTTGTGAAATAACCTCCAAGATTCAAGCCTAAGTTTTCTACAAAATCATCATATTCCACGTCAAAAAAATGTCTGGCATAATTTTTATTTCTAGGGTAAGCATTATTTACTAAAGCGTCTATTCTTTTATATCTTTCATCCAAATAATTAACACATCTTTGCAAAGACTCTTTAGAAGTTATATCTAGTTTTACAAAATCTATACTAGTTGTATTGAGTTCTTCAGATAAAGCATTTTTTACTTGATTACCTATTTTTTCATTTATATCTGCGATTATAGCTATGCCATCTTGCTCAACGACTGCTTTGACAAACTCTTTGCCAATAAGTCCTGCTCCACCAGTAATTACTACAACTTTATCTTTAAGCATTATTTTTCCTCATTAAAAACTCAACAAACTCATAGTCCAAAGGAGTGTCTATGTCTATAGACCTCTCTTCAGGCATTACGTAGAGTCCCGTTTTTTCCATAAAAAGAGATTTTATATTTAAGATAGCATCCCTTTTCCATATATAAATAGAAGCGTTCATATCGTAACTTTTTGGAGCATCTTGACGTCTAACAATGCTATTGTCAAACTCTTTTGAAAGATAAACTCTACCCTCTTCATTCACTTCAACTAAGTTAAAGTAAGGACTTCTTCTTCCTGGCATAGCGGTTATTAAATTGTCATTGTCATTAGCTAGAAACTGTTCAAAAGATTTTGTTATATCTTCAACAACTCTAAGAGGAGCCGTAGCGTCTAAGTCTATTAAATAATCATACTGTTTTTTATAATGCTCTTCACTTCGCACAAAAGTATCTTTAATTACATCAAGTTTACCGGCTGTGTCGCTTGCCATTTCAGTGCTACGTTTAAAAAAGACTTCCGCTCCGTATTCTTTAGCAATATTTGCAATATCATCAGAATCTGTACTAATCACAATATGATCAAATAGCTGAGATGCTTTTGCTTGCTCAATTGTGTAAGCAATAAGTGGTTTGCCATTAATCTCTTTAACATTTTTATTTTTAACGCCTTTACTTCCGCCTCTAGCACAAATTGTACATAATACTTTACTCATCTATTTTGCTCCTGAACTTTTGAGATAGTATCCATAACTTCCAATGCTTCAGAATAAGAACAGACACTTTCTTTTGTACCTAAAATTGATTTATGCATATTTTCAAACATACTGTTTCTCTCTAGATTACTACTACTGAAAACTTCTTCAACACCAAACTTATCTTTTTGTACAAGCTTATTGTTTATAAAATCTAGTTCATATGTAGTGTTGAAAGTATTTAACATAATTTTTCTATATGTTATTTTGCTAATATAGTCAATTGATAAATTCACTATGATGCCTCTATCTGTTTTGGCTATAAAAGTGCTTAAGTCATCTGAACTTATTTCTAAGTCAGAAACTTTCACTTGATAACTTTTTATCTCATTAATCTTTCCACATAACCATTGAGTATAATCTATTTCATGGCTCAAATCTAGTAGTACTCCACCACCCTCTTCTTTTTTTGCGCTATAAGAATCTCTATAATCACTCTGGGCTCTCCATGTTGGAAGATACTGCCCACAATTAACGTTTATATTTAAGATATTATCATCTTTTAAAAGTTTTTTAAGTGTTTGAAGAAGTGGATGAAACCGCAGAACATAACCAACATAAACTTGATTTTTTGTAATCTTTAAAATTTTTTGAGACTCAAAAAGTGGTTTTTCGCAAAATATGATTTTATCTGTAAGCATAGATTCTAAATATTTTAGTTGAGTGTAATGCTTGTTAGTTTCTGACGCAATTATAAAATAATCATAATCATTTAAATTTTGAATATCTTCTAAATTTTTAAATGTCCTCTTATTTGAAAGATATTGATTAGTAACAATATCTATCTGTTCAATATTTTCTAACTCTAAAAGAACTTCTTCATGTCTTTTTCCAATAGAGCCATAGCCAATTATTAAAATCTTCAATTAAAAAATCTCATGATATTCATTATTTGCTTTTTCATACTCTTCCATTCTTCCAATATCTAACCAATACTCACGAATAGGAAAAGAGATGCTCTTTAATTTCTCTTGAATCACTTTTTCAAACAGCGTTGGCATATCGTAAAACTCATCATCAGGAATATAATCTAAAACTTTTTCATTTAAGACATAAACACCACCACTCACAAAAAACTTATGAAGAGGTTTTTCTTCTATACTTAAGATATCCTTGTCATGAACATTTACAACGCCGTAAGGCACTTGAAAATCATATTCTCTTACTCCCATAGTTGCCACCGATACATTAGATATATGGTATTCCATCATTCTATCAAAATTTATATTTGTAAGTAAATCACCATTCATAACAAAAAAAGACTCATGAAGTTTGTCTCTTATTAGACTTAATGCTCCAGCTGTCCCCATTCTTTTATTTTCATGAATATACTCTATATTTACTCCAAATTCTGAACCATCTTTAAAATATTCTTCTATTATCTCTGATTTATAACTTACACAGAGTATGATGTTTGTAAATCCATACTTTTTAAAATTTTGTATTATCGTTTCTAAAATTGGTTTGTTACCAACTTTTAACATTGGTTTAGGAGTATGATCTGTTAACGGTCTTAGTCTAGTTCCTAATCCACCAACCATCAATACAACTTTATTACTC
This sequence comes from Sulfurimonas sp., assembly GCF_018698455.1. GTDB lineage: Bacteria > Campylobacterota > Campylobacteria > Campylobacterales > Sulfurimonadaceae > Sulfurimonas. The sequence continues at coordinate 22,258 of NZ_JABIOQ010000055.1, read as the reverse complement.
TTAGACTTTTGTCTTAAAAGCTCATCAACTTCTTCTATACCAACTAACTTTCCATCGTTATCTACCACAGGTATTTGATAGATTTTTTTACTAACAGCTATCTCTAAAATTTTTTCTTTAGTGTCTGCTATATTGCATACTGTTGGATTTTTAAAGATAATGCTTTCGATACTGTCACTTAAAGACAAATCGTTTAATAAGCCTCTTCTAATGTCTCCATCAGTCAAAGTACCCAATAGTTTTTCATTTTCATCTATAACAAGTGCTATTTGAATAGCACCTTTATCAATGACTTGTAAAGCTTCTATTATCGTTGATTTTGGAATTAATATCACTTTTTTATAATCAGTCATTTTCTACCTTTATATTATAAAAAGTCTTTTTGAGTATGTTTTCCAATTTAGCATTTTTTATAATGTTTTTTATTTTTTTACTCGCTCCACCATTCCCATAAGGATTGTCCACTTCTTGCAAAGTTTTAATAAATTCCTGTGAATACATTTTTTCAAAAGCATTTCTAATTGATTGTTTATCTGGCTTTGTGTTTATAACGCTATCAGCCATTATTCGTCCCTTTTGCCTATCGCCAATATTTAGAGTTCCTATCTTAAAAGATGGTGCTTCGATAAGTCCACTTGAACTATTGCCAACCATAACGTCTACATATTGCAGAGCGCTTAAGTATCTTAATTGACCCAAAGAAGTAAACGCGATAGATTTGTCGCCATTTACTCTAACGTAGTCGTCTATCATTCCATTAACAACTCTTCCATCGGTATCACTATTGGCTTTTGTAAAAATTATATTTGTATCTTCAAGTTCATCAATAGCGTCTAACAAATTTTGAAACTGCACTGAAACCGTTGAATTTTCAAGAGTTACAGGATGAAAAGTCACAATGGTATTTTTTTTATTTAACTTAAAATCTATTGATTTTTCAAACTCTTCTCGTGAAAGAAGCTTTAATTTTTTAATATTATCAATTCCAAGTCCACCAACATTATAAACACTATTTGGATGCTCACCCAGCTGAATAACTCTATTTTTATACTCGTCTGTAGCTGTAAAATGAAGATGACTCATTTTAGTAATAGAATGACGAATTGATTCATCAAACGCGCCCTCGGTAGTCTCACCGCCGTGAAGATGAGCAATTGGAATTCTAGCTATCATTGCTGAACTTACCGCGGAAAATATTTCATATCTATCGCCAAGAACCACTAATATATCAGGTTGTAATTCTTCATATGCTTCAGCAAAAGAAATTTGAGCAAGTCCCATCGACTTGGAAATACCAACAGATGTGTCAGAAGAAAGAAGCATTTCTATCTTTTTATCTATTCTAAAGTCTTTTTCTATCTCTTTGTAAGTCAATCCAAATTCAGGGCTTAAGTGCATTCCAGTAGCGATGATTTGAAGTTCTAACTCATCATCTGCTTCTATCTCCTTCATCAACCAATAAAGCAAACCATATTCTGCTCTTGTCCCTGTTACGACGCAGACTTTTCTTTTATTCATATCAATTCATCTTCAATGTAATCTTTACTCGCGAGAGTACCAATAATTTCATCCCATCGCATAGGATTGATACCATTCCCCGGTCTTTTAATGGCAAGATTGTCTTCGCTTAATATTTCACCTTTACCAATAGCTCTTTTTGCTACAATTGATTTTCTAACTATATGCATATTTGGAGTTTCACTCTTTGAAGGTTTTTTAATACTACTACCAAGAGCTAGTTCAATATTTCGAATCGTTTTTACCATCTCTTTAAGTTCATCAGGTTCTAATGAAGCTTTATGATCTGGACCTTCCATAGTTTTATCAAGTGTAAAATGTTTCTCTATACATGATGCCCCCATCGCAACAGCTGCTATATCAACTTCAATTCCTAAAGTATGGTCACTGTATCCAAACGCCACGTCAAAAGTGCTACCTATTGTCAACATTGCTTTTAGATTTACGTCTTCTATCGGCGTTGGGTACATAGTGTTTGCATGAAGCACGGTTATATTTGCCTTCGATGTTCCAGCTTCCGTCAAAACATCCATTGCATCTTCTATCTCGCCAATATCCGCCATACCCGTCGAGAGTATCACTTTTTTTCCAAGTTTACCAATATGTCTTAAATATGGAAGATTTGTAATTTCTCCACTTGGAATTTTAAAGATTTCTAAACCTAAGTCATTTAGAAGTTCTATGCTGTCATGATCAAATGGAGTTGAGAGAAACATTATATTTTTACTATTACAATAAGATATAAGTTCATGATGAGTATCTATATTAAGTTCAAGTTTTTTAAGCATATTAAACTGACTATCATCACCATCTCCTATATTTTCTTTTTGATATTGGGCTTTTTTTGCATTTTTTGAAACTAGATTTTTAGCTCTAAATGTTTGAAACTTCACGGCATTTACACCAGCATCAACTGCGACATCTATGAGTTTTTTAGCAAATTCTATGGAACCGTTATGATTAACCCCCGCTTCTGCGATTATAAATACTTGTTTCATTTTACAACGCTCCCCGCTTTTATAAAGTCATTCACTTCTATATACTCTTTTGAAGTGGCGTTACTTCCAAAAAATGTGTTTTCTTTGACAACAACGCCACCATTGACAATAGCCCCTGTGGAAACGTGACAATTATTCTCCACCACGCAATCGTGTTCAATTAAAGCTTTAGTATTTATTATACAGTTTTCACCTATTTGTGAAGAAGCGTTAACAAGTGCATGATGCATCACTATTGTGCCTTCATCAATTTTTGAATGATTGGAAACATAGGCCAACGGTGAAATGATTTTTGGCAAATTAAAATTTAAACCTTTTAATAAATTAAATAGTTTGACTCTTAAACTATTTGACTTAATATGGCCTACCGTTACTATCGCATTTGAGTATTTATCTCTTAGCTTTACTAAATCATCATCACACCCTATGACTTTATAACCTAACACATCACTTCCAAGTAGCTCTATTTTATCAATAATACCAGCGATAATATATTTATCCTCTTGTTCTATAACATCTATTACAGATTTACAGTGACCGCCACCACCTATAAGTAATATTTCTTCTTTCATTATACTATCACCGAACTCGAAATATTTACAACCCTATCTTCAAACCACTCTGAATTTGATAAATCCCCACATTGACAATCTTTAAACATTTCTAACTTATTCATAAGTCTCCAGATACATCGAGTCATGATGCCGTTGTCATTAGTGTATTTTAAAAAGCTATCTCGTGTTTTTCTGTCTTTTAGTATCACTGCGTTTAGCCAATAGTTTGAATTAGAATTTTCAGGTTCAGTTATGAACTGCATATCCAAATCTTTAAAAAAAGCTTCATACTCTTTTGCTAACTCTCTTTGTTTTTCTATAAATAAAGGAAGTTGTTCCATTTGAGCTACGCCAAGCGCCGCACTTAAGTTTGTAAGTCTATAGTTATAGCCTATCTCATCATGAACATATTCATAAGGGTCTGGAACTTTTGCAGTGGTTGTAATGTGCTTTGCTCGCGAAGCTAACTCTTTATCATCAGTCACTATCATACCACCACCACCAGTTGTAATGATTTTATTTCCATTAAAAGAGAAAACACCAACTTTACCAAAACTACCAGTATGTTTGCCTTTATAGTATGAACCAAGTGATTCAGCTGCGTCTTCAACAACACTGATGTTGTATTCATCACAAATACTGACTATCTCATCTATCTTACATGGATGACCAAAGGTGTGCATGGGAACACAAGCTTTAATAGTTTTTTTTGTGATTTTATTAATGCATTCGTTCACTTCATTCATAACGGTGAACTCTTCTAAAAACTCTTTTAGTTTTGAAGGAGATAAGCCTAAGGTTTCTTTATCAACATCTATAAATACAGGCTTTGCATTACAGTAACTTATGGCGTTTGCAGTAGCAATGAAAGTCAAAGGCTGAGTAATAACCTCACAAGACTTATCGACTCCAACTAACTTAAGCCCTATGTGTAGAGCCGATGTACCGTTTGATGTGGCAATAGCATACTTACAGCCTGAAAACTCAGCTATCATCGCTTCTAGTTGTGTTACATACTTTCCAACACTTGAAACGAAAGTAGAATCTATGGCTTCATTTACATATTTTTTTTCATTACCAATAAACCTTGGTTCATGTAGAGGTAAAAACTCTTTAGTGTTATAAAGTTCTTGTATAAAATCAACTACATTTTTATACATGACTACATTTTCCCATCAAGATATTTACCTGTCTCTTTATGACCAAAATCTGGAATCATAGTAAAAAATTCTTTTACAATGTTCTCTTTTGTCCATGCTAGATTATTTTTATAGTTTTTTATAGTTTTTTCAAAATTATTTAGTTTTTCTTCATCAAACAGAGCTTTATTTTTAATAACTCCAAGATTTTCAAACCTATCCATGTCTAAAGTTTCCACATCCGTAAAAAACTCTTCAAAATCTTTTTCTCCAGTCGTATCGCTAGAAGTGAACAAACAAGGCCACTTTCCTTCTGATGGTAAAGTTTTAGCCAATTCTCTCGCTTCATCTTCACTCTCGCATAAGAATGGTTCATAACCTAAATCTTCAAGATATTTTACTGCTATGTCTGCAAATGATATAAGATGTAGGTTCTCACTAAGTTTAGGAAAAAATATATCTCTGTTCTCCCCAAATATACAAGACATAAGACAAAGTTCGCCTGATTCTTGAGGAGTCACAAAGTATCGCTTTATATCATTTGGAGCGACAATAGGTTGATTTTTTTGAATTCGTTGGTTAAACCCATGAAGAAGAGACCCATCACTAAATGCTACATTCGCAAAACGAGCCATAGAAACTTTCATCCCTTGGGACTTCCGCATAACAAACATTTCCATTATTCGTTTGCTAGCACCCATCATATTTACAGGATTAGCAGCTTTATCTGTTGACACACAGAAGTATTTTTTAGTTCCATTGGTAATAGACTGTCCAATTGTTTTATCTGTATTAAAAACATTAGTTTCAATCATTCGCATAAGTGTAAATGGATCTTTTTCACTTCGTACGTGTTTTAAAGCAGATAAATTTAAAATATAATCAAATTTGCCATCTGCTTTTATAAAAGCGTCATATTCAAGTGAACCAATGTCCAATGCAAATGTTTTAAACTCCCCATCAATATAACCAAATGAACTTCTTATATCTCGAACGAGTTCAACCATATTATTTTCAGATATATCTACAATGTGAAGCTTTTTAGGATTGCGTTTAAATATCTCTTTAGTAACTGCTTGACCTATCGATCCAGCTCCGCCTATTACTAAAAAAGAAGATGCTGAAACAATGGATGTCAACTCTTTTTCATTAGCATAAATATCTGATGAAAAAAGTTCCTTTTCTCGACCGATTAGTTTTAATATTGAACTCATATCCTACCTTAATCCTTCAACTTCTTTTTCAAAATAACCTTCCCACTCTCAAGACCAGGCTAATCGTAAGCATTTATACACATAAACTTTGTGCATACGGATGGAAGAAGTTCATACTCAATACTAAGTTTGTCTATTCTTTATTGTTAGTATGGCTGAAGTTGTACAAGTATTAAACTTTCATTATCTCTTTGGCTTTTTTATGGTTCAATTTTTGAAAGTATATCTGGTATATGCTTTTGGTGTACTGAAAATGAGCATTTTTAGTAGAAAACTTAAAGCCCTATTCTAAGGGATTTGGGTGAACCTAAAGGATCACATCCGAGAGGGCTTCGGATGTGTGGCTTCAGCCTCACCTAGTAACTTCATCGACATCACTTGATGCAATGCAGAGTAGAGAACGCCATGGGTTAGCATTCCTAGAAGCAGCATATCCGAAAATACTCTTGGATATTTTATATTTTCTCTATCTCGTAAATTATTTTTGGAAACTCTATATCAAAGTCATTTAAAAAATTTCTATCTATAATTTTAATCTCGTGTAGTAATTCCTTTGGAAAACTTTTAAGTCTGATGATAAGTTCTTCATTAGAAAAACCAGCTTTTTCATGTGCGGCATCCAATATTTCTTTCCATTCAAAACTATAAAACTTATAAATTAAATAGATATCAAATATATCTTTTGGATTATCTCTACCTATGACTGCTGTTATTTTATTACTTAGTATGTTTTCTATGTTATCCAATAGATAGTTGTTTTCATCAACCACAACATCTTTATAACGAAACGATATATCATTCACAAAGTCAAGCTGAAGTAAACCGTCTACTTTAAATCTCGTAAAATCTTTTGATTGAACTTCTGTAGTTAGTTGAAAGTTTTCTTCTAGGGCTTTTTTTATTTTTTTGATTTCAAAACTATATCGTGGGGATTGATTTGTAAAAAAATCTAAATCATCTGAATATCTTTTTTCAATATAAAAACGACTTAGACAAGTCCCTCCCGTGAGATAAAATTCGCTTTGTTCTTGAAAAATTACCGCTAAAACTTTATCTTGAAGGCTGTAAAGTTCTTTGTAGTCTATGCTACCCATTTCAAATCATCAATCAATAGCGGCTTATTGAAAAAATAAACTTCTGCCATATTTTTTCTTCTAAAAGCATACTCTTGGTTAAATTTAGGTGTATTATAATCTTCTAAGAGCCAAGCCAATTGTTCACTATCAAAAATTTTCAAATCTGTAAACAATTTTGTACTATTTAAGAGGATTTTTTCAAATAACATCTTTTTTTTTCTCATATCGTCTCTCTCTAAAATAGTATCAATATCTTTTTTAGAAATATATAGATCCCAAAAACAATCTTTTTGTATTCTTGTATAATCAATCATAAATGCCTCTCTTTCTTCATTAATTGTATCTTAATATTGGTTAAATGTTCTTATGGCTTTAGTATAAAAAATCCCAAGTGGAGTAGAAATGATTTGGATGATAATTTGGGTGAACCTAAAGGATCACATCCGAGGGCATCTTCTGGATGTGTGGCTTCAGTCGTGCTAGAATATGTATTTAAGTCCATGTAAATTTTATAACTAGTATTAGTTTAATGCTAGTTGTGTATAATTTATAAATACTATTAGGCATAAGGCTTGGAAAAATAATACTTGATTAGACGGGCAGAACAAGGTATATTATAGTGAATTATAAATTCAATTAATTTATGATAGAATAATTAAAAAAGGAACGATAATGTTAACACTTAAAATTCAAAATCCAGAAATAGAAACAATATTTTTAGATGGATTTAATAGCAATACAGATAAGTTTTTTGATTTTGTAACGGAAAGTTATAATAAAATGATTCTTCTTCGTAGCTTTGAAAAATCTATTGAGCAAGCAAAACTTCAAAATGCACAAGAATTAGATGAAATAAGTTTGGATGATTTAATAACTGATGTTAAAAATAGTACCAACACCTGAATTTATAAAGCAAGTCAAAAAGCTTGTAAAATCTTATAAGCATATTACTAATGATTTAGAGTCACTCAATCAGAAGCTGCTTATAAATCCAAAATTTGGTACAGAACTGGGGAATAAGTGTTTTAAGATAAGACTTGCAAATTCATCTGTTCCAACTGGAAAAAGTGGAGGTTTTAGAATTGTCACATATTATAATCGATAATAAAAATATTATTAGATTACTTCTTATTTACACAAAAACAGAGAAAGAAAATATTTCTGATAGGGAAATAAAAGAAGTACTTAAAAATAATAATTTATAAGTAGAATTAATAAAATCAACAAAGTACAGATTCCTGTAGTTTAGATTTTCGCTATCTATTTGGCTTCCTCGACATCACTTTGGTGAACCTAAAGGATCACATCCGAGAGGGGCTTTTAGTAGCAATTAATCCTTTATTTCATCAAATCATCAATCACTACATTTTGAGAAATATTTACTTGATTGTAATATTGATTTATCTTAGTCCCATATGTAGTAAGCATAATCATTTTTAAATCATATTTTTTATTTACTATACCATGTTCTATTAATTTACCTTTTTTATTTAATAGATTAGCTGTATATGATTTATCAATAGTAAATTCATCATTATAATATTTGCACTCAACAATATCATATGTATTATTTGTATATTCAATTAAGATGTCTATTTGAGCACCCTTATCTTTAATAATATCTTTATTAGGTATATAGTTCCAATAACCTACACTTTTTAATGCTGCACTTAGTCCTCGTTGATTTAAGTATAGATGCATATTAGCAATACATACAGTTTCAAATGCGTAACCTTGCCATATTATATAGTCATGAGATTGAGATTTTGTGTCAAAATAATTAACCATTGAAGCTATATCATTCTTACTTAATGGCTTTACCCACTTATTGTAAAACAAACTAAAAGAATCAATTATTATATATTTGGTATCTTTAGTTTTATTATTAAATCTATTTACAGGCTTTACAAAACCTGTATCTATTAATTCATCTATATGATTTCTTATTGCATGAATTTTACTATCTTCTATATGCACATCTAACTCCAACATTGTGTAACCAGATTGTTTGTTGCTAAGTAGATCTATTATATTTTTATGAGCTGTTGCTTTATCGTAAAATAATGATTTAAAAATTGCATCATATTCATCATATAGTGGGGAGTTAAGATTAAAGAATAAGTTATTGATGTTTTGAGATATTGAAAGTTTTGAGTCAAGATAGCTTAGATATTTTGCAATTCCGCCCAATACCATGTAAATATCGACTACACTTTTATTATCAATGTCAAATCTTTTTTCATTGATGAGGTATTCTTTTGTTTCTTTAAGGTCAAACGGTAGCATTGGTATCTCTACATCCACTCTATGATAAAGAGGACCAACTGTATCTTTAAGTATTTTATTTTTAATCCAAGATGCATTAGATCCACAAAGTATTACTACTAGATTATTATTACTTTCAATATAAGTATTATAGAAATGCCCAAAGGCACTTAGGAAGCCTGCTTTATTATGTTTATCAATCCATGCAACCTCATCAATAAAAACAATTACTTTACCTTTATGATGTCGTTTTGTTATCTCTTCATCTATTGCTCTTTTTAAAAACATAAAAACTTGGTGCCATTTTAAAATTGGAGTTTTTGGTTCTATCTTAAACCATTCATAGATAGCTTCGATAAAATAATCTCTTTGGATACTACTATCTTGTTCTGCACTGCCTGTAAATTTAAAAAATAGACAATCTGCTCTATGCTCTTTAAACATATAATCTATTAAGTATGTTTTTCCTATTCTTCTTCTGCCATGAACTACAACTAACTTACTTTCTTTTTCTTCACAAATATTATTTAAAATTGCTAATTCTTTTCTTCTTCCTATCATTTTCTAGCCTTTTTAGTATATTATTCGAGTATTATACTATAAGATACAAATAATCTATATAAATATTGTGGATAAATTGGCTTTTATATGGTTAAGTTTTTTAAATTTTTCTTTAAAATTATCTTTCCACTCTCAACACCAGGTTGATCGTAAGCATTTATGTACATAAACTTTGCACACACCGATGTTAAAAGTTCATACTCATACATCAAACTCGCTATCGCTTGCTCATTTACACCCTCTATAGTTATAACATCACAAGGTATATCACCGAGACTATTGATTGATTCTATTGTAGCATCTGCTTGCTTATTGATTAGTGAAGAGAATTCTATTCCATCTAAGTAGTTCAACTCCTCTAGTCCTTCAAGTTCTACAGCTGGTATTTTCAGGTCATTGTCAAAATCATCAACTTTTATAACACTCACTGTTTTATCGCGTTTACCTTGGACTATTAACTGTAAAAAAGAGTGTTGGTCTATTGGCCCTATTATACCTATTGGGGTGAGTCCTTGGTTAGTAGAGTTTATGTCTATCTTACCTAGACTCTCTCCCCAAAGCTGTATGTACCACTTGTTAAATCCTTCTAAACGCGATGAATATGAAAAAACGACATTAATGTTGAACTTATTTTTATACTCTACAAAAAATCTTGCTTTTTTTATGATATTTCTATATACATCCGTCTTGGCAAAAAATGAGTCATAAACTTTTTTTATTCCTGCTATTATCTCATCAATGTCTATCCCTACTATTGCTAAAGGGACTAAACCAACAGCCGAAAATACTGAAAATCGCCCACCAATATCTTTTGGAATTTCAAATGTTTGCATATCATTTGCTTTTGCATAAGCATTCAACTTAGAATCGAACTCTGTAATTATAAGTGTATTATTTTTATCAATTTTTACCAATGAGTTTATATATTTAAAAATAGAAATAGTTTCTACAGTTGTACCAGACTTTGAAATAACTATAAATAGTGTATCGCTAAGATCGATATCTTCTATTTTTGATTGAATATCAATAGGATCAGTTGTTTCCAAAAAATAAAGTTTTTTACTCAATTCTTTTGAATGTTTTAAAAACTTATATATTGCATAGGTTCCAAGAGTACTTCCTCCTATTCCCATAACAACAATATTTTTTTGCTTTACTGTTGAAGCATACTTTTTAAACTCTGCAGTATCTTGATTTACTAGGTTATAGTAACCTATAGTCTTTTTTTCTTTTACAATTTCTTTAAATAAATTATTGTTTAATATCGTAGGATTAAAATTATCACTATAGTTCATGCCGTTTTATTTCCTTTCTCTTAAAAATATAGGAAATCTCGGATTCCTTTTTGAAGTTAATCCATAATATTTAAATGTAATTATAGCACTAATTTTAGGCGGATTGATTCTCTCTTGATCAGATAGTCCACTACCAATCTTGATAATATTTTGATTTTGCATTTTACAGAGTAATGCTCCAGTCATGCCTTTGTATTTTCCTTTTCCAGTTGTATAACCGGTAACCTCACATTCATCATCAACATAACTTTTAACCTTGAGTGCATTGTTATTTCTACCTGTATAATAAGTGAGGCTACCATCTCGGACAACTACACCCTCCCCGCCTTTTTCTTCTACATTTTTAAGAAATTCATTCAAGTGCTTTTTATCTTCTATTTTTATTTGTTTAATGACTTTTATATATTTACTAAGTTTTACAGTACTTAATCTTTCTAACAAGTTCCCCTCTGCATTTGGAACTTCAAAAATATTGTACGTTAATTCTTTCCAAGATTCATTAGCTTGTCTTTTTCGAACAATTGAAGATATATTTGAAAAGTTTCCTCTTTTACTCCAAAGTTCACCATCAAGTTCACTGCTTGGAAAGTCCTTAATAAAACAAGGTGGTACTGAAAACACCTTTCCATTTCTTGAAATAAGTCGCTTGCCATCCCAGTAAGCTCTAACACCATCAAGTTTTTCACTCATATACCAACTAGAGACATTTACATCTTCTGAATACTTATTTAAAAGTAAGAGTTCAGGTTTAACTGCATAAAGAGAGCTACTTAAAAAGAGGAAAAGAAGTAGTTTCATCTTAAATTTTTAACTTATAGACTTTTACATTTGGATCTAAAGTAACTGCTTCAAATAGGTTTTTATTGTAATTTTCTAAAACCATTAGTTGAATATATAAAGAGTTATACATTTTTTCATCAAGTACTAAAAAGGTATTATAGTTTGCCATATATATTACACTTATATCTGATGTAGGGTTTATGAGTTGTACATTTACATCTAACTTCTTTTGAGCATTGTATGTAGTTTTCACAAATCTTTTCATAGGTATTTTTTGTTGACCTATAACGATGCTAGATGTAGCTTTATCTATATAAATACTACGTCCTAGATCTATTTTGGATCCACTATCTTTAAAGTTTTTACTTACAAAGAAAAAAGGTTGTTTGCCTTTTGTACCAGTCATCAAGTCCATATTTGAAAACAGAGTTACTGTTGGTAAAATATTTAACATTCTAAACGGCAGATAGAAGTAAATGTCTCTTGTTTTTTTCGGTAATGTCATTTCAGTTTGAAGTGAGAATAAAAAATCATTTGTGTCATTAAAACCATAATCTTTTGTCATATCTTCTATATTTGAGAATATAGTAATGTTTTTATCTTCTATCTCTTCTTTATTCTCTTTAAGGTACTTAAACTTCTGTTCTGTGTACTCTACATCTAACCTTGCCATTTTCGCAGCTTCAACCTGTGAACTAGTTAACATATAACTTAGTGGAAAATTAACACTACCACTATGTTTTCCGCCATCACCTAAAGTTTTCATATCTGCGTAGTATCTTATAGGATAGCCATAGTCCCACCAAGAAACTACATAGTCCTCTCTATCTACTTTTGTCTTTAATACATCTAAAACTTTTACTTCATCATTTGTGAATACTGTTGGAACTTTATATGCATCTATATGTTTATAGTTAGGATATAAAATTGCTAAAGTAAATGCCACCATCGATAAAACTTTCATTTTATTTGTAGGCATTTTCAAAGAAATCTCAGTAATTAAAAAGGCAATTCCAAATGCTAAGATAGGAACCGCATAAATAGTAAAACGCAGCCCTCCAACACTAGCTAAAAATCCAAGTCCAACCATTGGTAATGCAAATATCATTATCTTATGTCTATAGACAAGATAAGCATATCCAACTATGGAAATTATAAAGGTTGCCGCATGTCCACTAATACGATTTGCGAAAGTTTCAAAAGGAATTTGACCCGCTTCTCTAATAGTTTGCATTACTGTAAAAAAGTGTAAGTTAAGACCTTCTTTTCCAACTGAGATTGCATCTTTAAATACATATAATTCTAGCTTGCTCCAAATAGGATCAAAACCACCAGATACAAAAAAGCCAAGAACTGAAGCACCTAAAATATAATAAATATATTTATCAAACTTTTCTTGTGTAAATATATAAAAAGCTCCAAGAACTAATGGCAAGCGGATAAAACCATCAATATTCATCATCGCAAGCATCATAATTGCTAAAAGTTTATAATTAAACATATTTTTTCTATCGAAAATAAGAGCATATAAAAGTATTAGCCCGAAAAATGAAAATTCTAAAGAGTAACTTTGAGGATACCACCATCTGTATATAAGAATATCTATCGCTGTGATGATGAGATACTTATTTTCATTTGTATTTATCGCCCATATGATAGACCAGAGTAAAAACATAGGAAGAACTATATTTAACATATCTGTATCGTAGTAGCCTGCCATCGTTCTGTTGTAGTAACTCCAAGTAATGCTGGCAAGCAGTGCAGCAATAAATCCCATCTCTAAATTTTTCAAGCCTTTTGCGATGAGGATAATAGGGATGACAACTAAAGAGCTTAAAAACACTGGTAAATAAAAGATAACACTCTCAAAGGAAAACGGTAGAATTTTTGCAAAAAATGCCGTTAACAGTGAACCAGCTGATGTAATGGGAGACAAATCATTATCTTGTGAAATACCACTCAATAAATCTCTCGCACCTTCAGCATAATAATACCCATCATTAGTATTTATCATAAATTGATTATTAAACTTAAAGGCCTCTACCCCGGAAAACTGATAAACCCAGATCAAACGCATAAGAACTGAAAATGTAAAAGCAATAGATATATAAAGAAGTGTTTTTTTTGTATCTTTGTTAAGTGTGAGCAAGTAGTAGCCTTGTATATAAATTAATATCTGCTATTTTATCATATTTAACTGCACCTTTTTTTAATAAGGTATATTTTTTTATAAGTTCTACTTTTATTAGCTCTTTGTTAGTCGTTGAAGTAGCTAATAAAAGTTTTTCTAATGCTTGTACTCTAAATCTATCTATACCCCAATGTTTAAAACTAAGTTGCTCTTCATGGCCTGCATGTTTTTTTATCAGTTTTTCATGTACTAAACCTATCTTATAACTTTGTGCTATTCTCAACCATAAATCATAGTCTTCACACACTTCCAACTCTTCATCAAATAAGCCAACATCATCGAGTATAGTTTTATGTATAAGTACAGATGATGGAGCTATATTACAAAAAGAGAGATTTTCTAAAAATACATCTGATCCAATTTTTCTAAATTTTTTTGGTATTTTCACTAAAACTCCATCTCTAATCCAAATCTCGTCTGTATAACTCATTAAAACATCTTTACTTTGCTGATGAAAATTTACTTGTTTTTCCAGCTTGTCTTCTATCCATTCATCATCTGAGTCTAAAAAAGAAATCCATTCAAAACTGGCATTTTTAATCCCAGTATTTCTAGCTGACGAGACACCACTATTTTTTTGATATATGTACTTTACACTAGGAAAATCATTTTTAATTTGGTAAGTATTGTCCGTTGAGCCATCATCTATAACGATGACTTCTTTGGGTAGAAAGGTTTGAGTATAAACAGAGTCTAAAGCTCGTTTTAAAAGCTCATAACGGTTATAGCTGGGGATGATAACCGTAATGATCACTTGAGCTTTTTACCAAGCTTTTATTTCATTATAAAGACTATCTCGTTCAACTGGGTTAAAACCACTATTTTTTATTAAAGCTATGAAGTCTTCTAAAACCACACCATTTGCACTTTTTGCCCCTGCTGCAGAGTTTATAGACTCTTTTTCTATGGTACCATCAAGGTCATTGGCTCCAAACTCTTGAGCAACAAGAGCTAAGTTAACAGTCGAAGTCACCCAGTATGCTTTTAAGTTTGGCACATTATCTAGTACTAAACGCGATACTGCCATTGTTTTGAGTATCTCATTGGCTGTTATAGGTGCCTCAATGTTTAAGTAATTATTTTCAGTTTGATATACCAAAGGTATAAAGCAGTTAAACCCACCAGTTATATCTTGTAAATCACGAATTCTCATCATATGGTCTATACGGTTTTCTCGAGATTCTACATGTCCAAAAAGCATCGTTACATTTGATTTTTTACCGCGTTCATGCCATTTTTTATGTATTTCAAACCATTGGTCTGATGTCACTTTTCCCTTACAGATTTTATCTCGTACTTTTTCATCAAAAATTTCTGCACCACCACCGGGCATAGAGTCCACACCATTTTCAAGCATAAGGTCAAGTACTTCATCATAAGTAAGTCCATGATGGCGAGATAGAAAGTCAACTTCAGCAGCAGTTAATGCCTTTATGTGAAGATGAGGATACCCCTCTTTTATCTTTTTAAAGATTCCCAAGTACCATTCAAGTGTAACATTTGGGTTATGAGCAGATACTATGTGTACTTCTTTAGCACCACGTTGGTCTATCTCTTCAACTGTTTTCATGATATCTTCATGACTCATAGTATACTGGTCTGGATTTTTACGAGTTGCAGAGTAAGCACAAAAAAGACAAACATCTGCACAAACATTTGTCGGATTTATGTGACGGTTTATGTTAAAGTATGTCTTTTTACCATGCATCTCTATGCGTTTACTATCAGCACGTTCACCTAGCTCAAAAAAATCCATCTCATACAGTTTAAGTGCTTCTTCAAAATTTATTCTTTTCATTTAACTACTTTGTTATCAATTTTTATTTGTCTTCTTTGTATGCCTGTAAATATCATATAGAAAAGCACAAACATCATCATAAAACCAAAAAGTGCGAATAGAGGAACATTACTTCCGCCATTTTTATTTATGGAGTCTAATATCATGTAGCCTATAGAGCTAAACACTATCTGTAAAATCACTAAGAATACAACCGTTTTTTTAACATTCATATCGAAGAATTTTACCATTATATGGTGAATATGCGTTTTATCAGGTTTAAAAGGCGACTTTTTTCTTCTAATGCGTCTCACCATTACTACTAATGTATCAAGAATTGGTATAGCTGCCAAATAGAGTATAGGTATAGGATGAATATACTTTAAGCTTATAACAGCTAATACACTGATAATAAAACCTATACTTAAACTCCCACTATCTCCCATAAATATCTTTGCAGGATACCAGTTTAAAAATAAAAAACCTATAATAGCCGCAATAGTAAAAGTAGAAATTATCACTAATAGATCACTATGATATTCAAAACCTATGAATGCAAAGAAAAGTAAGATTATAATGGAGATAGAACTAGACAATCCATCTATCCCATCAATGAGATTTAAAGCATTGGTAAAACCTGCAATTGCTAGCATACTAAAAGGAAGTGCTATCCAAGACACAAGTGTGAGGTCATATTCATACCAAACACCAAGTGTATCTATACTAACTCCTCCAAACCACATAATAAATACTGCCAAAAATATAGCCATAAACTTTAACTTTGCAGATACATCATGTCTATCATCATAAATGCCAACACAAAACACCAAAAGTATTGCTGTAAACACATACCAAACTTCACTTAAAAGCTCAAATTCAAACAGAAATATTCCTACAAAAAATGCAGAGATAAAGCCTATACCTGCACCACTTGGAGTAATCTTACAGTGATGACTACGTTCGTTTGGAACATCATATAAATTTAGTTTATGTGCATACTTAATTATAAGTTTCACAAAAATATATGAGAATAATATAATTACGAGTAATTTTAAAATCAGTGTCACGATTAATTATCTTCTTCTTTTTTTATAAACTCTAAAAAGAACACTAAGAATACACCGAGGATGATACTTGTTACAAATGAAACCACTAAAATAAGAGCTCGTTTAGGCTTTGTTTTATCTTTAACATATGAACTAGAAGGTGAAGTAAGAATATCACACTGGTAGTAAACCTTTGATTGCATCATTATTTTCTCTTCTAATATTTTTGAGATGATTGAAGATATACTTTTTCTCAACTCAAATCCATCTACACTTACTAACTCCCTCTCAAAATATCCCAACTTACTGTTAATAATTCTTAAATTATTTTCTACTAAGTATGAACTGGCATCTTTTAAAAATGCGTTTATTATTTGCGGTGGGTAACTTCTATCACTATCGCTATACGAAACTGTTATAAGAGCTGTTTTTTTATCACTTGAAACTGAAAAGTTACTTCTTATTTTCTTAATAATCATATAAATTTCTGCATCTATATCGTCTTTTTTTTCTTCATCCACTTCTGACTTAAACAGATTATAGACACCTCTAAAACCCAAAGCAAAAACATAGTTTTCATCTACCTCACTACCATTATAATATTCAACTATCTTATTATTTATAACAAACTTTTTCATAAACTCATAATTATTTAGCAGTGAGTTAAAGGCTACATCAGGTGTCATTGATCCACCGCCACCTATGCTTACCCCTGCCATAGCAGCAAGTCCACCAAGTCCTCCAAGAGAAGGCCCAGAGTCTTCTGAAGACGGTATAAGAATAGCTTCTGACTTATAAACATTTGGAAGCTTTAAAGCATATACCAAAGTCATAGTAACCACAACTAGTGTAATCATAGCTATGATTTTCTTACCTTTTAAAATTGTTTGCCACAACTCTCGTAGGTCTATCTCATCTTCTTCTATATATGTATTCCCAGTATTTTCACTCATTACATAATACCTAGAGTATTGAGAGTCGCAGCTGTTATCGCGAAGCTAGCCAAGATTCTAGATACACTGTCCCATAAGTCAAGTGAGTTAGTCTCTTTAATGTAAACTGGCACTACTATAGTGTCGCCTTGAGCTATTTCAACACTAGAGCTAAACCAACCACTATCTGCAGGTTCACTCGTTCCATCTGCATGAATCACATATATGTTTGAGCTATCAGCAGCACGAGAGACTCCACTTGCCAGTGTAATGTAATCCTCCAAATCCATATTTGATGAGTATACAAATGATGTCGGGTTAAACACCTCTCCAAAAACAGTTACTGTATCCATATGACCTGGTATAAAAAGTGTGTCTTTATCTTTTAGTATCAGGTCATACTCACTCTCTGAAAACACTTCTAAATCTTTTTGGAGTTTCATACTTATTCTTCCAACTGGTTGGTACTTTTTTGCTTCTAAAATAACATCGTTAAGAGTACTTGTGTCTGCTCCTGAACTAGCCATCTTCTTTGAGTTGGCTGGCATTGCATTATAAAGAGCTAACTCTCTTTTTATCTTAGCTAAAGATGCATTATACTGCTCAATCTGTTTGACCCGAATGCTATCTCTGGTAAAAACTGCACCCTCTACAAAAGCTTCATTAGTGTAGCCCCCTGCTCTTTTTATGAGACTACTCAACTTTTCAGAGTTCCCTATAGTATAGTCCCCTGGAAACTTAACTTCACCCTTAAGTGTCACCACTCTTTTATCACTCCAGTTTGGAATCTTATAAATAGTCACTTCATCATAAGCTTCTACAACATACTCTTGTGGATTAATGTCTTTTAAACTTACATATATAACTTTTTTATCTCTATTGTTCTTTTCATCTATGTAGTATCTTACTATCTCGACTTTATTTAAAAATGCCATAGGAGTTATACCTCCCGATGAGTCAAGAAGATTTGCAAGAGTCATGCCTGTTTCATAAAAAACAGTTATGGGGTTTACAACTTCGCCCTTAATACTTACAGGCTGAAGTAGATGTGTTTCGTAGTAGTCATAAACCTCCACCTCGTCATATGGACTTAGTTTTACATTAGCATCTTCTTCAAAAGAGTAAAAGCTTGTTTTTGGCATATGATCTGGAGTATTTATAGTAGTAACTCTCACTCTCTCATCCATCACACCATCTGTGCCAGCAGCAAAAATGGCATCTCGTATAGTCATGCCACTAAAGTATCTCATCTTTCCGTCATTGGTAAGAATATCCCCTTTAGTTGTAATGTATTCACTAGACCCTATGTCGTTTTTACTAAATATAAATATTTCGTCTTTTGGATGTAATGTAAGTGTTTGCTTCCCTGCCAAAACTTTTTCAAGATTAAATGATATTGTTTCATAACTCAGTGTATCCGAGTAGCGTTTAAGAATTCCATATGCGAAGTATGTCTCGGGTAAAAAGAATTTTTTCAACCCTGTGGACAAATGACTTTTTAGGAGTTTGTTTAGCGTTGCATTGTCATCGATTCTATAACTACCTGGTCGAATGATATTTCCATATATGTTTACATTGCGATCCGCACTATCGTCAAGTTTATAAATGTAAACTCTATCTCCATCTTTCATCTTAAAGTTTTTAGCTTTTCTATACGATATGTTAAATGTTTCAAAAATAGAATTTTCACTATATCTATCTATCTTTATATGTCTCTTTGAAGCGTCAGCCTTCATTCCACCTGCATACTCTATAAGTTTAGTCAGTGTTTCATTTTCTTTAAGCTCAAACACAGAGGCACTGTTTACATAGCCATCTATCCCAACAAGTTTTTTAGCTTTTTTAATGATTACTATGTCGCCATGCTTTAGTAAAACACCAGAAAGATCTTTTCCCTCAAAGAGTAAGTCGTAAAAATCCAAACTTGCAACACTTTTTCCATTTCTTTTTATGACTATATCTCTAATTGATGCATTTTCTCTTACTCCCTTTGATTCTACAAGGAGATCTTTTGCTGTTGAAAAAGATGAAAGGTTATATATGCCAGGGTACTTCACATCACCTATAAGAGTAACTTGAATACTGCTGTATTTACTCAGTATGATTTTAAAAGAGCTTGATTTATAGTGACTTTTAAGTCTTTTCTCAAGATGTTTTTGTAGTTCTAGATAGCTAAGTCCACCTACTCTTACTGGGCCTATAAACTCTAACTCAACACTTCCATCATTTTTCACTTCAAGCTCATGCATCTCACTTCTGTCCCCATAGATATGCAGTTCTAAAATGTCACCAGTTGAGATAGTATAATCATCTGGAGTTGGTAAAGATGCACTATCTATAATGTTTTTATTCGCATAAAATCTATCTGAGTAGCGAGTAAGCTTTTTGTGTGTTAGAAGCTGATGCTTGGAATTTAAAGAAACTCGAAGTTCTTCATTTGTTTTGTATGTAAAAGGGTTGAGTCTTTTTCCAAGTTTATTAGTCTTATTAGTCTTATTAGTCTTATTAGTCTCATTAGTCTCAACTATATCTATATTGTTCTCTATGTCCTTAACATCAGTCACTTTACTACTCATTTCATCATTAACAAGTTGTTTTCTTACATCCTCTTTTGTTACACCTTTCTCTTTCATCATAGCCTTGGCTTGAGGAGTGTTTAAAAGTTCTGGATTTGCTTTAACAGCCTCTTTCATTTGGGAAAAACTAGGAACAGCATGGAGTAAAGAGTATGAAATGAGAGAAAGGAAGAGTAAACGTTGTAGCATTAAGAGACCTTGTTAGCATAATTTTATTGATTATACTCTATAGATTATTAAATACCTATAAAACCACTATTAACACTGATTTATAAACTATCCTCAAACACAGGGTTTGAATCTTTACTGATGTTTTTTATTGTGTTATTTCTGCAAACAATTCTTTTACTACTTGAATCTCATCCATAGTTAAAGTACCCAATTTTTCTATAAATCTACCATTATCAATAGCTCTTATTTGAGTTATTACAATATCTGAATTTTCACTTAGTTTATCTCTTTTATTTATTCTATATCGTATAGGTTGTGTATCATCTACTAGTGATGTGCTAAGTGGTATAATCATGGTAGTTGGATAGTCACTATGATTTAACACATCATTTTGAAATACAACTACTGGTCGAACTTTTCCCATTTCATTGTTTTTCTTAATGGGGTTAAGGTTTACTAACCAAATATCCCCTTTAGATACCATCATCGAAAGTACCTTCAAAATCTTTAAAATCTTTTTTATCTATTTCTTTTGTTTTTCCAATAGCAGTTAGCATTCTTGATTTGGCACCTTTTTCTACATTTAATGCATAGTATTTTATAGCTTCTCGTATAACATCACTTTTCTTTTTATGGAGTATTTTTGAGACTTTATTTAATGTTGTTGTAAGATTCTCATCTAGTCTAACAGTTGCTACCATAACAAATCCTTTGTATTTTGTAATACAGTATTTTATCATAAAAATGTTTAAGTGTAGTTAATGAAATATCCATAGTGTTGGACAACTATACTGCATTTGAGCTGGTTTTGTCGATGCTGGAGTTCGCGGTGAGTGCTAGCGAGGAAGTCCCCTTGGGGGATGTACCCAGAGGGCATAGCAAAATCTTTGCTGGCGTTTTTTTTTAAATTATCATTAAAAAAAGAACCAAAACTATGAATAATGTTTAGAAAAATGCATTAATAATTTTCTAAAACACCTTTTATCGACAAAGATACTTGTCTATTAAATACTCTTCAATAGTTAGTGAATCTTTAATTGCTTTTGTTATTCTATCTTGCAACTCTTGCTCTAGAATCCCTTGAAACTGAAGTTCTCCCTCATCATGTACTGCTTCTATAATACTTTGGTCTTCTGTGTTTATATTTCTTAAATCAACTATTGTATTATTATCTTTATATGTAAAAAACTCTGATTCCCCGGTCTTAATAACTACACAATCTATTAGATTCTTCTGATTTGAATAGAAAGCTCCATCATCTTTGGATGTAGGAAGAATAATTGTAAGCGGAAACTCATTAACTGAACAGTTAAGGGTGATTATATATTTATTTCGTTCTTCACTACCATCGTGGAACTCATAATTTACCCAATAAAACACAGAAAATCTTTTTATAAATAAGACATTTTCTGTTAAACGTTGTAGCGACAAGATAAGAAGACTATTTAGTTTTTACTTGCTCAAGTACTCTTTGAACATTGCTATTAAACTGGATTTTTTTTATTTCATTTTCTCTAACATGCTTACTTAGTTCTGGATTATTATCAATCATAGAAGAGAAAGGTATATTATCATGAAGGTTTACAGATTTCCAAGCTGAAGTATCATGAGATAAGTTAGATATTGCTTCTTTGTCAATATCTTTAAATTCTAAAGCAAGTCTATCAAGTATAATCATTTGAGATTTTGAGAAAAACTTTCTGTCAAAAGAGTTATGATTTTCAAATCTAGAATGATCATCAGATTGTCTTTCTTTTACATTTATATGTGTATTAAATTCTCTTACTTCACTTTCTAAATCATCACTATCTGTATTCTTACTATTTTTAATTAAAGAGTACACATACATAGGAACTGGGCCTTTTGGCATTTTTGTATAATTATTGTTTAATATTGGCGTGCCATAAGCTTCTAAATGATATTTATCAGCAAAGAAGCATAGTTTCATTAATTTAGTGATACCTAAATATTTCATGTCACTTTCAATAAAATAAGTAATAAAGTTTGCTAATTTTTTAATATCATAATTGCAAAAAACGGAGCAAATCGGACACCTATGACACTTCAGTTCGGACACCCATGACAGTTTCATTCGGACAGTGATAACGGAAATGAATCGGACGCTTTGGTCTAAAAACCGTCAAGAAAGAAAAATTTAAGAAAGG
>NZ_JABIOQ010000054.1 GCF_018698455.1 Sulfurimonas sp. | reverse complement strand
TACTAAAATCTCACCAGTTTTAGTTAAAAACAACTCAACACCGAAAATACCAACACCATCAAGAACTTCTATAGATTTTATAGATACTTCCAGCGCTTTTTCTTCTATTTCTTTAGATATTTTAGCTGGTGCCATCACTATGTCACAGATGTTCGTTCTATCATCAAAAAGCATCTCTACAACAGGATAACATTTGATTTCACCTTCTATATTTCTCGCTACGATGATGGCTAGTTCTTTGTCTATGTCTATGAGTTCTTCTATGAAAGACTCTGTTTGAAGAGCATTTGGAATATCCTCTGCTGATTTAAACATCTGGACACCCTTTCCATCATAACCCTCTTTTTTTGCTTTTTGTATAACTGGAAATCCAAAACTAGCAAGATCTTCATCAGTCTTAACGTCTTTGTATTTAGGAACAGCTATTCCTCTTTCATCTAAAAGTTTCTTCTGTTCATACTTGTTTTGAATGAGCTCTATTACATAAGGTGAAGGATGGATAATATGTCCATTATCATAGAGTTCTTTGAGTATTGAAGTCTCAACATGTTCTAACTCGAAAGTTGTGACATCACTTTCTTGAACTAGTTGCTCAAGCTTTGCTTTATCATGGAATCCGCCCATGATGTGTTTATCTGAGACTTGTGCTGCAGGACAGTTAAAAGTTGGATCCAAAATGGTGACGTGAAATCCCATCTTTTTGGCTTTTTGAGACATAATCTTTCCGAGTTGTCCCCCACCAATAATGCCTAGTTTTAAATTAGAATAGTTGAAATTTTTATCCATTTGTTCTCTTTTACTTAAAGTACAGTATTTTAACCTAATTAGCTTGTTAACTGTATAAAATATTTAGAGCTTGTGGAATATTTTTTTGACTTATCTTTATATTTTCCAAAAGTTATAGGAATCAAAAATAAAGAAGCACTCAACAATTAGTTGAGTTCTTGATCTTCTTCTTTGAACTTCTGGAAGTATTTACTAACAATCGTTCCAGCTGGCATACTGTCAATTTCTGAGAAAATTACATAACTAATTACAGCATGGATAACTAGAGTAACTATTAGACCTTCAAAGATACCGACTTTAAATACCAATCCTGCACATACAGTTGCAAGTAGTACAGCATAAGGACCAAATGTAGCGACATGTAGCAAGCCTAAGAACATTTTAATACCAACAAATGACATAATAATTGCCAATGCAAAGTAAGGTAAATAATGTAAATATTGAGAGTTAAATACAAAGAATGTTATAAGTACACCAATTACCAATACTGATAGTTTTGTATAAGCACCTGCAAGACGATTTGTTGAAGATTTTGCTAAACCATCAAGATTTGTCATACCGCCAAAAAAGCTCGAGCCCATGTTTGATACCCAAATGGACAATAAAGAATTATTTGAATTAGATGGACGTTCCAATGGGTCAATTTTTTCAATTGCCGCATTACTCATCACCTGTTCAATAACATCAACCACAGCAAGCATCAATGAGAAGAAAATTGCATAGATCCACAAATATAAAGAATCAAACTCAGGGATAGGCAGTGAAAGAGCAAAATCAACGTCTTCTACCATAAGCATTTTTACATCAACAAATACAGAAGCCACAATACCGTATACAATTAAAGTAAAATATGGTAATGCTGGTTTTGTATCTTTAAACTTTTTAAACAAAAGAAGAAAAATAATTGCTCCAACTATAGAAAGGGCAATTACTTGAAGACGAGCATCACTCCAAAACTCTTCACCAACACTCATACCAGCTGGTAACATCCATAGATATGGTAAAAATTTCAGAGCGATTTTTAAACCGATACCCGCTAATAAACCTTCAACTAAGTAAGGTGGCACAGCCCTTAAAAGATAGCGTTGCCAGTTAAAGCTCCATATTAGTGCTTGAAATGTCGCCGTCATAAAAACAATAAAGGCCATGTTCTCCATTCCAAAGGTTGCAACACCCATCGCAAGAATTGGGGCTAAACCTGCTGCAATTCCAGGAGCTCCTACATAGTTACCTGGACGAAATATAGCAAATATGAATGCAATAAAAGAGGCAAAAGCAACTGTTGCAAGTCCTACTTGAATTGGATAGTCTGACATCAGAGCAATACCAATAGATAATGGTATTGCCATAGTTGCTGTAATGACACCAGCTTGGAGATCGCGACTAGCATATTTCGCGACAAACGCGGCAGAACCGTAATCTATGTTCTGATTTTGCTTTGTATTTTCATTTTTCATAGTTTTACTACCCTAATTTTTGATTTAGAAATAATAGCTTTCAACTGTTTAAAAAAACTAAAGATAAGAGGCGAGAAAGTTTCTATTAAGATTTTATAAAGTTTAGCTGTATACTTATCACTAATTACTTTTTTTCTTTCTAGTTTTGGAAACCCTAGTTTTATTCGCTTTGTATTTATAACTTTTAAGATTTAGGGTGACTTTATCCGAGAGTTCATGTATGTCTTTGACCATACACTCGTCTTCTTTTTCAAAGTACTTTCTATTCTCTTCAAACTTACTCATAAGTTCTAAAAAATCTATGTCTTTTAAAAATGGATAGAGTTCAATCGAGTGTTCTTCTCCCGCAATCCAGTTGTCGAGTGCACAAACAACTAAAAACTCAGGGAGAAATGCAGGCTTGTCTTCATAGTGGTCTCTAATTACTTTTGCCATTACATCATAGTAGTTTATTAAAGGCTCTTCACTTTTAGCTAATTGTCTAAACATCGGATTCTGTTTAGATAACTCAACCAAATCAAGAAAATAATCTACATTAACAACACTATCCTGAAGATTAACCAGCAAGCTTCTAAGAGTCTCATATACATATATAGTATCTTCATTGGTTCCAACACTTGCTTTATACTCAGCTTCATCTATTTTAGCGAAGTAACGCTCAAGAGCGGTTCTACAAAACACAAGCAATGCCTCTGTTTTAACGTCTCTTAACATAGTTGGTCTTACTCTGTTTTTACAGTTGTCACTTATAAAGTTATTTATTGGCATTACACTCATGGTAACTCCTTAATATAGTGTGAAGTTATTTTTCACTGAAACTAAATTGTTTTCTTTTATTATTCTCAACATATCCGCTAGCTTAAGAGATTTGTCTTCTTCATTAGCAATTGAGCTCTTTACATCTAGTTTGAATTTTTTCATGTTTGTATCTAAGTATCCAGTATTAAACTTTCCAGATATAAAAGCCTCATCTCTTACTATTTCTCTATGAAGTGGTATGTTTGTTTTAATACCCTCTATGTAGTACTCATCAAGTGCTCGTCTAGCCTTAGCAACAGCACCTTTCCAGTCAAGTGCAGACACAATGAGTTTACCTAGCATTGAGTCATAACATGTAGGAAGTTCGTATCCAGAGTAGAGACTAGTGTCAAGTCTTACTCCCGGACCACCAGGAGTTAAATACTTTTTGACAGTTCCCGCCGTAGGCATAAAGTTATTTTGTGGATCTTCAGAATTAATCCTAAACTCTATAGCATAACCTCTGAAATTGATCTCTTCTTGCTTGTATTTTAACTTGTCCCCTCCAGCTATTTCTATCATTCTTTGAATAATATCAACTCCGGTAACTATTTCACTTACAGGATGTTCAACCTGCACTCTTGTGTTCATCTCTATAAAATAAATATTATCATCTTCATCAAGTAAAAACTCAACTGTACCTACACTTTCATAACCAAGCTTTTTCATGGCATTTACAGAGATGTCGGCAAGTTTTTGTCTAGTTTCATCATTTAAAAGAGGTGATGGAGTTATCTCTATCACTTTTTGGTGACGACGCTGTATAGAACAATCTCTCTCACCTAAATGAACTACGTTTCCATAAGCATCTGCGACAACCTGAATCTCTATATGCCTAGGGTTTTGGACATATTTTTCTATAAACACTTCGCCTCTTCCAAAGTACTTTATTGATTCATTAGTAGCCGAATCATACATATTTGAAAACTCTTTTGCGCCGTGAACGATTCTCATACCTCTTCCACCACCACCAAACGCAGCTTTTATAATAATAGGAAAGCCTATTACTTGAGCAATCTCTTCACCTTCTGCTTTATCAAGAACAGGAGTATTCGTACCTTCAAGGACTGGAACACCTATCTTTTTCATAGCAACTTTTGAAGCCATCTTGTCACCAAACAGTTCTATATGATGTGGTTTTGGTCCTATAAATATCAAACCATTATCCGCGCAGGCTTGAGCAAATTCAGCACTTTCAGATAAAAAACCATACCCCGGATGAATAGCATCACAGTTTGATTTTTTTGCTAAATCAATTATTTTATTATAATTTAAATAGGCTTCAACGGGATTACCTACTATTGGATAACATTCATCTGCTCTTGGAACCCATACTCCATTAACATCAGCCTCTGAAAACACAACAACACTTTCAATTTCAAGTTCTTTACAAGCTCGAATTATTCGCAAAGCAATTTCACCTCTATTAGCAATTAAAACTTTTGATATTTTTTTCATGGTTTTTCCAAAGTAATTTTAGTTATCGAAATTTTAGTCTCTTTAAAAAAAATATTCTTCACTAATATTGTTAAATTTATTATCTATTCTTGTTATGAATCCAGTCTATTAGTTTTATTTTTAATTACATAATATGCTATTTTTTTGTTATAATTAAAACTATGAAAAGAGATACACTTAATAAAAAAACAAAAATATCAAATGATATACTATTCTACATCTACACAAACATCGATGTAGACATAAATATGGATGAACTTGCACAGAGTTTTGACATTAGTAAGTTTTATATGCATAAAATATTTAAAGAAATATTCGGAAGAAATATATACCAAAGTATAAAATCTATAAGACTTCAAAAAGCATCTACTCTCTTACTTACAAACAAGTACTCTACGATCACAGAAATAGCTTCCTTATGTGGATATAGTTCTCAGACATCGTTTATTAGAGTTTTTAAAGAAAGATTTCTTATGACTCCAACACAGTGGAAAAAAGATGGGTATAAAAGATACTCACAAACAATACTAGAAGAATCACAAAAAGCAAAAGAGTCAAACGCGAAGTTTGACAACCTTGAAGCAAGTATTGTAAAAATGCCACAAATCGAAGCCTATTATATAAGACATAATGGCTATAACGATGAGATAAAACAGACTTGGCAAAAGATTCAAACATGGACTTATAGTAATAACATTAAAAACTATATACATATTGCCTTGTTTCATGATAACCCATCAGTGACTCACCTTGAAGAGTGTCAATATGTCGCTTGTATTGAAGTGAATGACAAAGCTATTCTTGAGCATGAACGACTACCAAAATTCAATATCTCGGATGGTGTTTATGCTAAGTTTGACATAGAAGGTGATGATGGTGATTTTTTACCATTTATGCATTGGCTTTATACTGAATGGTTGCCAAATAGTGAATACGAAACTACAACCAAACCACCATATGCTATCTATAAAAGAAACAAGTACCTATCAGATGACAACAGATTCGAATTAAGCTTTTATCTATCTATAAAGTTTTAAATTTTAAATTAAAAAAATCGACGGGACGAATCTTTCCTTTTTGCAGGGATTCATTTGCCTTTTGTAAAATGGGTATATTTTTTGAACAGTGTATATATGCTTCTTCAACATCTATCAGAATCCAGAAAACATTTTTCTGATTAATAGAAGTGTGAATTGTTTTTTCCTCACTATAATGAGAACTATCCATTAGGGAAATAAGTTCTTCTTCGTTTATCATCTTCGCTTTTCCATTAATGTGCATGCCCACCTTATTTTCAAAGAAATCAATAAATAAAAGACCAATATGTGGATTTTCAGAAATATTTCCAGCAGATGCTAAAACACCATTTCCTTTGTACTCCGCATAAACGACTCTTTTTTCATCTATTACCATTACAAAGCCAGCTTCACCACTTCTAAATGAGCTATCACACTCTCCATGAGCATCAGAAGTCGCTATAAACATCATCTCTTGCTTTGCTAAAAATGATTGCATATCTGGTGCTAAATAATCTAGCATCTGTCTACTGTAAAAATCTTTTGCTTTGTCCTGCGTTTTAAATACTTTTTGCATGTTATGTTCGCCATCGGAACCGGGTAAAGAAGTTTTCTTACCTGAGTTTAACAACACTATACTTGCACTAAGAAGTGCACCTAAAAACACTATGGTATAACCAGTTGGTAAGTCAAAATAGTATGAAATAACTATAGCTGAAATACTAAAAAACCATCCGAAGTAGAAACTAGAAAGTAGCGGATTTCTAAGTTTAAGTGATACTGCAACAAATGCAGGTGCTATAAGGAGTACAAAAACTACTAAAACACCGGCAAGTTGTACTGATGAAGTAACGGTTAACGCCAACAAAGAGAAAAATGCAAGCTCTTTAAAAAACCCTTCTAATCTAGGATAAACTTTCCAAAGGGCTAAAGCTATAAAAGCATATATAATGGCACTTTTCACAACATCCTCTGGAGATGTAAAAAGTATGTCACTTGCAAGTAGAGATTTAAAGTGTTCCATTCCCTCTGAGGAGTTAGATAAGACCATCATTATTCCACTCGCACCTAGGACATACAACAAACCAATAAAGGCTTCTAACTTTATATGTCTTTGTGAAGCAACTGCTATTAAAAGAGCACTAAAAAGAGCGAAACTCAGAGTAAGCACATAAAAGTACTCTTCATGAAAGTAACCTAAACTTATAGCCGAACCGAGTGCTGCGAACTGTGCTATAGCTAAGTCGGTAAAGATAATCCCTCTTTTTAAAATTCCTAAACCAAAGTAACTATGAAGCATTACAAGTATAACCACCAATGCTATGGGAGTAAGAAAAATATCTATCATTTTATAGCACCTGTTAGATAATCAAAAAGAGATATCAAATCTTCTATATTGTCTAAAGCACCAATATCGTGAGGCATTAAGATAATAGGAATTCCTGTTTTTGATGAGATGTATTTAGCACTCTTTGTAGAGTGATAAACATCATGGAGTATATAAGCTGGATTTTCTTTTTTTATAAGTTTTATAAGACTTATGATATATCTTGATGAGGGTGGGATACCCGGAAGTGGTTCTATAGTAGCAATACTAGTTAATCCGTATGCCTTATTAAAAAAAGCGAGATTATCATGAAACTGTATAACTTTTAGCCCTCTTTTAGTAAGCATTTTTTCATTCCATATACTTATTTTCTTTTTCCACATTTGGGAAAATTCTATATAATTTTTTTCATAAATATTTGTATCATCAGGATTAATTGAAGATAAATAGAGTTTAATAACATTTGCCAAAATTAAAATATTGTTTGGGTCAAGGTGAAAGTGTGGATTTCCATCTGGATGTACATCACCATTTGCTCGATCTACACTTGAAGGTTTGTTTATAAGCTCTATGTATCGAGAAAGGTTTAAAAAAGTTTTAGTGTTTACATTTGTTTTTGGATTACCTGCTCTTCTTATAAGTGGAGGCAACCAACCTATTTCAAGTTGACCACCGTTAATTATAAGTCCATCAGCATTTCTTACTTTTGCAATAAGTGAAGGTCTCGGGATAATAAAATGCGGATCCCAATTTCCTTTTGCTAGAACAACAGGATTTACATTTTTACCGCCTATACTTTTTGTTATAGCACCTATATAAGGATAAGAAACTGCAATATTTAGATTTGCAAGAAGGCTTAGAGGTAGTAGTGTTAGCAGCAGTAAATATTTATTCATAAAATCTTCTTTAAAGTTTGTTTTATCATTTGACACCTATAAAAAGGTGTCAAGTGCTTTTTAGAACGAGTGAGCCGAGTGTGCACCAATAGCAATGTTTGCTTGAAGCATAATCGTGTCTACGCTTTGTTTATGTTGTACACCATTATCATCTTCTTCACCATACATAGCATCATTATGGTTGTACTGAAGTCTAAAACGTGCGAACTCACTTGTGTGATACTCTACCATTCCAGAGTACTTATTTAGGTCAGTTGGAGCAAATGAATCATCTCCTGCACTTTTTTCTATGTCATTTTGATAGATTGTATCGTATCTCAGACCCATTTTCCAATTTTGGTTATGTGTGTAAATAAGTTGAGAATATAGACCGCTCTGTTTTTTATTTAAGGCTAGCACTGGTACTGTAGCATTTACATCTAAATTATACTGTGTACCATCCATCTCTCTACTTAACCACTCACTTTGCCATTTTATTGAGCTGTAAGAGTTAAACGAGTGTAAAACAACCAAGTCGGCTCCATAAAGTTTACTATCACCACTAAATACATGAGGTCCTTCCTCGTCAGTACTGTGGTCCACCATTGAACTACCTTGAGCATATGATACTCCACCAAAAATTGTAGTGTCACCAATGTCAAAAGAGGTTTTCACGTACCCTACCATGAGTGATGGAGCATCAACACCTTTAACTATTGGGTCTTCAACATCACCAATAGTAGCATTTCCAAACATCATTTCATTTTCACCTTGTAGAACTTCAAAACCTGCCATTAAGTAAAATGGAGTTGGCGCAGTCCACTGAAGTTGAGCACCAAGTTCATTTATACCGTGTGTTCCTAAAAAGGCTTCATAAACAAGTGGCATATCCCCAAAATCCCAGTAATGGTGATGCTGAGCATTTAAATAACCAAAGTTTGAGAGAATTTTTCCACCTCTCGCTCTAAGACCATTTCCAAGAGCTGTACTTGTAAAGTAAGCTTCTTCTATTTCGACTCCATGTTGGCTAAAGTGAAAAACGGCATCCATACTGAGAAATGGATCTACATTACTCGATAAAATCATTTCAACATAGTTTAGGTTAAAGCCTTGTTTTGCATTGTAAGTCGCATGAGTCGTATCCCCATCAGTGTGTTCACCTAAAAGTCCGTGAGCAATACCTGGAAGTTCTAAATGTCCGATTTCATCATTTTTCACACTGTTATTTACAAATGAGAAATCTAGAATTGCAGAGATGTCTGGAACATATTGTGATTGATCAAAGGTTCTTTTTTCAGCCGGTAGTAATGTAGCTACATCGCCATAAGCGAAACTTGCACATAGTGCACTTGATAATAGTATCTTATTTATTTTTTTCATAGTTGTATATCCTGTTTAATAATAATATTTTGTTTTTATAAAGTTTTTTGTTTTATTATTGGGCAGTTAGGATACTGAAGGTGGAGCACGGTTTTGGTTGTTTCTATCTTTTATATGAAGAGTGGAAATGAAGTTGTTTTGTGAAATTTTTTCAAAATGGATAATCTCGACAAGTTGAGATATATCAATGACATCAGCTGATATTAAATTATTGTTTACATTACAGACTAAACATGATGAATCATCATCAAGCATAATATGTTCTACTTCATGAGCAGCTGATAAAGTTGTAACAATTATAAAAAAGATAGATAACAGTACATTTAATTTCATAATTGGAATTTTATCATATTAAATTAAATATTTATATTATAAATTAATACAGACAAAATTACTTAAGTTTTAAATCCGATAAAACCCCAACTCAATAAGTATATATCAAAATTACGATACAATGAATCTATAAACTAAAATCATATGAAGGAGATCATTATGGCGAAAGGTAAAGACGTTCAAAAATCTGCAAAAAAGCACCTACTAAAACTTTAAAAGAAAAAAGAGAAGACAAAAAAGCTAAAAAAGAATCTAGAGGATAGTCTATTTATAAAATTGAAAAAACTTTAACTATAAAACCTGACTATATTGATGCCTATACTAATGGTTATCCGCTTATTTCCAAAAAGTCTATAACTAACTTAGAGCAATTGCCCGAAGAAGGAACCGTTATAAACCTTGTCGATGAGAAAAATAGATTTATAGTAAAAGGCTATCATGGAATTCAGAACAAAGGCTATGGCTGGGTACTTACTCAACACAAGAACGATTCCATAGACATAGACTTCTTTGTCAAAAAAATCAAAGCAGCAGTTGCCTATAGAGAAGAGTTTTATAAAAATGAGTCTACTACCGCGTTTAGAGTTTTAAATGGTGAAGGAGATGGTCTTGGCGGTTTAACCATAGACTACTTTGATGGTTTTTATATGCTTACTTGGTATAGCCTTGGTATTTATGCGCTCAAAGATATTATTCTTGAAGCATTAAAACAGAGTGTTGAGTACAAAGGTATTTACCAGAAAAAACGTTTTGATGGAAAAGGAAAATACCTTGATGATGACAATGATTTTTTATTTGGAAAAGAGGCAGATGCACCAATAATTGTTAAAGAGAATGGAGTTAACTTTGCCATATATTTGGATGATGGTGCGATGGTTGGAGTGTTTTTAGACCAACGAGATGTAAGAGCGGCCATTAGAGACAAATATGCTAAAGGTAAAACTGTTTTAAACACTTTTTCATATACTGGTGCATTTTCAGTTTTCGCAGCTGTTGGTGGGGCTAAAAAGACTACAAGCGTAGACTTAGCCAAACGCAGTCTAGTAAAAACACAAGAACAGTTCAATGTAAACGCCATTGATGTGCAAAAGCAAGACATCATAGTCGAAGACGTTTTTAACTACTTCAAGTATGCCGTTCGTAAAAAGCTACTCTTCGACATGGTCGTAGTTGACCCTCCGAGTTTTGCAAGAAGTAAAAAGCACACATTTAGTGCGAGTAAGGACTATGTCAACTTACTAAAAGAAGTCATTCAAATAACCAATACAAACGGAATAATCGTCGCTTCAACGAACTCTGCAAACTTTAGCATGATGACTTTTAGAGATTTTATATCTAAAGCGTTTAGAGAGTTAAAGGGAAAGTTCAAAGTCGAAGAGAGTTTCACTCTGCCAAAGGACTTCAAAGTCCTAGAGAAGTTCAAAGAGGGAGACTACTTAAAAGTTGTCTTTATTCGAAAGATTCGCTAGGTTTCTAGTGTTTCTTTTCAATCTGTCATATTTTTAACCCTACTCTCTAAAACAAGCTAATCTTACACTATGGATTTTAATAAACTAAACGCAGCACTCTATCAACAATCAGCAACATATAGATTTGCAAAGAAACCAAATGACTTTGACAAAGGTTATATGAAAATATCTAAGTGGTTAGCAGACTTATGTTATTACTATGAACATAAACGCGAGCAACAAGAGCTAGCTAATGGAGATGAGTTTATGTCTCTTATAAACGACTACAAGGCAAAGATAAGTGAACTTGGAGAAAGTGACTATAAAGATGGTTTACTAAAGGCTATTAGCGAGATTCAATAGTCTTTAGTCTAGGACTTTATATTAAAACTTATCTTTTTGTATAGTGGATACTCTTGAGCTTAAAGTGCTATACGGTAACAATAGTAAAGTCATTGTTATTGCTGAAGCCAAAGATGGAAAGTTTTATATGGCGGAGCATTCTTATTTTAGGGCAATATATGTCAATGTAGGTGGTTGATTTATATAAATAGAATAATATATTTCACAAATTCTTGACAGCTAATAAACTTGACTAACTACTTGAAATTAAATTGCACTATGCTTTTAATGTTTTAGAAGTGTCATAAACCATCTCATAATAGTAGTTGCCATTAAACTCAAACTCTTGTATCACTTCGAGTCCCAGTTTTCGTTTATGGGCTTCGTACGAGCGAGGGTTTATCTTGTTTACAAAGGTTACAAGAATTGGATAACGTTTAGACATCTCTTCTCTTGTAAAATCAAATATTTCAGGTAACACCTCAGTCCCTCTAACACTTTTATCTATGCAGATAGGTCCGTATTGGTAAGAGTTCTCTACACTTAGTGTTTGACCTAAGTAAGTTAGATTATGTAAATCTTTTATCATGTGTGCAAACATTGGCCATCTAGACCAAAACTGCCATGATGCAGCCATCACATAAGCCATAACCTTTTCATTTTGTACACCTATGAAAAGACCTTGCTCTGTAGTAATCAATTCTTCTAGTTCTTGTGCGCTAAACGCAGTCGTCACAAAACCATCTTTTTTTTCTTCTTCTTTTATAGTGTTTACTTGGTACTTAGAGTGCAATTCTAAAACACTCGGTATATCTTCTACTGTTGCTATTTTATATGTCATATTAAATCTTTGGATGCTATCTTCATTGCAATTTTTCTTGAAATAGGAAAAACAAGTAAAATCGTTGGAAGTGCGATGGCAAAAGCAAATATCCAAGCACGAAGCCATATTAGGATAAAACCATCTATAAGTCCCAAGTTTATAAAAGTAATTATCCCCGACATGATGAAACTCATAAAACCAGAGAGTAAAAAAGATTGCACTAGTGAGAGGTACTTAGAAGATATCATCTTATCCTGCTCTCATTTTTAATATCGCAGCAACATCTATCTTTTTTGTGTATTTCACAAATGCTTCACTTTTCTCTTGTATGGTATACATTGTCATTCTATCCGCTAACTCGTTACCTTCAAACCCTGCATGGGCTTTTATGTGTGAGAGTTTTACATCTTGTTTGATGTCGTTGTAGAGATAGTAAGCTTCTTTTATTATGTCAAGATTTTTAATCGCACCACCCTTTTTAGTCCAGTTCTTCTTTTCCCATGAAATAGCCCAAGTTTGTATGCAGTTTATCGAGTACATTGAGTCACACTTTATCTTAACCGTATTTCCATTTATAAGCTCTTTTTGCGCTAAAAGTAGAGACTGATAAAGAGCACCAAGTTCAGCGGTGTTGTTTGTTCCCATAGTTTCATAAAGTCCATACCAGAGTTCAGAGAGTTCCCCTCTTCTGTAAACAGCAACTCCCGAACCAGCTTTTCCAGGATTTGGAGTACAACCACCATCACAGTATATGGTAACATCGCCATTAGTACTAGGAGCACTTGTAGTGATCTGTATTTCTTTCTCAGTTTGTTCTACTATACTCATGTCTTCTTTACCGATTCGGCTTTTAAGCCTCACTTGGTCTAACGGATGTTGGCCTAGACGAAACTTTTGTAATGCCTTATAGTTTTTGATGATTCTATCACGAGCCACTTTCGCTTTTATGCCACCAATCAAGACAAAAAGTTCCGCTCTTGCAT
This sequence comes from Sulfurimonas sp., assembly GCF_018698455.1. GTDB lineage: Bacteria > Campylobacterota > Campylobacteria > Campylobacterales > Sulfurimonadaceae > Sulfurimonas. The sequence goes on along the minus strand of NZ_JABIOQ010000054.1, from coordinate 42,656 downwards.
CTGAAAGTTGTTTGCCAAGTGCCATTTCTACCCATTGAGCCTTTTCATTCTCATCTATATCAAGTAAAATCAGCTGAGAGTCATTTATATCAGTATCCGTCTTTACACCTAATTCTAAGAATTCTTTCGTAACTATTTGCATTTTCTTTCCTTGATTAATTGTAACAATATTTTAGTTCTTTTGTTGAATCTTTCTTTCCCATTCTGATTGAGTAGCAACATCATAAACACTCCATCCTCGTTCTCTTAGAACTTTGGCACTGACACTACTTCTACTCCCTGTTCTGCAATAAACAACGATTTCTTTATTTTTAGGTAATGGTATTTTACCCTTCATAATATTTTTTATTGGTAAGTTAATAGAACCTGATATATGTTTAACTCTAAACTCTTTGGGTGTTCTTACATCAACTATTAACGCACCATTTTTCACAGCTTTTCTAGCTTTAAGTAAATCTTCATCACTAATTTTAGAACAACCTGAGAAGAGACCCACTATTAATAAGAACATACCAATTATTTCTTTCATTATTTACCTTTAATTAAACTTTTGACGATAAGAACAGTGTTTACAAAGTTCTTCTATAACATTTCCTGTACTCAGTATGGCCATTTGAGAGCTAAGTCCATGACAATGTCCCTTATCGCCTACAAAGTCAGCCTGGAGTGATGGCCATTCAAAAAGATTGTCATAGTTAAAAAGTACCTTAGATATTACTCGAAGTTTTTTACTCTGCATATCCATATCACTTGGAATTTCAGCACCCAGTTTTTCAAACATAGTTTGAATAACCTGAGTATTATAATCTTGTTGAGAATTGTCTTCTTCTTTATTCCATAGTCTATAGTTTATAAATGATTTAGTATTATTTTTACGGAATGCGAGTGTAAACTCTGCTATTTTTCCTAGGTACTCATCTAAAGATATAGGAAGTTTATTGCCCCTGTAACTATTAAGTGAGAAGTTTATTTGTTTGATTACCGGATGGTTGAGGACATCGGAATGAGAAGGTTTTAAGTAGTAACCAGCCGTTGTAATATGAACATTAAGCCCAACACTATGGCTTATGTCTAAATACTCTTTGAGGTTATCAACTATTAATGGATCACCAACGACATGATAGGCCACATCATTGGTAAAAGCTTTTATCTCTGTATTTATCTTTGTAAACAGTTCTATATCCATGTCACTTAAAACTCTACTAGCAGATGGACAAAAGTCACAAGAGAGTCCGCACTTAGATGTGAGTTCTATGTATACCTTTTGCATATGCTTGATTTTCAAAAATTAGTCTTTATTATGTAGTGCTAACTCTTTTTCTAGATACTCTCCAGTAAATGAGCCTGTCTCTTTATAAGTACTCGCAAGTTCTTCTGGACTTCCCTCTGCTATGATAAGTCCACCACCAGCACCACCTTCTGGTCCCATGTCTATAACATAGTCAGCATTTTTAATCATGTCAAGATTATGCTCGATGATAAGCATAGAATTTCCAAGTTCAACAAACTGGTGAAGTACCTTTGTAAGTCTGTCTACATCTGCAAAGTGAAGTCCCGTTGTAGGCTCATCTAAGATATAGAGTGTTTTACCAGTGTCTTTACGACTTAGCTCTTTAGAAAGTTTGATACGCTGTGCCTCTCCACCTGAAAGTGTCACTGCATTTTGCCCTAAAGTGATATACCCTAAACCAACATCAACAAGTGTTTTCATTTTCAAGTTTATCTTCGGAATTGGCTCAAAGAAAACATAAGCTTCATTAACACTCATAGAAAGAACATCTGCTATTGTTTTTCCCTTGTATAAAACTTCTAAGGTCTGGTTATTATAACGAGTACCATTACAAGAGTCACATTTAACCATGATGTCTGGAAGAAAGTGCATTTCTATCTTGTTTTGACCTTCTCCTTGACACTTCTCACAACGACCACCTTTAACGTTAAAACTAAAACGCGACGTCGTATAACCTCGTATCTGAGACTCTTTTGTTTGAGAAAAAAGATTTCTTATCTCATCCATAACACCTGTGTATGTTGCAGGATTTGAACGCGGTGTTCGGCCTATTGGGCTTTGGTCAAGATAGATAACCTTGTCTACATGTTCTAAACCAGTTATTTCTACACCAGCTACTTTGTTTACTTTTCTTGCATGGTTGAGAAGTTCACGTGCCGTTGGAAGTAGTGTTTGAAGCATAAGAGAACTTTTACCACTTCCACTTACTCCTGTAATACATACAAAGTTGTTTAGAGGAATTTTAGCACTAAGATTTTGTATGTTGTTAAGTGTGACATTTTTAATTTCTATATATTTATCTTGGGAGCGTCTATAAAAGTATTCTATTTTTTTACGGCCATATAAGTAGTCAGCCGTAAGAGTTTTTGCTTTTTTAAGCTTCTCTAACGTTCCACTAAAAACAACATTACCACCATACTTTCCAGCACCTTCACCAATGTCAATAATAAAGTCAGCATTTTCAATAGTTTCTTTGTCATGCTCAACAACTATAACACTATTTCCCTTCTCTTGAAGTGAGCGCAGTGTTCTAATGAGTTTTTGAGTATCTCTTTCATGAAGTCCAATACTTGGTTCATCTAGCACATATAAAACACCAGTTAAACCACTTCCTATCTGTGAAGCGATTCGTATGCGTTGTGCTTCTCCACCTGAAATACTTCTTGCATCACGTCCAAGTGTAATGTAGCTTAAACCAACATCAAACAAAAAGTATAAACGCTCTCGAATCTCATTTAAGATTGGTGCTGAAATCTGTTCATCTTGTGCATCCATATATTCAAAATTTGTTTTATCAGCGAACCATTCATACGTTTCACCGATTGGCATTTTAAGTAAGTCTGCTATTCCCTTGTCTGCAACTCTCACAGCTAAAGACTCGTGTTTAAGACGATTAGAATCACAAATGCTACACACTTTCTCACTCATGTAGTCAGCTAACTCTTTTTCATCTTTAAACATGTCATAAGCTATACGAATTATTCCAGGGAAGAGGCGTTTGACTTCATGGTTTTTCCAAAGGAATGTCACTTCTTCTATGTTTCCATGAAGTATTGCTTTTTTCTGGTACTCTTCTAATTCTGAATATGGCACTGTTATATCTATGTCATTATGTGCACAAAATCCCTTTAAAAATGTAAAGTAATAGCCCTTGTTAAAACCATAAACAATCTTAACGGCTCCCTTTTCAATACTCAAATCTCCATCAATGATTTTTTCTTGGTCTAATGCGTAACGCAGTCCTAAACCATCACATTCTGAACATGCACCTTTTGGTGAGTTAAACGAGAATGAGAGAGGTTCTAGTGGATCAAAACTGATTTTACAGTCAAAACAAGCATTATGCTCTGAGTAGTGCATATGTGCCACACAATCAAGTTCTTCATGATTTAGTATTTCTATTTCTAGTTCGCCATAAGATTCTTTAAGTGCTTTTTCAACATCGGCAGCTATTCTCTCTTTATTTTCAGGCTTTACAACAACTCTATCGATGACAACTTTAATAGTGTGTTTTTTAGTTTTTGAGAGTTCTATTTCCTCATCAAGACGTACCATTATTCCATCTATCTGAGCACGAAGATAGCCCTTTTGAACTAAAGACTCAATCATCTCTGCATAAGAACCTTTTTTCTCACGAACAAGAGGGGCCAAGAGAACAAGTTTTGCATTTGCAGGAAGTTTATGAACTTCGTTAATAATGTCTGAAGCAGACATTTGAGAGATAACTTTTTGACATTTATGACAATGCTGTACACCGACACGAGCATATAAAAGTCTAAAATAATCATAAATTTCAGTAATCGTCCCAACTGTTGAACGAGGGTTTTTTGAAGTTGTTTTCTGGTCAATTGCAATAGCAGGAGTAAGTCCTTCTATCTTGTCAACATCAGGCTTTCCAACACGGTCAAGGAACTGTCTTGCATAAGAAGAAAGTGACTCCATATAACGACGTTGTCCCTCAGCATAAAGAGTGTCAAAAGCGAGAGTAGACTTTCCACTTCCACTGATTCCAGTCATTACAACTAATTCATTTTTTGGTATAACTAAATTTATATTTTTTAAATTATTTTCTCTTGCACCTGTTATGGTGATAACATCATTTTTTTTCAAATTATTTCATCCTATTTATATAAATATTCTCTGTACTAGATAGACTACCACGCACAAGTAAAAAACTACAAGTAAATTTTTTTGTAGCATCGTGTTTACAGTATCTTTTAAGGCTATTCCTACATAAACACCAAGTAAAGAAGCCAAACCAACAATCACACCATCTTCGTACATAATATTTCCCGCTAAAGAGTGAGAAATAAATCCTGAAATAGATGAAAAAACTACAAAAAATAAACCAGCAGAAATTGCTTTTTTTAGTGGTACATGTAAGTAACCGACTAAAATAGGAATAAGTAAGATACTCCCACCAACGCCAATAGTCATACTTAAAGCACCTAATAAAAAACCTATAATAAAAAGAGCCATACCATGTATCTCTTTTACCTGTTCATGTTCCTGCGTTTTGAAAAATAGCTTTAATAGTGCAAAAGTTGCAAAGCTTAAAAATACAAGTTCAAGTGCTTGTGTACTAACAGCAGAGGTAATCGTACCACTTAAGAGTGCACCGATAAACCCTCCAATAGCAATATTTAACACCATAGGCATATCTAAAGTGCCCTTTTTAGAATTTAAGTAACTTCCATAGATAGAACTAAAGACCATCTGTACAATTGCAATGCCAATGGCATCTTTTGTTTGATAGTCTAAAAACAAAAGTAAAGGAACTAAAATCGTTCCTCCTCCGATACCGAAAAAACCGGATAACACTCCAACAGAAATACCAATTAAAATTAATTCAAACATAACTATCCATAAATATTTTGCGAAGTATACTCGAATAAGACTTCACAATAGATATAAGGGTACATTTAATTTTACTTTGTGTTTCATTAAAGTATAATTATTCCTAATCAATAAAAGGTATACCATGATAGACACTATAGAAGAGGCTCTAAAGAATTTTTGTACTCATCAAATAAGAGAAGAATTTGAAATTTCTAACGAAATTTGTAAAAAGAGCACATTTATTGCTTACGTAGATATTCAAACTGCAGATAACATAAAATACCGAGTCTATATTGCCTATGATCAAAACTTTATACAAAGAATCTCAACAATTTTTCTCGAAGAAGATAAGAGTGATAAAGCAACACTCATAGACATGGCATTAGAAACAGCAAATATGATTATTGGCAGTGCTAAGCTTATATCTGAAGCTCAAGCCGAAAATCCTTATACAATGGGTATTCCAAATTTTGAAAAGATTGGTGACTTTGATATAACTTGTCAAGACTTCAAAACTATAAAAATTCAAAACGATGAATTAACTATCGCAATTAAGGAAATAAATGGCTAAGAAGCTAAAACATAATTTTTTAGAAAATCATAACTATAACGAAGAAGAACTCTCTTGGATGGACTATTCTGGTGTTTTAGATATGCAAGTAGAGTTTGTTGCCGATTTAGGCGAAACAAAACTCACACTAGGTGAAATTCTAAAACTAGACCAAGGCTCTATTATTGATCTTAAAAAACCAGCAGGTGAAAGTGTTGAGTCTTATGTAAATGGCCGTATACTAGGTAAGGGTGAGGTTATGGTTTATGAAAAGAATCTTGCCATTCGTATTAATGAAGTTTTAGATTCTAGTGCTGTTTTATACCACCTCTCAAAAGAAAAACTATGATTAAATACTTTTTACTACTACTGCTTCTTCCACTTTCACTTTTTTCATCAAAAATACTTAGTTATAACATTTATGAGAGAACAGATAGAGCCGATGTCATGATTACCTTTGATACTCCATATCACGGAAATATCAAACAGAGTATAAGTAACTCAAAAATTATTATAAAGCTTAGGGATGCTTCTATAGAATCATCCAAAATAAAAAAAGTATCTTCCCCCTATCTTCAGTCACTTGCAATAACAAAGCTCAAAGGGCAAACGCAGCTAGTGGCTCTTGTCTCTCCATCAGTTAGACTTATAGCTTCCAAAACAACTGATGCATATGGATTGAGACTAAGATTTACTAGTAAAGTAACTCAAGCACCAATGATAAATAAGCAGTTAGTTACCCAACAAAATCCTTTTTCGGCACTTCCTACTAAAAAGAATAGTGATATGTCTTCAAGCTATTATATAGTTGTTGGTATCTTAATTCTAGGTATTATTATACTTATGATTTTAAAAAATAAAATTCAAGGACAACAGCCTAAAAAATCAAGGCAAGCAAAAAACTCTTGGCTATTTAAATCTACAGATCAAGTAAATGACATACAAGCTCAAAAAACTGATTATAGAGATGTTTCTATTAGATTTCAAAAATTAATAAATGATAAGAATAGTGTTGTAATGCTAGATTTTGGTGTAGAGAGTTATTTGGTTCTCATGGGAAATAGTAACATTTTACTCGACAAATTTACTGACAATAAACCTAGTAATCAAGAGGAATTTGAAAGTGTTTTACAAAGTAGGAATCAAGAACTAGAAGACTTTTTGGGAAGTAACTATTCAGAGGGCTCTAGAAAAGAACCTCTTCAAGCTTACAAAGAAAAAGCGGCATCACTCATTTATAGTAACGAATCTATCTCTTAAAAGTTTTTTAATAACTTTTATCTGATCAAGATCTAATATATAACTCTCATCCATCTGCTTATTAGAGTGGAAAACTTCCGTTACAGTTATACCGTAAGGATCCTTTTTCTCTTTTGTCACCTTCCCTGACTCATCAAAAGTGTAAAGATAAAGAGTTTTTCTTGTTGTCTGAATATAATATGTCAGTATAATCTCATCAGAATGTTTCTTCTCGAGAGATACAACAACTCTCTGGTCATCTTTATACTCACCTTGTAAGTTTAGTAGTTTTTGAGCATCTTCTATACTTAAATAGCCTATATAAAACTTATTGTAAAGGTCATGATACCTTTGCACTTTGAAGCTCATTAAGAAGTTCATATCAATGATATGCTTTTTACTACTTCTAATTGTCTTAGTTATCCATGACATGGTATTATAATATCTGAAATTATGAAGCTTAAGAATATGTGCTTCTATCATACCGCCAGTTTTAATAATCTCTTTTGCTTGAATTTTTGGTTTATTCTTTGAAGTAAGGTATTCTAAGACATTCCCTGCTGAAAATTCTTTAGTAAACCACACTTTACAGTAGTCTGGAAACTGTTTGTGACCAGTTGCACCTTCATTTAAAATGATAAGTGCTTTAATCTCATAATGAGGAAATATTATTTCTAAAAGTGCTTTTTTCTTTCTTAGTCGACGTCTAAGCTTTAGAACTGACTTTACAAGTGTCATTTCTACAAAATAAAGTTCATTCTCTGTAGTAACAAACATTGCATCAAACTCGCTAATTTCTCTACTTTTAGTTCTATAAACTATCTGTTCTTTTTCGCTAATAGAAAGTGTATTTGCATAAGCTTTATGTCTATTCTGATGAAAACCCTTCAGTACAAACTTATCTATATAGTCATTTTGTTGTGCATAGCGTAGAAGTTTTTCATAAACAAAATTTTCAAATACTTCACCCTCAAAAGAACGATAAGAACTCATATATGCTGGATCATCTACTTCTAAGCCTTTGGCTATTAAAGAGAGAAGGTGTTTTGTATTATAATCATAGTATAAAAGATTATCTTTTATATCAACGGGGTCTAGGTCTTTGATTGATTTACTAATGCCTAACATGTTCAAGCCATTTCTCCATTACTAAAGAATGTGTCAAGTCTATCTCTATACTCTTGTATATCTGTGATATTATTAACCTCATTTCTAAGCACTGAAGCTCCTCTATAACCTTTAGAATATGTATGTGTATGTTTTCTAAACATAGGTACACCAAAAGAGCCATAAAACTCTATCATTTTATCAAAGTGTTCCATAATAATCTCATGTTTTAATTTTGGATCTATCTCTTGGATACCGGTACGAAGCTGATGAAATATCCATGGAGAACCAACGGCACCACGGCCTATCATTAAACCATCAGCCCCAGTATGCTCTAAAACCCATTTTGCCTTATCATAAGAATCTATATCTCCATTTGCTATAACAGGTATATTCACAGCTTCTTTTATCTCTCTTATAGCATCATAATCAACAGCTGCCTTAAACTTTCCAGTTCGAGTACGTCCATGAACTGCTAAAAAATCAGCACCGCTTCCTTCTATCATTTTTGCTATTTCAACATGATTTTTATCTTCAAAGCCAAGTCTCATTTTCACAGATGTTAAGCTTTTATTTGAAGTATCTTTTATACCCTTTATGATATCACTCATGAGAGGTAAATTTAGCAGAAGAGAACTTCCGCTACCATGTCCAACTACTTTTGGTACAGGACAACCACAATTAAGGTCTATAACGTCTATTCCTTCGCGTTCATTTAAAATCTCAACAGCACGTTTAGCCATATCAACCTCTGAAGCAGAAATCTGTACAGAATAAGGATCTTCATTATTCGATTTTAGTAGCATATGGAGAGTTTTTTTAGAGCCATGGGCAAGAGCATTTGAACTAAGCATTTCACTTACCGTCAAATCCGCACCAAATTTTTTAACGACACTTCTAAAAGGTAAATCTGTAAAGCCGGCGAGTGGTGCTAAAACATAGATTGGTTTTTCAAAAGAGAGGTTTTCTATCATAATATTAAATAAACAATTCTATATTAAAGTTTTTATTTGCTTCTTTAAGCGCTCGGTATGCTTTAAAATTTTGATACTCTTCAGTTTGCGAGATATCAAGTATATCATCAGCTAACGAGAGCATCTCTAAATCAAAAAGTGTATAAAGGTAAGCATCCATAGCATCATCATTTTCTTCACTGAAAAGTTCAAATAATTTCATTCTCTGTTCTGGAATCATGCCACCACGAGAAATAGTAGCTGAGAGTTGAATTAGGTCTTCTTTAGTCAAGTCTAGTTTTCTAAGAAGTACAATGAGTACATCATTTGAAATTTCTAAAGTATTTTCATCTGCATTAACACGAGACAAGATGGTGCTTAAAGACTCTTTTGTAAGTACCTCATTATACTTTTCAATCATTGGAAGAGAAGCTGTTCTAACAAAATCAACATAAACTTCTTCTCTTAGAACAGTTGCATACTTACTAGCATTTAGGAGTATTATTTCAGCAGTAAGTTCTTCTTTTTTATATCTATTTCTTTCATTTTGAATAACTAAGTCATTTGTTGTAAGAAGGTTATAAGGCTTTAAGTCGACAATCTCGCCATTTTTTATTCCATCAATGGCTTTTAATACAGTGTCAATTTTAGTATTATTTGTTGTTTCTAAATCTGCAGTAGGGAAAATTTTAATATTTTCTAAAAGCATTCCCATTAATTTATACTCTGGTGTTTTAAAGCTATATTTTCTACCACTCTTACTAAGATATGTATCGACTATGGCATTTATAATTTTCTCATAATCTTTTTCAGATTTACGAAGATTCAAACTACTAAGAAAAGAATAAAATAACATATGCAAGAGACTCGCTATATATAAAACAAGCAGAGGTAATAAGACTAAAAATGCTACAGGAAGAGGTGGCATGGAAATACTAAATAGTTCTAATGCGATACTCTCTTGTGTTATATACATATAAACGAACGAACCGATTAGTGCCATCAATAAAAAAGAGGCTATTGAATATCTTTTGATATACATGATAATCCTTTATTAAGTTTTTTCTATTATCTCTCTACAATCAATACAATAAATTGCATGCGGTTTTACTTTTAATCTCTGAAAACCTATATCATCTTCGCACATTTCACAGATTCCGTAGCTTAGATTTTCTATTTTACCTAATGTAACTTCAATTTCTGATAATTCTTGTGTTTGCTGAATAACAATTGCACTTTCAATCATTGCATTGTTATTAACTGATGCATGATCACCCTCATCATTCAACTCTAAAGAATTTAATTGACTTAACTCAGCATTTACACCATTAATATTTTTCTTTATTTGTACTTTACGACTTTCTAGTAGCTCTTTAAAATAATTTAACTCACTTGTTTGCACTTGTGTATCCCTTTACTTATGATATGGATGGTTACTTAAAATAGAAAAACCTCTATAAATCTGTTCTAGCAATACAGCTTTAGCGATTTTATGACTCATAGTAATTTTTCCAAGACTTATTACAGCATCACTTTTTTTCAAAAAGTCATCCTCAAATCCATAAGCTCCACCTATAAAAAATTTAATTGACATTTTATCATTTAAAAGCTTACTAAATTCATAACTGTCAACAATTTTACCATCAGGGTGCAATAATACAGTATAAGAACTTCCTATATGGGGCTCCAATACCTTTGTATATGCCTTCTGAGAGGCACTTGGGGAGACAGTGTGTGCTTTTGTTACATCTTTAGTAAAGATTTCAATATCTTCTACTTTTGCAAACCGAGAAATCATTTTTATAAGCTCTTTATAGAGAGGATCGTAAATACTCTTCTCTTTTTTAGCGATACTTACAAGTTCTAGTTTCACTTAAGAAGTCCACTTCCAATTACTCGATATGTTACATGTTCAAAGTCGTCTTCTAATGTTACTCCACCAATAGCACCAACGAGATGCTTTGATTTAGAGGCAATCTTATCAAGTGAGTCTCCTAGTGTACCTGTTATATCATGCTTTGTTGTAGTGTCTCTAAATGCACCTAATCCAATATAGTTAATATCAAGGCTATTTGCTTGAGCCACTTCTTCTTCGTTATGAGTTGAAATACCTAAAATTTTATCTTCAGAGACTACACTTCGGAGTATTCTAATAGCTTTAGTAATATCTTCATCTACAAGAGCTAAATCCCCCTGTCCCATATGAACCCCATCACAATATTCTATAAGCTCATATGCATCATTAACTATTAAAAAACCCTCATATATTTTTCGAATTCTGATGAGTTGTTGTTTAATAAAAGAGACATCAGAATTTTTACTTCTATATTGAATTATTTCTGCATTATGTAATTTAGCTATCTCTACAAATTCTTCAAGAGTAACACCCTTAGTGTCCAGCATATCTTGATCGCAAAGAGCATATAGTTTCATACTAAACTTTTAAAAGAGTAAGCATATCTGCAAGAGTTTTTTTAAGATTATTTCTATTAACGATCATATCAATAGAACCTTTTTCAAGTAAGAACTCTGCACGTTGAAAACCATCAGGAAGAGCAGAGCCTATCGTCTGTTCTATAACACGCTGTCCAGCAAATCCGATAAGAGAACCTGGTTCAGCGATGATAATGTCTCCAAGGGTTGCAAATGAAGCGGAGACTCCACCCATTGTTGGATCAGTTAATACTGAGATATATGGAAGTTTGTGTTTTGCAAGTTTTGCTAAAGCAGCTGAAGTTTTACTCATTTGTAAAAGTGAAAATGTAGACTCTTGCATTCTAGCTCCACCAGAAGCAGAAAGGATAACAAGACCTTCACGGTTTTCTACAGCACGGTTCACGGCACGTACTATCTTTTCACCTTCAACAGAGCCTAAAGAACCACCCATAAATGCAAAATCAAAAATAACAACTTGTGCAGATACTCCATTCATAACAATAGAGCCACTAACTACTGAAGACTTATGCCCTGTTTTAGCAAACCCTTCTTCTATTCTTTGTGTGTATGGTTTTTTATCTACAAACTTTAATGGATCTAGTGGTTCTAGAGTATCATCAAACTCAACAAATGTGCCCTCATCTGCTAAAAGTGCTATACGTTCTTTCACACCAATACGAATATGATATCCACATTTAGGACAAACATAATTTTGGTTCTCAACTTCTCTATAATACATTGTAGAAGAACAAGACTTACATTTAATCCAATGTGAAGATGCTTCTGCCTTTACTGGCTGTTTATTATCAAAAGTTTTATGAAAGAGGTCAAATAGGTTCAAAAAAAATCCTTAAATTATATAATAGCTCTTATTATATCTAATTTATACTTATTCTATTGAATTTTTGTTTTACTTTTTTGAGTATTTCTTATCTTCTCTATATCCAAAAGTAAAACTAAAATCACAGTAGTACTTGGAAAAGCTCCTCTAATAGGTATGGATGAGATAAGCTGTAAGGCAAATGGCTCTAAACATTGGCATTAGACTTTTCAGAAGAGAGTAAGACTTTGATAGTTTCAGATAAATCACGAGCAACCAAGGTTATCAAGAACACAGGAAAGTGCTCTCTTTTAAAGAGGGTGGTTAGTTACAGAATATGGATAACATATATTTTTTCATTTTAGTAGAGATTCAGATATATTGTAGCATGACCATTAAACACAGCCATTACTACTAAGTCAGCACTAAAGTCACTTGTGATCTTTTGCTGTTCGCAAAAGAGATACACCTTTTAAACATTCATCGATTAAGTTATCTATTTTTTCTTCTGTTGAACCGACTACTACACTTAAATTATTAATGCAACTGACACATTTTTCAAGGGATGACTTTTTACTTTCTATATTTGCAAATGATGAGCAGCTAGCTATTTCATCATTCTTTGCAGATAGATTTATACTTAAGACAATTGTTATTAGTACTATTTTTTTATACATAATTTTTCCAAATTTTATTTTAGTAGAGATTCCTATATACTTCGTACAGCTTTACAACCATCAAGCGAAGCCCTAAACTATTATTAACCCTAATGACATTTGATATTATAACTGCATCTTCATTTGAGCTTTTAAAATACAAATAGCATTTTTTACTATTCCCCTCTTTTACTAGCCTCTAATGTAGGCCGAGCACCTCTTGGAATTACCATCCATATTTTTCTAACTTCACTTCTAAAGCTATGTAAAATATCTTGTGCTTTTTGACTTCCAGTTTTAAGAACATAGTCTTTGAGAAGATTTTTAAGCTCAAACATATCTGCATCAAACTCATCATTATCAATTCTAATTGCTTCTACAAGCTCCGTATTTATCTTTTCGTAGAATGTTCTATCTTCATCATAAACAAATGCTTTACCACCAGTCATACCGGCACCAAAATTAACACCTGTTTTACCTAAGATTACAACTATTCCACCTGTCATATATTCACATGTATTATCTCCAGTACCTTCAACAATAGTAGTCGTACCAGAGTTTCTTACCGCAAATCTCTCGCCAACTTGACCATTGATATAAAGAGAACCACCAGTTGCACCGTAAAGACAAGTATTTCCACCAAGTGCAAACTCTTGCCCGCTATTTTCAGCTGTAATTACAATGTTTCCACCGTTCATACCTTTACCGATGTAGTCATTACCTGCACCGTCTATGTTGATATTTATTCCCTTAGTCATAAATGCACCAAGTGATTGTCCTGCTACACCTTTCATATTTAATGTAATTGTGTTATCAGGTAATCCGTCATTTCCATATCTTGAAGCAATCTCACCTGAAATTCTCGTAGCAAAACTTCTATTTAAGTTAGAGATCTCTTTTTCTAATACAATCGGTTTTTCCGGATTTTCAATTGTAGGAAGCAACTCTTTAATAAGCTCTTTTTCATACTCATTTTGATCGTACGGTTCATTAAACGGTACTTGACAAGTATTAACACCCTCTATTCTATAAATTAGTGATTCAAAGTCAAATTTTTGTGCGAACTCATCATCAATAACTTTAAGAAGGTGATCTTGTCCAACAATCTCTTCTAAAGTTTTATATCCAAGTGACGCAAGGATCTCTCTAACATCCTCAGCTAATAGTGTGAAGTAGTTAATAACCTTATCAACATTACCATTGAATTTTTCTCTTAACTTTTCATCTTGAGTAGCAACACCAACAGCACATGTATTCATGTGACAGACTCTAAGCATGATACATCCAACAATTACAAGTGCACCGGTACCAAATGCATACTGTTCTGCACCAAAAATAGCAGCTTTAACAACATCTAAACCAGTTTTTAAACCACCATCAGTTTCAAGTGTAACTTGTCCTCTTAAGTTATTTACTTTAAGAGAGTTATGCGCTTCAGAAAGACCTAGTTCCCAAGGGTTACCAGCAAATCTAACTGATCCAATAGGCGCAGCACCTGTACCACCGTCCCCACCTGAAATAATGATCTTATCAGCATATGCTTTAGCAACACCAGAGGCGATTGTGCCAACACCAGCAGAAGATACAAGTTTAACTGCAACTTTAGCTCTAGGGTTAGCTTGCTTGAGGTCATAAATAAGCTGAGCTAAATCCTCAATTGAGTAAATATCATGATGTGGTGGAGGTGAAATCAACGTAACACCAGGTTTTGTAAATCTAAGTGTTGCTATAAGTGGAGAAACCTTTGATCCAGGCAACTGTCCACCCTCACCGGGTTTAGCACCTTGTGCAACCTTTATTTGGATTTCCTCGGCAGATTGTAAATACTCCGGTGTAACACCAAATCTACCTGATGCAACCTGCTTTATCTTAGAGTTTCTATTACTTTTAAGTCTCTCTTTTGCTTCACCACCCTCACCTGAGTTTGATTTTCCACCGATTGTATTCATAGCTACTGCTAAAGTTTCATGTGCTTCTTGTGAAATAGACCCCATAGACATAGCCGCTGTTGAGAATCTTTTAAAGATTTCCGATAAGGGCTCAACATCATCAACTGGAATCGCTTCTCTATCACTTTTTAGTTCAAAGAAATCTCTAATAAATTTCTTATCTCTTCCATTTACTAACTCTTTTAATTTATTCCAATCTTCTTTTTTTCCAGATGCCCCAGCATTTTGAATTGCAGCGATTGTTGGTTTAGATAAATCATGGAACTCTTCACCTTTTCTATACTTGTAGTATCCACCTTTGTATAGTGCTTTGTCTTTACCTTCAAATTTATCGGTAAACGCTCTTTTATGATTAGAATTTAATCTCTCATCAATATCTTCATAACCGAGCCCTGCTAACAACGAAATACTTCCATCAAAACAATCATTTACAATTTCTTCGCTTAGCCCGATCACATCAAAAAGACGAGAGTTTTTGTATGATGAAATAGTTGAAATTCCCATTTTAGACATAATTTTTGAAAGACCTGCACCCATAGCTCTTCTAAATCTTCTTAAATTATGAGGCATATCTTCCGCATACTCTGTACCTTCAGCTATTTGCTTAACTGTATAATATAGAAGATAAGGAAAAATAGCTACTGCACCATATGCAATCATACAAGCAGCTGAATGTGGATCATAAACTTCTCCAGTAGCTGCAACAATACTTACAAGATGTCTCAGTTTTACATCTAGTAGCCTTTGACTAATACAACCAATTAGCATTAGCATTGGGATTACTTTATTGTTTTCATCTAACTCTCTGTCATCCAAAATAATAGTTCTTACACCATTATCTCTTACATCTACTATGATCTTTTCTATTAAAGCATCTAGAGAGCCTCTGAGGTCATGAGTATATGTTGTTGCATATTTACCAACTTTATATGCTGGATCATATTTTGAAGAGCTTGTATCACCAAACTCTAGCAAAATTAGAAATTTTTCTTTTGACATAACAGGAAGCACTGTCTTAAGTCTCTTCCCATGTTCTGCATCATCTGCAAGAATATTTCTTTTTTCTCCAAAACCAGTATTTAAACTCATTACAATTTTTTCACGAATTGAGTCTATTGGAGGATTTGTCACTTGGGCAAATTTTTGCTTAAAAAAGTCTGTAAAATTTCTTTGCTCAGTCGAGAATGCTGCAATTGGTGTATCATCACCCATTGCACCCGTTGTCTCTTTGCCCTCTTTTAACATTGGACTAATTACTTGTTTATTTAACTCTTGAGTGTAGTTGAAATATCGCTGTTTTGCTTCCATTTCACTCTCTTTAAACTTACAATCTTCAAAATCAGCTGTAATTGCATGCTCTTGAAGATAAGACATATTTTCAGACAGCCATTTATCATAATTATGCATACTTTTAAGATGCTTATTGATATCTTCATTTTTAAGTACTTTTCCGTATTTAAGGTCGATTCCAATCATCTCTCCAGATTGCAGTCGACCTCGCTCAAGAATCTCCTCTTCAGGTAACTCTAGTACACCATATTCAGATGAGATGAGCATTCTATTGTCAGTTGTACGGATATATTTAGCTGGTCTTAATCCATTTCTATCGATCACACATCCGATATATCTTCCATTTGTCATACTTACTGCCGCTGGTCCATCCCATGGCTCAAAACAAGCACTTGCATACTCATAAAAGGCTCTAAGTTTTGAATCCATAGCATGGTCATTATGCCAAGGTGCGGGAATAAGAGAACGGGCTGCTTTAAAGAAGTCCACTCCATTTACCTGTAAAAACTCCATAAAGTTATCTAAACTAGCAGAATCACTCATTCCATCTTGAATAACATCCGTGAGTTTACTCATCTCTTCATCTGAAAATATTCCAGATTTAACGGCTGCCATCTTCATTTTTACATTAAATCGATTTGCTGTAACAGAGTTGATTTCTCCATTATGGGCAATACTTCTAAATGGTTGTGCTAGTTTCCATTGTGGTAAAGTATTTGTAGAGAATCTTTGGTGAAATAAACAAAAAGATATTTTAAAATCTTCCGAGGCCAAATCTGTGTAAAAATCTTTGATATGTGTTGGCATAACAAGACCTTTATATGATATAACAGTTGTTGAAAATGATGGGATATAAAATGTTGTATCATCTTGAAGCTTCGTTTCTATCTCTTTTCTTGAAAGATACACAAGTGCATCCAGTCTTTCATTTGCAACTGGGGAATCTGCTACAACAAAAAGCTGCTTGATAGTTGGAAGTGACTCTAATGCTTGAGCCCCTAGTGCGGCAGTATTGACAGGTACTTCTCTTGCATAGACAACTTTAAGATCATTATTTTTACATATAGATTCCATAGTATCGAAATCACTTTCATTATTTGAAAATACCATAGCTACAGCATACTTTTCTGGAATATCAACACCATTACTAGCAAGCTCTTTTTCAAAAAATGATTTTGGCATAGAAAGTAATAAACCTGAACCATCTCCTGTTTTACCATCTGCTGCTACAGCCCCTCTATGCATCATTCTTGATAATGAAGTTACTGCATCCTCTAAGTTTTTATGTGTAGGTTTATTGTCTATTGAAGCTAATAGTCCAAATCCACAGTTGTCTTTAAAAGAAGTTAATAAATCTAAATTGCATGCCATTGTAGTCCTTCTTGATTATTATAAATAATTATTTTTTTATCCTATGGATATTTTCAATCCTATGGACATTATGAGTATGGAATTCTATCTAATAAAGCATTAAAACAAGGTTAATTTGGTATACTCACAGTATGCAAGGTTTTATCATAAACATTAACAAAGTTAAAGATGAAGATCTTATAGTTACTATTCTTTCAAAAAACAACTTGGAAACCCTTTATAGGTTCTATGGAGCACGCCATGGAACTATAAATATTGGCTTCAAAATAGACTATGAAATAGAGCCCTCCGCCAAATCAACTATTGGTAGACTCAAAGATGTTGTACACATTGGTTATAAATGGATAAACGACTATCATCTCCTGCGTTTATGGCAAGATTTCCTCTCTCTTTTTTTTAGTCATCTTAAAGATGCAGAAAATCTTGGAACTTTTTACTTTGACCTAATAGACAATGCCTCAAATAAATGGGCGAAACAAAATCCAAAACGTGTAGCTATTGAAACCTATGTTAAACTTTTAGCGCATGAGGGAAGACTTCACAAGGAGTTGTACTGCTTTTTATGTTCTAAGGAGATACAAGGCGAAGTATCACTCATCCGTGCCTTTCTTCCAACTCACTATAATTGTACACATACTTTAGGCATTAAACGCGAAGCGCTTAATGCACTCTACGAAAACCATTCAAGTCTTTTTTTAAGTGACAAAGAAGTTGATAGACTTTGGCGTATTTTACTTGAAGGGCTTTAATGCCAGAGTTGTTTAAAAAAATTTACAACTAAAGAGGAGAATTTATTCTTTCCTAGCAACAAGCGAAGCTACCATTGTTGCTTCTCCTCTAAGATTTACATCTTGTCTCTCTTCATAATAAATAACATCAAGTCCAATAAAAGCATGAAGCAACTCATTTTTTCTAAGTAAAAATTCTGGATTTACTGGTTGAGTAAACTCTCCATGTGCAATGATAAAAGTCTCAAAAATAATAACTCCACCACTACGAAGAGCTTCTTTCATCTGAGGTATAAGGCGTCTTGATAAATAGTTAATGTTCACGATTAAATCGTATTTGTTTATCTCTAAATTATAAGTATCTAAATCAACATCAAATTTTTTAATGGCCTTTATATCTTGAATTTGAGAAAGAGCATAGTCACTAATATCAACAGCATCAACTAAAAACCCTTTCTCTGCGAGAAAATGAGTGTTTCGTCCTACTCCACATGCTATATCTAATGCTTCACCAACATCTGCAGCCCCTATATATTTTTCTATTATCGGTTCTACATTATGACGCATTGGTTTTTCTACATGGCGCTTGTTCCATCTTTCTTTATCTTCTGTCATTTTTTATGTCGTTCTGAAGTTGTAAAATATAGAAGCAACAACCATAAAGCAAATTTTTCTAAGTTTATATATCATAATACTACTCTTGATTTTTTTTATCATATTGACCTGAGTTATTATATCTATTTATCACCTTATAATCAATTATTTGACAAATATACTCAATAATTAAAGCTGACTCCCTTATTTTCAACAAGCAACTATCTATCTTACTAACTTCTTTGAATATTTTATTTTTGTGTCTATTATCATGATACTGATGTACGATATTTTCTACATTAACAACAATTACCTAAACTTTTTAAAATTGTGCCGAATATAGTGGCTAAATATAAGCAAGAATCAACATGCAAATACAAGTCTATTATGAATACACTTTTTTGAGTTTACGGAAATTTTGAGAAATAAAGACTTTTCTAGTTGGAATTCTTCTCATAAATTGGCAGTCAAATTCAGTGTCCGATTTTGATACTGTTTTTGTTTGAATACCTTATGGAACACGGAAAACTAATGTGAGTACTATGTGTTCCAAATATGAGAGGTACTTGAATACATAAAACTGTCTACTTTATAGGGGACATTCCAAGTTCCCTTTTTTAATAAGTAGTCCATCTGCATCATAGCTATTTTCTTCTGTTGTCTCTGCATAACCTATGTTTTTTACTCTGGAAAAGTCATCATACTCAAATACTATAGTCTCACTAAGTGTGCCTGTATATGCAGCAAAAGGACCTTGAACCTGAATGTTCATTTTTTATCTGACTAAATGGTGGAGTATATCAACAACTTGGGATTCAGAGCTTACAACAGCTGATGCAGCAGCATCAATCTCTTTAAGAGCATGTATAAACTCTTCAGGATGAATAACTATAACCTTTTTACCTAATGCCGAAGCGTATCCAGCATCAAATGCGGCATTCCATTGTTTATACTTCGGACCAAACTTTACAACCAGGATATCTGCTTGTTTAATGAAAGTATGGTTTCTCATAGAGTTTATTTTCGCACTTATATGGTCGTTATAAAAACTACTTTTTTGTTCTCCTATTACATCTTTACCTATGTCATCACTACTGGCATGATCATGTTCAGGTATAAGAAATTCAATATCATGATTTTCACAACCTCTCATAATTTCTTCTCTCCAGTTAGAATGAATTTCACCCGCAAGATATACAGTGTACATATTGATTCCTTTAAAATTTTCTTTATTATCTCTTAATTTTCTTAAGCTAACACATATAAAGAACTTAAACTATTGTAAAGTTAGATAGAATTATTCAAGCAAACAGTCTTGACTGTTCATATAAGAACCCCTAATTAAACTAAGGAATTAGAAAATGGAAATAAAAGTATATTTTTGTGCTGTCATATACAATGAGGATTCTGAAATAATCCAAATAACGGACATTAAAAAACAAGCGGCTAATGACGGCGTAACAGATGTTATATCTCAACTTCAAAACTCAAAAACTACATTGGCAGCTTTATATAAAGATGGCTGGAGATTAATTCAAGTTGTTTCTTCTCACGAGACGAATGGTTATAGACTTTTTCTAGAAAGAGGCTAATTTTTCTACGAAGAACATCGTTCTCAAACTTAGTCTAAAAACCTATTTCTTATGTCTAAGTTTGAAATACTGCAGCTTTCACTCTGTCCAAAAACTTTATAACGATTTTTTGCAATAAGGTCGTAAATAAAGTCTCTAGTAAATCTTGGAACCACGATACATACAAATAACAGTTTCCAAAATCCACCTAAATTCTTAAAAATATGCAGTGCCGCTGAGGATTTTATATGTATTGTCCCTCGTTTGGAATAAACAAGTGAATCAAAATCAGATGTGGAGAGATTATTTTCATTTAGTAAATCTTGTCCAGCCCTAGACTCGAGAGAAGCAAAATAAAACTTAGACTCAGAGTCTCTTCTGTAAATAAACCTTACAATTGCAGAACATAAATTACACGTTCCATCAAATAATATAATATGTAATTCATTTTTATTGTTCAATTTAAACTAATGGTTTATTTTTTAATTGACGATGTAAAATACGCCATCATCTTTTTCATTTTAGGAAGTACTGGGGAGTTTTTTATCTTATAGTTATCAGAAAGGTATCGTGTTTTTCTATAAGCAACTATCACCTTGCCATCTTTTTCATACACCATGATACGCATAGGAAGTTCATATCCCATTAAAATATCAGCTTGCATGAGTTTTGTTCCTGCCTTTGGATTTCCAAAAACTATTACCTGAGAAAATGGAAGATTCATATCTACAGAAGTCGCATTTTTTTGATGATTAAAAACAGTAAAGATAGAAAAACCTTTTTTTTCTTCAATCATTGTACTAATTTTATTGACTGTCGTCTGAGCATTGTACTTGCTCTCTATTTCAACAAATGTTGAGGCATAAGTATTTAGTACTATAAGTAGTAAAACAATAACTTTTTTCATATTCGTCCCTTATATTATTAAAGCATATTAATTAGAAACAATTCTTCTTAATGTTTTATATGCGATATATAAATCATAGTATACATTGTTATACTCATTTTCTGCTTGGGTTAGGTTTGATTGAGAAACTAAGAGGGTTAGTGTTTGGACATCTCCATAACTATATCTATCTGCGGTTATTCGATAATTTTCTTCTGCACTACTTTTAGCACGAGCAGCTACATGCTTTGCACTTTTAGCAACTTTATAGTTTTCATATGCTTGAACAAGCTGATTTTTTAGATCTAACTTGAGTTGATGTAAGCTAAAGTTGTATTGATTTTGTTGCTCTAGTAAAGCTTTTTTCATTGCTGAATTTCTCATTCCAGCATATAAACTCCAAGTAACATTCACTCCATAACTTGTTTGATCTTTTGCTTGAAAAACTGATTCGCCTGATACTCTCTCTTGGCCATTAATCTGATGTCTAGCTTCAAGATTTACCTTTGGTAGATAGTTCCCATTAATAGCATTTTTCTGAGCATTGAATGATTTACTCATAAGTTTCATTGCTTTCATTTCACTACGGTTTTGCATCATTTTTAATTCTAAAGAAGTTATGTCTTCTACATCACTTACACTTGCATCAAAATCATCTATTAACTCATTTGTATCAATATTCAGAGCTATAGTATTTGCCAAATTGCTCTTTACTTTTACTAGATTACTTTTCCCCTGAATGAGTGCTTGCTCAGCTTTTAGTTTTTCAACATCAATGAGAAGTAAATCATTTTTAGCTACTACACCCTGCTCGTATCTTACCTTTGTATCATCGTATTGTTTTTCGAGTGATACAAATTGTTTTTCTTGTGTTTTAATGAGCTTTTTTGCTTTGAGGTAATTAGTATAAGCTACAATAACGGAAAGCTTTAAGTCCTCTACTACAGCTACCTCCTGTAGTTTAGAAGACTCTAACTCAAACTCTTTAGAATCAACCGTATAATAGTCAGAAAGACCATTAAACAAGTTGTACTGTAGATTTATATTATAATTATAACTAGTACTAAATGCGAAAGTTGTCGGGTTTTCCAACTTCTTCCAGTTAAATCCAACTTCAAGGGTAGGATGATAAGCACCTATTGCTGCATCCTTTATATACTCATGATACTTAACAGTACTTTTAGAGATTGAAATTTTTGGAGAATTTTTCAAAGCTAAATCAATGGACTCGGATAGTGTCAATCCAAATACAAGTGCATAAGATGAAACTAAAGTTAAAACTACTCTCATGAAATATCCTTTTCTTTTTTACCTTCAAGGCTGAGTATTAAGTACATCAGTGCAGGTGTAACTAAAATAGTAAATAGCATTGATAATGCTAGTCCTCCCGTAATTACTGAACCTAAACCTCTATAAAATTCTGAACCTGGACCAGGGATTAAAACCAATGGCAACATTCCAAATACTGAAGTTAAAGAACTCATAAAAATAGGTCTTAAACGCGAGCTTGTCGCCTCTATAATTCCTTCTTTATTTTCCATTCCATTATGTCTTATGTTATTTAATGACTGATGCACAATTAAAATGGCATTGTTTACAACGATTCCAATTAAAATAATAAATCCAAGCATGGTAAGTATGTCAAGAGGTTGTGGTGCTACAAACATATTTGTCAGTTTTAGACCTACAAATCCACCGGCAGTCGCCATAGGTACAGTAAATAAAATTACTAGTGGATAGATAAAGTTTCCAAATAAAGCACTCATTAAAAGATAAATAATTGCAAGTGCAAACACTAAATTCCATTTCATAGAAGTAATCGTCTGAGCTAGTTTATCTGCCTTCCCTGCAAGTTTTACTTTTTCTCCACCTCTAAGCATAGCTGGAGGAACAGTCTCTTTAACAATTTTTTCGAGTATCTCTACACTTTCTTCTAAGGTCATTGTAGTTGGTGGTGTCACCTGAAGAGTTATGGTTCTTTTACCATCAACATGACGTATCTTTGTAATGCTCGTTGTATGTGTTAATTGAGATAGTTCAGACATAGGGACTAAACCTGCATTAGGTGTTGATATTTGAGTAAGATAAAGTGCTTCAGGTGAGTTAATCAAATTGTCTTGAGATTTTAAAATCATATCTATAGACTTTTGTCCATCTTGTGTATACTCGCTAATTTTACGTCCATCTAGAAGAACATCTGCAGCAAAACCAAAACTTCTACTATTCATACCTACATTTACAAGAGCGTTACGGTCTGGAATAATCAAGGCCTCGGGAAACAATAGCTCAATAGATGGTACTGGACGCACTTGAGCACCTTTGAGACCTTGTGAAATTGCACCAAATAACATTCCACCAATGTCAGTTAGTTTTGACATATCTTGACCACTTATATCTATGTCAATATTACGCCCTTCTCCTATACCTTGTTCAAATACTCCACGTTGTAAAGATATACCAAAAATACCAGGAAAACTATTTACAATAGGCATCATAAAAGGAATATATTCAGCTCCCCTAGTCTCTTCTCTAGAAATCATTCCTTGAATAATAAAATCGCCAGCTGCTACATAAAAACTATTTGCGATAGGTGGAATACCATCAATCTCTTCTTTATAATGAGGTTCTAGGTGTTCATATATTTTATGCCCAATATCTTTCTTTTCCTTCTCAGACAATCCTGGAGGTGGAATTAAAATATTCATTATAAGATTTTGATTTCCTTGTGGTAAATACTCCATTTTTGGGAACAACATTATGATTGTAAGAACAGAAATTGTTCCCATAACAATGAGCATTATAAATTGGTTGAGTCTTCTCTTTAAACTCCAAGTCACACCTGACATAAATAAAGCATTGATTTTTTTAGCCATTTTTTTTAAAAATGAATCTGGCTTGTCTACAATAACATGTTTTGCTTCATGGTCCTTTGAACTTAGTTTAATAAGTTGTGTCCAAAACATTGGTATAACAGAGATCGAAACAAATAAAGAAAAAGTAATTGCAGCAGTAACAGCAATAGCAATATCCTTAAACAGTTGCCCTGCTTCTGACTCTAAAAAGATTACTGGTAAGAAAACAGCTATTGTCGTTAAAGCAGAGGCTACAAGTGCACCCCAAACTTCAGTTGTTCCATCATGTGCTGCATCAAACGGTTTTTTACCCATCTTTAAATGTCTATCTATGTTTTCTAAAACAACTATGGCACTGTCAAGTAACATTCCTACGGCAAATGATATACCAGCAAGCGATATAGTGTTTAAACTTCTATCCATGATGTTTAAAACAATAAAAGTAGCCACAATACTAATCGGAATTGCAGCCGATACTACTGCCGTAGGTAAAAATGAACGTAAAAATAGTAATAAAACTATGATTGCTAAAACTGCACCAATGGTAATATTTTGCTTTACTAAGTCAATCGCACCTTGAATGTAGCCTCTTTGGTCATAGAACCAGTCAAGATGTATATCATGTGATGGAAGTATATTTGCATTGAGGTGCTCTACTACTTTTTCTACTCTGTTAGTAGTATCTACAACATTTGCAGAGGGGTCCATTCTAACACCATATATAAGTGCCTTATTTAAGCCGTTTCCATTTGACTGTAAAATGTTTGCTACAACTTTACTGTAGCCTTTAGATATCTCGGCGACATCCCCTAAACGAATACTTTGTTCACCATCATTAAAAAGTACCATTTGTTCTAGTGCTTCTATAGATGTAAACCTTGCAGATGTTCTCACTCTATATGTTCGTCTATCAATATCTACCGTTCCGGCTGCTGTATCAATATTTTCATTTTGGATAGCTGTCGCAATGGAATCTATAGTCAACCCATGTGCAGCTAGTCTCTCTGGGAAAAGTTTGATATGGAGTTCATCTTTAGTTCCACCGGGAACAAAAATACTTGCTACGCCCTCCACTCTTTCAAACATCTCTTTTACATCATTGTCTAAATATGTCAGATATGTATCTACATCTCTATTATTACCCGCGTTTACAACAAAGCCTAACCATATAGTTGGTGATGCATTAGAACCAGCTGATTGAATAATTGGTTTTTGGACATTTTCAGGGTAGCGATCAACTTGATTGAGTTTATTTGACACTTCAAGAAGTGCTTTATTCATGTCTGTTCCGACTTCAAATGTTAAAGTTATTTCTGAAATATTATCAGATGCAGTTGCTTCATAACCAAGTAGTCCAGGAGTAGATTTTAGTTGTTCTTCTTGCTTCTCAATGATATCGCGTTCAACTTCACTTGGTGTGGCACCTGGCCATAAAGTCACAACTCCGATTTCTGGTTCTATTACGTTAGGTGTTAGTTTATATGGAAGCTGAGTAAGAGAAACTATACCAAACATCAAAATTAATACTATACCAACAAAAACACTTACAGGTTTTTTTATAGATGTATCAATCAAGTTCATCAGTCTGCCTTCTCAATTACCGGCATATTAGGAAATATTCGCTCATTGCCTTTTGTGATGACTTTCATACCCGCACTCAGACCTTGAGCATGAACTGCTGCTTCATGTTTAACATAATTGATAACTTTGACTGGTATCATTACAGCTTTAGAGTCTACCACACAAAAAACGACAAAACCACCAAACCGCTTAATCACAGCATCACGAGGAACAAGTAAAGATTTTTCTTTTTTTATTGTTGGTACTTTTACATCTACTCTCATGCCTTCTATAAAGTTTTTTTGATTTTTCAGTGAAAGTTTTAGTGGAAATGTACGACTACCTTTATCTGCTAAAGGAATAATATTTTTGACATAAACATTTATCTCTTTAGAATTTATTTTTGCCTGCAGCATTTGTTTTTTTGAAATTGTATTAAAAAGTTTACTAGGAATGTTTATTTTAGCTTCTATGCTATTTGGGTCAATAATATTAAAAACACTACTACCTACCGCTACCCATTCGCCTATGTCAACAGATCTTTCTACAACAACTGCGTTATATGGTGCTTTAATTGTTTTGTTTTGTAGCTCTATTTCCATTGAAAGCAACTCTGCTTTATGTGCGTCAATTTCTGCGTTTAAAGCTTCTAGTGTATAAAATGTAGTGTCATAGCTACTTTGTGCAATACTTTGCTTTTTTAATAAAGCATCTGCTCTCTTTAAATCTGTTTTTTGCTTCGTTTGTTGTGAAATAAAAGAAGACAATATTGCTTCTTTCGCTTTTACCTTAGCTTCAAGAATTGAACCCTCTAGTTTAAGTAAAGGAGCACCTTTTTTAACAAATGACCCCTCTTTAACAAAAAGTTTACTTACTACACCTGAACTTTCCGATGCTAATTTAGAGTTTTTATCGTAGTATAAAGTTCCTACATAGTTTTGGAGAGAACTTACATAACCCTCTTTGACTATTACTGTCTTGACTAGCGATGCACGTGGCTGACCGTTTGCTTGTAAATTTAAAAGTAAAGCTATTGCCAATAGTATATGTTTCATTTTTTGCACTTCCTTAATTGTCTTTCCGGAAAGATACCATACTAAATCTTACATATTGCTTTCTAGAAAGATATATTTACTTATACTAATAAATCTAGTATAATTAGGTCATGAATGCAAATGAATTAAAATTACGTCTTGACAATAAAGACAAAGAAACATGTAGTAGTGATATAGGTTATGTTGTCTTACCTTTAATAATACTCTCTCAAAAACTTTTATCAGATATTTCTAAACTTTTAGATGAAGAGTTCAACCTATCAAACAGTGAATTGGATGTTTTAGCATCCTTACATTCTTCACAGGATGAAGACCACACTCTAACTCCTACACAGCTCTATGAAAGATTGTTTTTCTCCTCGGGTGGTATGACAAAAGTTCTCAATAAGCTACAAATAAAAGAGTTCATTATAAGACTTGAAAATAAAGAAGATAAAAGAAGTAAACTTGTACAATTAACACCTACCGGGATAGAAATTTTAAAAATTGCATTGGCTGATGTAACAAAACTTGAAGAAACAATTTTTTCAAATGTAAACGACAATGAAAGAAAACAACTTTCAAACTTACTCTTTAAAACACTTACTCATTATGAAGTATAGTACTAAAGAGAGTAAATGCATTTAGACCTAACTCAGGGTGATATAAAACCCCATATATTCAAATTGGCTTTCCCTGCCGTCATAGGTTACTTTTTTCATACTATGTTTAATGTAACAGACACTTACTTTGCCGGTATGATTTCAACTGAAGCACTTGCCGCTCTTTCACTCTCAGCTTCTGTATTTTTCATGATTTTAGCTATAGCTATAGGAATGAGTGAGGCATTAACCTCTCTTACTGGGAATGCTCTGGGCGAAAAAGATATACCAAAGGCTCAACATATAGCACTCAATGGCATTGTATTTTCGATACTTCTTTCTATATCTCTTTCTATTATAGGTCTTATCGCTACTCCCTATCTTGTAGAAGCCCTGGGCGACCCATCTTATGTAAAAGCAACACTAGAATATATAAATATCATACTCTATGGTGTCATCTTTTTTGTAAGTTCATTTTTTCTCAATGCCCTTTTAAATGCCCTTGGGGATACGAAATCATTTAGAAATATACTTATTTTTACTGCGTTTTTAAATATACTGCTTGACTATATGTTTATCAAATACTTTGAAACCGGTGTAAAAGGCATCGCGTTTGCAACTATAATATCTGAGAGTATTGCTATGCTTTATCTCTTTTACAAGCTCAACAAAACAAAACTTTGGCACAAACTCTCAGACTATAGATACGATCAAAAAATCATAAAAAAACTTCTACTTCAAGGAATACCTCCAAGTGTTAATATGTTCATGATGGCGTTTGGAATGTATATCATCACATACTTTGTAGCTGACTATGGAAAAGAAGCCGTTGCCGCATATGGCATTGGTATGAGAATTGAGCAAATATTTTTAATGCCTATAGTTGGTCTAAATATCGCTGTTCTTTCTATAGTTTCACAAAACAGTGGAGCAAAAGCCTATGAGAGGATTTCTCCAACAGTAAATCTCGGAATATTCTATGGATTTATTATTAGTGCTATTGGGGTTATCTCTTTCTTTTTGTTTGGGGAGCAATTTGCCTCTACTATGACGACAAACCCCATAGTTATCGCTCAAACAGCTCTTTACCTTAAGGTATCTGGCTTCGCTTTTTTTGCATTTGTGCTAGTTTTCATCTATGTCGCGATGTTGCAAGGCATAGGTAAACCCGCTATTATTGTGCCTATCAGTGTTTATAGACAACTCATAGCTCCTATAATCGTGTTTAGTATTCTTGCATACTTACAAGTAGATATTATTTATCTATGGTTCTCTCTTACTGCTATTATATTTTCATCAGGAATATTTTTATGGTGGTATGCTGAGAAGACTTTAAAAACTCTCTAAAAGCGAGTTAGTATCATAATCTTGGAAAGCATTTAGTGTTTAGTTTGAGTAACTTGCATATATGACCCTGATGACAATGATCCACTGATACCAAATTAAAGAAGCAATTTAAATATCCAAGGGAAAACAAAGAAAACGAAAAACTAAGAGCACTTTTCTTAGAAGGCTTTAGTGCTTATAAAAAAGAACATGATATTCAAGCACATCAATGGCCTAAAGAATTCAAGCTAGAGCCTCTACGAATGAAGCGTTATATGCCTAACTCTCAAGATATGTTTGATGAACATGTAGAAGTAACTAATCTTAAAACTGCAAAAAGATTTATGGTTGCCTTTTTATACCTAAATGATGACTTTATTGGAGGAGAAACAGACTTCCCCCAGTTTAAGATAATGGTTAAACCAAAACAAGGAAATTTACTTCTTTTCCCAGCTATGTGGAACTGGTTACATAAAGGCTGTCCAGTAAAAGGTAAAAATCCAAAGTATATAGTAAGCACTATGATGCATTATGTATAAAAATAAGAAAGAATTTAAGGATTATAGATGAATAATAATACACTGACATTTAATAAAGGTAGTTATTCTAATCATGTTTTAAAGTTAAATCATGACTACCAAAATATTGATATACGATATATGATACAAAATATTTTTATGAAGGTTGTGTAATGAAAGTTTTAATTTTAATATTTATTTTACTTAGTGGAGTTTTTGCAGATGAAAAAGTATGGATTCCTTATGTTGAACGAGATGCAGGGAAAATTGATAGTGCTGTACTTGCTCTCGATGGAAAAAGTTTTTACACTTTAAAAGATGGACTTATTACGAGGTGGCAATTAAATCCTATAAAAGAAATGAGTTCTTTTTCTTCAGACATAAAAGTAGCAAGGGGAACATTTAGCAGAGTAAGTATGTTTATTGTAGAAAATAATTCACATATGTTACTATGGACAAGAAATGAATTTGAATTATGGGATCTAACATCAAATACATTACTTAAAAAACATTTCATTAAAACTGCAGCGATACTTTATATTAATAATATGTTTATAACAGTAGATAAGGATGGTACTATTGTTAAGAGAGATGCTAATACACTTGAAATAATTGTAAAGTCAAAAATAGATATTTTATTTGAGAGTGAACCTAATGAAGAGATTAATTTTATTATAGGTAGTGATAGATATCTGTTTTTTGGGAGTAAAGACTTTTTTATACAACTTGATACAAAAACATTGAAAAAAGTTCAAGAATTAAATATTTATGCTCCCGCTATTTCATCCCATGAAGACTATTTATATTATAAACTAAAAAATTGTCATGTAAATGAAAAATGCCAATTTGGATACTGTAAATATATGCTTTCAATAAAAACTGGAGTAATTAAGCATTTAGTACTTAATGAATATGCAGATGAAAACGAACTACATGAGTTTAAAAAAACAGCAAGTATGATAAAAAGAATATACCCTGCTGGGTATTTAAGTAAGTTCGGAAAATCATCAAAAACAAATAATCATATTTTATCTTTAGGCAGTGGTCGTGGTAAAAATGCTTATTCGAGAACTTTAGGAGTCCGTTGGTTTATCTATGATAGAGCTAATAATGATAAATATAATGTATTTTTCCTTTATGAAAATAAAGAATGGATATTTATGGATGAAAAAAAGAATTTTGAAATATCAAAAAATGGACGGAAATACATGAAAATGGCAAAAAAGAAAAGTACTAACGAAAATGAACTTCAAATAAATGAGATTAGTGATGAAGTTTTTAAAAAATATAACATAAAATTAGAGATAAAGGAAAAATAATGGCAAAGTACACCTTAACAAAAGAAAATAAAGCATTTTTTGAAGGAAATAATTCTCTTCAAGCAGATTATAATAGTATAAGTCAAGAATTATGGAATGTTTTAAATGCGGTAGGAATGTATGGACTACAAAATGAAGATATTTATGACAATACTAATGCAATTTCAATTGATATAAGTTTTTCTAATAGTGGGTACACAGATGGAACTATGCTGATTGACTATGCAATAGAAATCCCAGAACTAAATGGTTCAGGAGGCTTTACCCCAGTAGAAGATATTACAGGTGGATATAAAAATACATTTAGACAACATGATGGTAATGTGACTATTGTACATGAATTAGGACATGTTATTCTTCAAATATTATCAGGTGATACATATAATCCATCAAATGAACTAGCTAACGCAGTATTAGTCAGAAATTACACCCCAGGGGTAATATCTCCACTTTTTAAAATTACACCCCAATGTTACCCCTGGGGTGTAATTTCGATTAATATTAGGTGCGAAAGTTAAGATCATTACCTAATCGTTCTACCTTTGTGTTCTCTCTAAGATCTTATACGAGTAACTTGCATTAGCTACTGTATAGGTCTCTTGGTCTAACTCTCCGTAGACTCCTAGCTAAGCCTATTTTTATACTCTTCATACCCAAACTCTTTTATAAGCTCCAACTCTCCGGACTTACATCTAATCACTAACGAAGGGAGTTTTATACCATTAAAAGTTGTGTTCTTTACAAATGTATAATGAATTTGGTCTTCAAAAATTATTTCATCACCTACTTTGAGTGGTTCATCAAAAGAGTAATCTCCCATTATGTCACCGGCAAGACAAGTATTACCACCAAGTCTATAGGTATACTTTTTATCATTGGCAATTGAAGAACCCCTCACATCTGCTCGATATGGCATAGAAAGAGTATCTGGCATATGTGCTTCTGCTGAAGTATCTAGTATGGCTATGTTCATACCATTTTCAAAAATGTCAAGTACTGTTGATACTAAGTAACCACATTCCCAGCCAACTGCTTCTCCAGGCTCTAAATAAACGTCAACATCATATTTTTTCTTAAATTCTTTGATTATCCAAATAAGTTTCTCTACATCATAGCCTTTTTTAGTGATATGATGACCACCTCCAAAGTTAATATACTTTAAATTAGTGAAATATTTTGAAAAATTAGCTTCAAAACTTGCTAAAACCTCTTCTAAAGCACTAACATCCTGTTCACATAAGGCATGAAAGTTTAGTCCATCCACCTGTTTTAGGGATTCTTCATCTATATTTGCTAAAGTTGTTCCTAAACGCGAGTAAACACCACAAGGATTATACATATCAACTGGAGATAAAGAAACTTCAGGATTTATTCGTAAAGATGTATGAATTTTTGGATTAATTTCTTTGACTTTTAAAAGAAATCTGTTTAACTGGTTTGGGGAATTAAAGATTATGTGATCGGATATTTTTGCTATTTCTTCTATCTCATTTGCTTTAAATGCAGGAGAATAAGTATGAACTTCTGCATTCGGGTTATGTTTACAAAACTCTTCTCTTGCTAGTTTTGCTTCATAAAGTCCACTTGCCGTACACCCATTGAGGTACTTAGAAACTAGTCCAAATGTACTCCACATTGCAAAACCCTTAAGAGCAACTATTACTTTTGCTCCGCTGCGTTTTTGCACATCATCTAAAATACGAAGGTTTTTTTCTAAAAGTTCTTCTTCACATACATAGTATGGTGTTTCCAAGTATTTATTGTTCGTCATACTTTTTTCTAATTCTTTTTGCCACAACCATAAATCTTTCACCATTAAGTCCCATATCATTAACTTTTTGAGTTGCTTTTTTAATAGATTCTTCCGTTAAAACTTCTTTTAAATTAATGGCAGTTCTTATTACATCAATAGCATTAGCATACTGCTTAACTACTGTACTCGTTTGCTCTACATCATCTTTATATGTTTTACCATCTAGCTCTTTTAAAATCTCAGTATAAATAGGTTCCAAATGCCAATGTTCAAATAAAAGAGCACTAAGGTAGTAGGACGTAGTTGCTAAAAACTCCTCTTCAAACTCTTGTATGTTTGTACAAGCTAAAAAACCTTCTCTATAAACCTCAAGATAATCACTTGCATTAAGCTCTTTTGAGACTATTAGTTTACCTGATTCCATTATTAGAGCGAGAGCTGTTAAGACATGAGTATCTCTTAAATCAACTTTTGCATACCACTGCATCATCAAAGAACTTTGTAAAATACACATCTCATTAAATTGAGCATTATTGAAGCCATATATGTCAGTATCAGCCTTTAACTGGTTACTCATGGCAAAGTGTATAACAAGTGCATATATCTTTGTAACACCAAATAGTATTACAGCCTGAGAGACTGAAGATATTCTATTTTTAAAACCATAATATGGAGAGTTTATCATCTTTAAAATATTAGCCATCAACATTACATCTGACTCTATCATTCTCACTAGCTTCTTTATATCAACATTCTCAGAACCAAATGCATATAGGCTTTGCATTACTTTTGCAATATCTGAAAGTGGCGGCATATCATCTATATTTTTTATCATACTCTCATAAGTCATCTATAACTCTTTTATCTGCCAAGGTAATCCCTGTCTACTTAATTCTTGCATAAATGGATCGGGATCAAACTCTTCCATATTGAAAACACCAGTTCCATTCCATTTTCCCTCTAACATTAGTTTAGCACCTATCATAGCTGGAACTCCTGTTGTGTATGAGACTGCTTGAGATTTTACTTCTTTATAGCACTCTTCATGGTCACTTACTTGGTAAATGTATATCTTCTTTCGCTCTCCGTCTTTTATACCATTAAAAACAACACCTATGTTTGTCTTACCCCATGTTTTTTTACCAAGAGAAGCAGGATCTGGAAGAAGTGTCTTTAAAAATTCTATTGGGACTATTTTCTGTCCTTTATGCTCGATTGCTTTTATGCCTAACATTCCCACGTTTTGTAAACATTTCATGTGAGTTAAGTAGCTATCACCAAAAGTCATAAAGAAACGTATACGTTGAACACCTTTTATATGTTTTATAAGTGATTCTATCTCTTCATGGTAAAGTAAAAATGAGTTACGCTCACCAACTTCTGGATAATCCCACATCATTTTTACTTGCATAGGTTCTGTAGTAAACCAACGACCAGCTTCCCAGTACTTTCCATTGGCAGATACTTCGCGAAGGTTTATTTCTGGGTTAAAGTTTGTTGCAAAAGCATGTCCGTGGTGACCATCGTTACAATCCATAATATCAATAGTTTCAATGGTGTCAAAAAGGTGCTTTTGAGCATAAGCACAAAAAACATTCGTAACACCCGGATCAAAACCACTTCCTAAAAGAGCCATTACACCAGCTTCTTTAAATGCGGCATCTCTTTCCCACTGAAGCTTATACTCAAACTTAGCCTCATCTGGATGTTCATAGTTAGCCGTATCAAGGTACGGTGTTTTAGTTTCTATACAAGCATCCATAATAGTAAGGTCTTGATACGGAAGTGCCACATTTATAACTATGTCTGCGTTTATCTCATTTATAAGACTTACTATTTCAGGTGTATTATCGGCATCTAGTTGTCTTACTTCTATCTTCGCGTTTGGAAGTTCTGATTTTACCTTTTCACATTTACTAAGAGTTCTACTTGCTAAAACAATGTTTCCAAAAACATCTGCGTTCATTACACACTTATGTACTACTACACTACCTACTCCACCTGCACCTATTATCAATGTTGTTTTCATTTATACTACCTTATATGCTATGGCTAAAACACTAGCCCAAATTAATACTGTTACTATCAAACTCATTAAAACTAAAGTCGCACCTACATCTTTTGCTTGCTTTGCTAAGATATGATATTCCTGAGTCACTAAATCTACAACTCGCTCTATCGCTGAGTTCATTATCTCTGCTAATATCGGGAGAAAAAGTGAAATAAAAAGTATACTAGACTCCCCAAAACTAAGAGGGAGACTCCATGCAATACTTCCCATAACAACTAAGTTTACTAGTTGCCATTTAAAAGATGTCTCATTTTTCACAACATCTATAAAACCTTCTAAGGCATAAACGCCATTACGATATAAGTTATGCTTTGGCTTATTTAGCTTCATATTTATCCTTCATTGAGTTTATTATCTCTTTTAATTCATCAACTTGAGTGTATTTACTTACAGGGCTTGAGAAGTAAACATTTACAAGACGCCGTTTATAGAATGGTTTTGCTTCGTTTGCCTTATTTCTAGAGAAAAAACTACCATACATTCCTTGGATAAATACAGGAACAATAACCCCATCATAATCTTTACCTATAAGCTCATACCCTTTATAAAACTTACCTAGAGTAGAGTCTGAACTTATTTTTCCCTCTGGGAATAAACCAACTATCTTTCCAGCTTGAAGTCTCTTTGTAGCCTCTTTAAACGCGTCTTTTGAAGCTTTTACGGAAAGTGGCATAACTTCACCTTTTTTAAAAAACATATTAAAAAATTTCCAATTATATATATCTTTATCCATCATATAGTTTATATGGTGTTTCATAGGTAACTGTATAATTATCCAATCAACCCAGCTTACATGATTACTTAAAAGCAGTACGGCTCCACTTTGTGGTATATTTTCTAAACCAATATAATTATACTTATGTCTTAGGCTTGAAAATATTTGCATTATTGCCCAAAATATTTCTACAAAATATCTTTTAATTGTAATATAAGAAAGATAAACACCCACTAAAGTCATTAGATAAAAAAGTATCTCTGAATTCATTCCATAATATGCAAAAATCGTAGTTAATGTCAAAAAGGAAATCATAAACGCATACTGTATGAAATTATTCCCGGCTAATATCGTTCCCAAATGTGCATTAGGAGCTAAAAATTGAATACGGGCATTGAGAGGAACCATTAAAAAACCAGAAAATATACCAAATAGACTAAACATTAAAGCCATCACATTCATCGAGTGAACCAAAGGTATGAAAAAGACGAGAGTTGTAATTCCTACTGCTCCGATTCCAACTAGTCCCATATTTATAAAATATTTTGAGAATTTTGCCGCCATAATAGAACCAAACACTATACCTATACCTGCTAGAGCCATAACTCCTTGAATATAAATCGTATTTGTAACGAGGAGTTCCCTCTTTGCATACTCCCCAAAAACAGCTAAAACCACTTGAGATATAGACCAAAATAGACTCAATGCGATGATTGATTGAAATATCTCTTTTTTTCTAGTTGTCGTTTTTAAATTTTTTCGTAAATAATCACCTTTTAAATATTTACTCATATTAAAGGTTGCTTTACTAGGCTCAGTCATTTTATTTGGTAATTTAGTTGCTAAAAACCATTCAAATAAAGAAGAGACTATAAGGATCCCTCCAATAGGTGCAACAGTTTTCAAAATGTCTGCTTCGCTACTTAATTCTTTGGAGTACAATCCTTCGAATAAAACTGTATAAAAGATTATCCCACCAAGTATTGCTACGGTAGTTACTGCTTGAACTGCTGCATTTCCTTGACTTATAAACTTTATTCCCACAAGTTCTTTTATGTAACCATATTTTGCAGGTCCAAATATAGCACTCTGAAGTGAAAGTAAAAATGCCATTGCAAACGCCATTACAAAATAACCATTATAGTATGAATAGGTTATCCCTATGGTTATAAATACGGCTAACATTGAAGAGTGTTTCATTATTTTATTTTTAGCAAATTTATTTGACAAAAATCCAGTTGGAGAAAAAATCAATATAAAGGGTAGAAGCACAAGAGCATTTACAATAGCCGTCAATACTATTTGAGTGCTACCATCATAAACTTTAAAAACCGTATTTTGAACGATTATTTTATGACCTAAATCGGTAAAAGCATTTAAAAATATCACAAAGAGATAATTAAAAACTCCAACTATTTTAAACATCTACTTCCGTGGCTAAAACCGTACTCCAACCTTCATAAAAACCTTGATTTTTTTGAACAGCTTCATATAATGCTATGACAACTTTTTGTACTTCCTCTGATGAAACACTATGTTCTTTTATTAATGCTAACCCATGTTCAAACTCTTCACTACTTATCTCGTCTTTAATCTCAAAACCTTCAAGTGTAAAAGTATTAACAAATCTGTTTTTTTGAGTAGGAAGTTCGAAAGAGACATAATGTTCTACTTCTCGAACAGCACTTAAATCATCCTCTTCTTCTAAAAGAAGGTTTATAATCTTTTCACTCTGTATATGAGCTAACTCTAGTTCAGTTGGTGCTAAATTTTTATAGTGAAAATCCCACTTAGTATCTTTAACAGTACTACTTTCATATGCATAGTTTGTACTTTTAAGAGCCTCTGTCACTAGTTTGTCTAAGGACTTAGAATCTTTTGCATAAAAATATAATTCACTCCATCCATCAACAAGTCTACTCCCTACGTATTTTGCTTTATCTTCGTGTTCTAAAGAGATAACTAAAGACTCTTTTATCTCCAAAAATTCTTCATAAGCTTCTTCTACTGCAGATTCTAAATCAAATTTTATGAAGATACTCAGTAACCATGAATAGTTACTGCTGTATCCAAATGCATTAACATCTACATCTACCTCTATTCCGATCTTTTCACCATCATTAACTCTCGTATAAAAATCTCTCATAATCTCTCTTATTTATAATATTTTGGAGCTAAATATCGATCAGCTCTTTTATTTCTAAACCAAACCCACTTAATCCTACTAAATCGCCCTGTTTCATAGAGGTAATAAGGTTCATCTGTTTTATACCAAATGACTTTATTATCTGTGCACCTATTCCAAACTCTTTTGGAGCGGAATTATCTTGATGGTGAGTTTTGTTGATAAACACTAAGATTCCACTATTTTTCTTAAGGTATTCTATTGAGCTTGTAAGGTTATTATACTTATTTTGATTAAGCAAAAGGTCTATATCTGGCATAACATTATGAACACGAACATTTGCCACTTCTCCTGCTGAATAAAATTCTATGGCAGTATGTTCTATCTCATCATGATCTTGGAATGTATGCTGATTTACTTTTACTCCAAAAAATTCTATTTCTTCAACTTTTGTTGTGTTTATAAGTGACTCATTTGCAAGTCTGTACTCAACTATGTCTGAGATAAAAACTGTTTTAAGATTATGGTTCTCGCCAAATACATCTAAATCATCACGACGAGCCATTGTCCCATCTTCTTTAATGATTTCACAAATAACTCCAGCTTCACTGAGCCCAGCTAAACGACAAATATCCACAGAACCCTCTGTATGACCTGTTCGAATAAGAGTGCCACCATCTTTAGCTATAAGAGGAAAGATATGTCCAGGCTTAACAAGTTCTACTGCCTTAGATATAGGATTTGCAAGAATTCTTATAGTATCGTTACGCTCACTTGCAGATATACCAGTTAAAGCATCTTTTGCATCAACAGAAACAGTAAAAGCTGTCTCATATGATGAAGTGTTTGAACTTACCATCGGGTTTAAGTCAAGCTTTGTCGCAATTTTTTTACTTAAAGCAACACAAATCAAACCACGAGCATGCATAGCCATAAAGTTTACATGCTGTGGTGAGCTAAACGAAGCTGCATAGACTAAGTCACCCTCGTTCTCTCTATCTTCATCATCAATCATGATGACCATATTCCCTTTTTTTATCTCTTCAATTGCTTGGTGTACTCTTTTAATAGGTGTCATAAATTCTCTTTTAAATATTTTAGTCTATTATATTGAATTTTTCATTAAAATTAGGTCACAGATAATTTTTAAAATTTATCCCTAAAATGCTTGACATTAAAAAGGTTTTTGTCTATAATTTCGGCTCATAAACAGACTAATGTTTGTTTAAATAACGCGGAATAGAGCAGTTCGGTAGCTCGTCGGGCTCATAACCCGAAGGTCGCAGGTTCAAATCCTGCTTCCGCAACCAATTTATAAACTATAAGTGTTGGGGTATCGCCAAGCGGTAAGGCACTTGCTTTTGGTGCAAGCATTCGGGGGTTCGAATCCCTCTACCCCATCCATCCAACAATCTAACAACATCCAAATAACTCTAAAAATAGCCTAAAATACGAACTCACACTAATTTATTAGTCTAACTTAATTCAACATATGCTATAGTAATCTCAACTATTTAGGGGCTTTTTTAGGGGCTGACTATAAAATAAGC
This sequence comes from Sulfurimonas sp., assembly GCF_018698455.1. Taxonomy (GTDB): domain Bacteria; phylum Campylobacterota; class Campylobacteria; order Campylobacterales; family Sulfurimonadaceae; genus Sulfurimonas. Next base: position 4,232 of record NZ_JABIOQ010000054.1, on the reverse strand, counting down.
CCTTACCTACCAAATAATAAGCCCCTATCACTATGAGGAAGCACTATGGCTAGAACTACTATACCCCTTACAGACACCAAAATTAAAACCTCCAAAACAAAAGAAATAGATTATAAGTTATTTGATGGTGGGGGCTTATATCTTTTAGTAACAAAAGCTGGTGGCAAGCATTGGAAATTAAAATATTCATTTAATAATAAAGAAAAAAAACTATCTTTAGGGGCTTATCCAAGTATCTCTCTTTTAAAAGCTAGAGAACTAAGAGAAATACATAAAATTGATATTGCTAATGGTATTAACCCTAGTGATAAAAAAAAGGAAGCAAAGGTAATACAAGCAAAAGTAAATACCCAGCATCTCAATACATTTAAAGCCATAGCACTGCAAAGATTAGAAAAAATAAAAGAGGATATTAGTGAGCCTCATTATAAAGGAACTATGAGAGGGTTTGTCAATGACACATTTCCATATATAGGAGATAAAAGTATAGATGATGTAACCGCTCAAGATATTATATCTATTCTGAGGAAGATGATGGAACGAGATGTTAGAAACTCTACTCAAAAAGTTTATCAAACAATAGGAAAAACTTTTAAATGGGCTGTTGCACATGGACTTGCACAAAGAAATCCTGCTAGTGATATTGATATTAGTGAAATAATAGGTCAGTCAAAAGAAGAGCATTATCCTACTATCATAGATGATAAAGGGATTAGAAACCTTCTTACAAGTATCAAAGAGTATGGTGGTGAGTCTTCAACAAAATATGCACTTTTATTTTTAACTTATACTTTTGTACGGCCTACTAATGCAAGGTTAGCACTTTGGAGTGAAATAAATATAAAATCAAAACAATGGTGTATCCCTGCAAAGAAGATGAAAACAAAAGATGATTTTATCGTTCCTCTACCTGATACACTTATTTCATTACTAGAAGATATAAAATTATATTCTGGAGACAGCCCTTACCTATTTCCATCGACGAAGAGTACCTCTACACCATTAAGCGATGGTGCCCTACTTGGTGCAGTAAGAAGAATGGGGTATACAACAACAGAATTTACCCCTCATGGGGTTAGAGCTATGTTTAGTACATTGGCACATGAAAAGAGTGGATTTAAATATGATGTAATAGAAACTCAACTTGCACATAAAGTTGGAGGTAAAGTACCCCAAGCCTACAACAGAGCCAAATATCTTAATGAAAGAGTTGAGCTTATGCAATGGTGGAGCAATTATCTCGAGGAGTTACAAAAATAAATGGGTGTAAATGATAAAAGTAATTTTATAAAAAGATTAGAAAAACTTGATGACTTTTACTTACCTTTTCCTATGCTAAAAGATTACATGGATGGAGAGGTAAAAGACAAAACTTATAAAGAATATTATAATGGAAAACCAGAATTTCTCTCTCATATAAAGATGAATATTATTAAAGGTATCATTCTTAATAATGACAACCCTTTTGAAGTCTTATATAATTTAGATGATGAATGTATAAAGAGCATATTTTATCTTTTGGCGAAAACACATAAAGCTCTAAACTATTTTGATGAATATTCTGACAACTTTCGAGAGCTAAAAACTAGAAATAATCAAGGAAATATTGAAAATAAGATAAACGATGTCATTCAGTACATTATGGAAACTGACCAAGAAGTGGATAAGCATATTAATAAAGTAGTCTCTACAAAGGAGACAATAGACAAATATTCAACACCTAATGGTTTTATTACATTTGAATATCTAAGAGCCCTACAATTATCATTAAAGAACAATCACTATACCGTACAGCAAGTGTTTGAAAACTTTCTATATGAAATGTACCTTATTCTTAAAGAAGAAAAGGTAGATGATAAGACTATTAAGAAAACACAAATTTTCAACACAGTTAATTCAATTATTTCCGACTACTTTCAAGAGATTAAATTTAATCATAACAATGATGAAAGAGATTATTTTGGCATTAAAACAAATTTGAATAATTTTATAAAACAACATTATAATTACGAAACAGCTGCTGGAATTGATTTAACTCACTCTATTCGAAAATAAAACTCCTTTTAAAAAGTGAACTCACTTTTTACTATCACACTCAAGATTGATACTCTTCAATAATCCAATGACGGTTGGAGAACATCAAGTAAATCTAAATACTGATGTTAAATCTTAGGCCTAAGTCTTCATAGTTGAACTATGTAAGGTATATATATGTGTAATACAAGTAATTCAGGAATGAAACAAAAGAGATATTATCGTGCTAAAGAATTAGCAGAGTTGTTAGGTATTGGATTGAGTACGGTATGGCTATATGCGAAAGAAGGCAAACTTAAACCTAAAAAAATAAGTCAAAGAGTCACAGTTTTTGATATAGATGATGTCAATCAACTCTTCATTGATGTAGAAATGTCTTATTCATGAAGCCATATTTTCAAAAAAGCAGTGATTTTATCTCTAATTATATTCCGACAAAAACGATAGATAGATGATATCTTTTTTAGATGGTGTAAAACTACTTTTTATTCCCATTGTACTGGGCTTTAATTAGTATCATTATGAAGTGATTTGATGTTCTCCGCTTAATATATAATTATATTAGCACTCACAACAAAGATTAACTATCTTTATTAACAGTATCGGTATAGATACAATTCGCTTTATGCCACCATCTAAAACACTTCAAAAGTTTTTGTGTACACATAATTTAGAGATAAGAAACAGTAGTAAAAACTACATCATCAATAAATACTTTGAGACTAAAGAAATCAAACAGAGTAGAGACTATGATGTTAGTTTTGTGGAGATAGGCAACACTAATAATTTAAGTGGGTATATCTTAATAAAGCATAATATTGAGAGTCAATCAATTTCTAAAAATAGAAAGAAGAGAAAAGACTTTTACTGTGAAGTGATATTTACTGGTCTAAGACAGCCCACTAAGTATATTAGCATTGATACCTATTCAATTTTAAGTTTGTTTATTAATAGATTTAAAATATCAGATATGGACATTTGCTTTGATGGAATAAATGAGCTTGAGATAAATCAGAATGCATTAAATAGCTACTACTGGTTATTTAAAGATTATATTTCATCATTTAACGATGCATTGATAGAGAAAACGAGTTTTTATATAAACAAACCTCAATATGTAGAAGGAGATACTAGCACTATAAAAAAAGTTATTCTTTATGACAAGTATCTAAAAGAAACTAGACACAAGACTCTGAATAGTGCCCACAAACATTGGAAGAGATTGGAGGCCACTATCGCTATGCAATACAAGCTCAAAGGATTAATGATAGATGATTATATAGTGGATGTACTTAACATATCAAGCAAATATTTCCAGTTTAATGATTTTAATTTGGATTATATTTATATGCAACTAAAATTACTGCTAGATAGAAGAACTCATAAAGGGGCTAAATCTCTTTAGGTTCTTCATTAAACTGTTGTAGAAAATTCAACACCTAAACTCCTATAATATAGTACTTTCATGATAAAATTCTACAGATTTTTTGATATAAAAGGAAGCAAAAACAAAATCATAAAAGCATCTATTTGACGAGAATTTAGCTAATACTCATTCAAAAAGGAAGCGGTGATTAGATTATAAATGAAATCGTTCTTTTACATCCAAAGCTATCTCAGCTTTATTAATATCTTCCATACTCTTTGCAATGTAACAATTAAATAAGATTAAACTCTTTCTATCAATCAATTTATATTTCTAAATTTCGTGATAAATAATTATTACATATTGATGTATAGAATTTTATCTTATCAATAATATTTTCAACTAAAACAACATCAATCATCTTGAATGCTTCCTTTAAAGTACTGTTTTCATCCAATAAAGGTAACAGCTTATTGTTGTCAAAAATTATTATTGAGTCACTACTTCTGTCTAGTTTAATTATTCCAGATTTTACAATATTGTTCTTCTTGTTGCCTTCGAACAAAAATGGCTTTGTTACAATAGATATTGTAAATAATCCAAATTCTTTAGCTATTTCGGAGATAATAGGAGTTATTGTAGTTCCTGTGTTACCTCCAAAACCAGCGATACAAAAGACCATGCTTGAACTTTGAAAAAGAGTTTTTATTTCATCTATTTTCAATGGTAAGTAACTAGATTTTTCAATGTTTACTGCTCACGCTGGACTCGCTCGGACACCCAGCTGTCTTTTCGTCGGACACTCAGCTGGAAACTGCTCGGACAGCTAGCT
>NZ_JABIOQ010000053.1 GCF_018698455.1 Sulfurimonas sp. | reverse complement strand
TCGCTTTTAATGAGAGAAGCATCCACAAGTACCGATTTACCCTCTTTGGCGATAAAATCATTATCGTGTAATTGTTGATTGACTGTGTTAAAAAGCTTGTCGAATAGCTTGATCACTTAGGTTATAGTATTTTTGGATAAGAAGTATTCTAAACATTAGTACATTGTCATAAGCAGGTGAGCCAGTAGCATTTTTGCCACCTTTACCATTCTTGTTTAGTATTGGTCGTAGTTTTTCAAAGTTTATGATTGAGTCTAACTCTTTTAGGAATGATGTTACTTTATTAAGTCTTGATGTTATCGCTATATCTGAAAATGTATTATTGGTGTCTTTGAATGCCATGTATCTACCTTATTTATGGTAGTTATTTTACCTAAATAGTGCTGTTAAAGTGCTTTTCTTAGGGGATTTATTGGGGTGTTTTTGCTATTTTACTGTGCAGTGGTCCCCTTAACGAAGAACTATATCAACTATAGTTTTAAATATGTCGAGTAGCTTAAATAGTTTCTATATGCTTCTTTATCATTTACCTTTATATATTCAACATAATCCGCTGCTTCTTGTATTTTCATTTCCATCCTTTCTGCTTGACTCATCTTAACTGCGTCATCAAATTGTTTATAGTTGTTTAACTTTATATTTTTAATTTTTATCTCTTTTTCTATTTTCATTTTATTAACTCCATTATGTATTATTTATTTAAATCGTAAACTCAGTGTATAGAGGGATAGATATGGAGGAAGTGAGGTTTTAAATAACTGATTGGTCTCCCTACATGGACTCGAACCATGAGCTATCCCTTAGGAGGGGACTGCTTTATCCAGTTAAGCGATAAGGAGATAAAAGCTAAGGTTATCCCTTATGCTTCTGAAGTTTTAGACTCATCTAAAAGGAGAGTTGACCCTTCTTCTATTGCGTCACTATTTATAGCTTACTTTTTCTTAAGCTTTTCTTCCTTTTTCTTTTTCTTTTCCATCTCTCGACCATGTTTTTCATAACTGTAGTTTGTTTTAGCCATAAGTAATCCTATTTATTTTAATATTTGATAAGTTAAAGTACAATATAGTATAGTATAGCAAAGTTTCCATCATCTGTATAGTTTAATTGTCTATTTTAGCATTTAATAACTAACTTAACTCGTATATTCATTTTTTGAAATTTATTAGCCTATACTTTCTATGAGTAGTTCGTTAGAAGTAATGTATCGGTACTGAACTAAAGCGGCTTAGTCTAGCTTGTGCGAAAGTCGGATAATTACACTTTAAATTTGAGTGGCGAGTGGATCAGTTTCTAAAATATTTTTTTTGCAAGGAAAAGTTGAAGCTAGATCGGACTGAATCTCGAGGCAAAGTTATGTGTAGTATGATTGCTTGGAAGTCACATAGGAGTTCACTCCTATGCTAACGAACTCTCTTGAATAATTAGGAGGTTCACGGTGTCAAATTGTATCGGAATTGATGTATCAAAAGCAAGTATAAATATTCATATATCTAAAAATTCTCAGGATTTAGTTTTAGAGAATAGCCTTAAGGGTTTCATATTATGATTATGCTTTTAATAAACCATAATCATAATATGGCTATAATTCTCAAAATATTTTATAGGTAATTTCATGTCTACAACAACATATCCAGATAATTTCAACGAGTTAAAAGCACAGGTAAAAGAAGCTGGTTTACTCCAGCGTGTTCCAGTTCGAGGTTCATTAGAGATGCTAGCTATTCTTTTAAGTATGGGAGTCGTTTACTACCTTGTATCAATTTGGAGTACTATAGAGATAGACTCTCTTTATAAGTCACTTGGCCTTGGTCTCTTCATGACAGTAATCTTTACTCGTGCGGTTTATGTATCGCATGACCTACTTCATTTACAGTATTTTAAAAGTAAATCTTTGTCTATGAAACTTTCTTATCCATTCTCTGCGTTTATCCTTTCAAATAGCTCTTCATGGTGGGATTTTAAACATAATGTAAATCATCATACTTGGTGTAATGTACTAGAAAAAGATGAGGATATTTGGGCTCTTGATGGTGCGTTTACTCCCAACAACAAAGGGAATAGTCCTTTTCTTAAAAAGTATAAGCATATTGTCTTTTGGGGTGCACTGTTTTTTATGTATGGAGCATTTATAGTGCAGTCTTACAATTTTGCAATTAAACGTAAACTATGGGGAGAAGTCGCATTAATGTTAGTGCATTGGCCTTTGGTTTGGGGAACTATCTTTTATTTTCTTCCACTAGCTGATGCTCTTATTGTTTTTGCAACACTTTATTTTACTCTATCACCATGGCTTGCATTTGGTTTTATTACAAATCATTTAGGTTGTGAAGTTTTTGACTATGAAGAGGGGAAAGAGTTTTCATGGATGGAGCTTCAGATGAGAACCTCACGTTCACTTAAGGGTGGAATGTTGACTCATTGGTTTTATGGAGGGTTAAATACTCAAATAGAACATCACCTTTTCCCAAGAGCACCGCGTTTTAATCTCTTAAAGGTACAAAAAATGACAAAAGATTTTGCTAAAAAGCATAACATGCAGTACTTTGAAATGACACCTGTACAAGCATATGTTCAGATAAATAATGTACTAGCAAAGTATTAAAAATAGATGACTAACAATTTACTAGTGCTATTTCGTAAGCACCAAGTAAGCCCCATCTATCTTTCTAAATAATTTTTACTTCAGCTCAACATTCCAAGGGAGTAAATCTTCAATATCTTTTTTTTCAGCCTCATAAATAGGACGCTCAGTAAGCACATGACACAGATAAGCATAAGGGTCTAAACCATTTGCTTTTGCTGTCTCTATAACACTATACCAATTGCACAAAGCAGTAGCACCTTTGGTACTACTAGCAATGCATTATGAATATCTTTATATAAATCATATACAAAAAATGCTTCCGCCATATTTTTTTTCTCATTTTAAAAGGCACAAGATTTTTTATCTCTTCAATTTGATATTTCCTATCATACAACAGATCTATAGGATTTTTCACAACTCCTATTTCAAAATCATCCTTTAGTTTAATAACTAGTTGAGTTAACTCTTCTTGGTGCTTACCCTACTTAGGTACTTCTGGATTCAAAAAAAATAGATTCTTGATGAATTTGGAAGTAAGGAAAAAGTTATGGAATTATTTGGGATATAAGAATAATAGAAGCTTTACTGGATATAGTGTATAATAGATTAGAGAGTGAGCTTTAATGATATTTAAAGTAACTTGAAAGAACAGGAGACAGTATAGTGAAAAGAATCGTTATTAAAGTAGGTAGTTCAGTTTTAACAGAAACTACTGACATTGCACAGGAACGAATGCTAAATTTAGTTACATTAATCGCAGCAGCTAGGAAAAAATATGAGGTAATTCTTGTAACATCTGGTGCTGTTGCTGCCGGATATACGGCCGTTCAATTAAACAGAAGTGTTCCTACAAGTAAAAAAGTTTTAGCATCACTTGGGCAACCTATACTTATGAGTTCTTATAAGAATTTATTTGACATATATAATGTAACAATATCTCAAATCCTTTTAACAGAAGAGGATTTTGATTCTCGAGTTCACACTAAAATAGTGCAAGACATTATAGATAGAACTTTAAAGAACGATATATTACCAATTGTTAATGAAAATGATATTTCAACAACTCCTGAGCAACTTTTTGGAGATAACGACCAACTCTCTGCCCATGTCACTCGACATGTGGGTGCAGATATGCTAGTTATCCTAAGTGATATTGATGGATACTATGATTCAAATCCCAAAGATAACCCTAAAGCAAAAATAAGAAAATTTGTAACAGAAATAACGAATGATGAGTTAGAGCAAAAGTGTACTCCAAATTCTAAGTTTGCGACGGGTGGAATTGTTACTAAACTAATGGCTGCTAAATATATCATGGATAACAAGTTAGAGATGTTTTTATCTAATGGTCATGATTTAGCATCTGCAAAAAAGTTTCTAATAGATGGTATACATGACAAAGGTACACTTTTTACAACTAAAGTAGATAAAACTAAAACTATTTAAAAAAGTGCCTACTTTTTATTAAAATGACTCTTCTGGTCTGATTTAAATAGAAGTATAGGCATATAATGAATCCCTAAAACTAGACCAGTAAATTTTCTTTTTTAATTCTATGCTATCCCAAGAAAAACAAACAACATTTTCTAAATCATTATTCTAGAATAGCTAAAATAACACTATTAAATGAGAGGGTAATATGATGAGCAGAAAAAGAATAAGGAAGTTGCAAAAGATTTAAAACCAGTATATGCAGCACTTAACGAAGAAGATGGACAACTTGCACTTACAGACTTCAATGATACTTGGGGTAAAAAATATCCTAATATTACTGCTTCATGGCAAAATCACTGGGCTGAACTTTCCACCTTCTTTAAATATCCAGATTCAGTGAGAAAGCTAATTTATACTACAAATCCAATAGAGTCACTCAATGCAACAATAAAAAGAAAGACTAAATCTAAAGGCTCTTTTCCTACTGAAGACTCAGCTTTTAAGGTTATGTATCTTGCTACACAGGAGCAACAAGAAAAGTGGAATATGTCTAGTATTAGAAACTGGCCTGTGATTTATCCTCAACTTTGTATATTTTTCAGTGAAATTATGTCAAAATACACTAACTGATTTAGGAATACTAGGTGGGTTTACACAGTTAGGTTTACACACTCAAAAAGGTGGCTATCTAATCGTCGTCATCTTCATCATCGATACCAAGATTGTCTATAAATTGCTCTGCTAAAACATCTGCTTTATAATAAAACTTTTCAGCTATCTCTTTGGCAAAAAGTCTATTAACTGTCTCTTTAAAAAGCTCTAACCAACGCTCAAAAGTTTCACGATACATCTGACCTAAAAAGGCATGAGGGGGGAATGGATCACCCCCATAGCCTTTTTTTCCAGTCATCATAAGTACCCAAAATTGGTTTAGAGTATTAAGGTGACCATGCCATTTTCCATTATCTAAGTCGTCACCCAATGCTTTAGAAAAATATGGAGCTAAAAGGTCATCCTTAAGCACTATTGCATAAAACTCTCGTACCATCTGTCCTATATTTTCATTATTTACTGTATCGTAAGGCATATTGTCTCCATTATTTATATATTGACACTACTATCTTTCTTCATTAAACTTTCTAGCCACTCTATATTTTCGCTACTTAATCCAATCTTATTATACATACAATCAAACTCTGTTAAATCTCTTAGATTTTTCATTTCATTTGGTAGTGTTGTTAGCTTGTTCTTCCAAATAGTCAATTTATTTAAGCTTGTTAACTTGCCTATTTCTTTGGGTAATTTTACAAGTTGGTTTTTTCCTAGTTCTAAGGTCTTCAGATTAAGTAAATTTCCAATTTCATTTGGTAGTGTAGTTATTTGGTTTTCTTGGAGAAGTAAAAGCTTTAAATTTATTAAAGCTCCTATTTGTGTTGGTAAAAATGTTAACTTGTTTCCAGAGAGATATAACTCTTCTAAGTTAACCAGACTAGCAATTGCACTTGGCAACTCAGTAATCTGATTTCCTAAGAGGTAAAGCTTTTTTAATTGAATGAGATTAAATATTTCTAATGGTAATTCCGTAAGTTGACTACCTAAGAGATTAAGTTCTGTTAGGTTAACTAACGTCTCTCGTTCTCTTGGTATTCCTCTAAAATAACCACCTTTTAGATAAGAGTCATGTTCTATCCACTCTAAATCACTAACTCCATTCTTATCTGCCCAATTCCAAAGGTTTTGAATCCAGTTATAATCTTTAGTATTCATTTATAATTTATTATGCTTGGTGAAATCCAAGTAAAATTCCAAAAAGTTTATCTTCAACAAGTCCCATTTTAGCTGAAACCATTAAGTTGTTATCTTCATAGTACTTTACAACATCTTGTGAATCTTGACCTGTCATCATTGCTTGGTAACCAAGTGCAGCTTGCAGCTCTTGGTCATTAACAACAACACCCTCTTTCTCAGCTAATGCTTCAACTATAAGTGTCGTTTTAATGCTCTTTCTAGCCTCTTCTCTTACTGACTCTCTAAGCTCAGCAAATTTACCCTTATCATCTCTGATAACTTTATGTTGCTCTTCGGTGTAAGATCTAGTTCTTTCACGAACTTTTGCATCTATTTCTTGTTCAACTATGTTATTTGGTAAGGTAAAGTCAAATCCTGCAAGTAAACCTTCAATCATCTTTGGCTTGAGTTCACTCATATAGACTTTTGAAACATCTTCAGATATTATTTGATCTGCAAGTTTTCCTCTAAGTGTAGCAAGTGTCGCTTTAGGGTCACTTAGTACTGATTTAGCGAAAGCATCATCTGGAACTTCAGCTATTTGCTCATGAATTTCATTAAGTTTAACAATAAATTTCGCTTCTTTACCAGCTAAGTCTGCTGCTTGGTAATCATCAGGGAATTTAACTATTATTGTTTTTTCTTCACCATATTCCATACCAATAAGTTGTTCTTCAAATCCAACAATAAATGATTTAGAACCAACTTTAATGTTAAACTTATCAGCACTACCACCTTCAAAAAGTTCACCATCTATATAACCAGCGAAATCTATAATTGCAACATCACCATCTTCAATAGCTTTAGGTTGTGCTATTGCTTTAAATGGAGCTTGTTTAGTTGAAAATTCTGCAAGTTTTTCATCTATAGCTTTTTCATCTGCAACAGGTTTAGTATAAGCAGGAATAAATTTCATATAATCAATGTCTACATTTATCACTGGACTGATTGACAATTCAACTTCAAAGTATATTCCATTCTCTAGTTGCTCATATTTTTTAAGAGCTGGTTGACCAAGGAGTGATTCTACTTCAATATTTGCTTCTTTTATACCCGCATCTATAAAATCTTTAAATGCTTGTCCGGCTGCATCTTGCTGTATAGTTTCATCTGTAGATTCATTGTTCTTTGTATCTTTAGCTGCTTCTTCTTTGAGTTTAGCTACTTTTTCTTGTATTACGCTGTTCTCAACTGAACCGCTAATAATAAAATTTATATCATCTATTTTTTCTACTGTGATTTTCACTACAATCCTTTTAATTTTAATAATGGAATTTTACCATTATTCTCTAAAATTTACTTTTAAAGTATAACTATAGAATATATTTATTTTGATTTGTAAAGAATTAAGTTTTTTGATTTTTTATAGAGAGGGAATAAAGTGAGTAAAGTCACCCAAATGGGTGACTAAAAATGTCTGGAGAAGATTACTCTTCGTGACCAGCCATTTCCATTGTAATACAGTTACGATCAAGCATATCAGTACAAACATATACACATAGTGCACACCCTTTACATCTATCTTCATCTACCCAAGACGTGTTACCGTCTTTGTTAAACATAAGCGTATTAGCTTCTGGACAATATAAAGTACAAGTGTTACACTTGTACTCAGCACACATATCTGAATTAACTTTTGCTACGTAATACATTAATTTCCTTCCTTATACGTCTAGTCTAACAATTAAGTCAGAACCAGTAATATCTACAGTATCAGCCATTGCGAAAGTATGTTTAATAACATTCATATTAGCTTCAAGTAACTGCTCTTTTTTCTTAAACTTTTTCTCAATAGCTGAGTCAAGCATTGCAGTACCACCAGATGCAACGAAAGAATTTCCAAGGAATCTCTCTCTAACAGCTGCTTCAATATGCTCAGTAGTTACAAGACCTGTAAGACCAAGTAACATACCCATCATAGCCATGTTAGTTGCAAGTTCAGTACCTGCAATTTTCTTAGCTAAACCGTTTGCATCAAATTGAACAACAGTTGTGTTTAACGCATTAAGAATCTCTTCATCTTCTTCTGTAAGAACATCAAAGTCAGTGTTAATGATAATTAAACTATTTGGCTTAAGGCCAGTATAGAATGGCATTGTATAAGACTTACCATGAGTTACAACTTGAGAGTGGTAAATCATAATAATGTCTGGATAAATTACTTCACCCACTTCGTAGATTGGTTGTGTTGAAGCTCTTACATAAGCCTCAACAGGTGCCATTCTTTTCTCAGAACCAAAAAATGGTACGAGAGATGCATACTTACCCGCATTATCAAGACATGAACCAAGAATGTGTGCTGTTGTAACAACACCTTGACCACCTAGTCCAGAAATACGTATGTTATATCTTTTGTGTTCTATTGTTTCAGACATACTAGTTTACCTCTGCTTTTACAGCTTTTCTAGCTTTTCTAGCTGTTTTTTCTTCTTCTTCAACTCTTTCAATTACCGCTTGAGCTTCAGGAGTCATGAATTCTTCAAATTGAAAACGAGTTTTCTCTTTGTCTTTAGCATCTTGAAATACATCTTCTGTAGGAATTGAATACTCAATGTTACATGATGTATAAGCTTGAATAAATGTTGGACCAACTTCTCTAGCTACAAAAATTGCACGTCTAATAATCTTAGCCGCTTTTTTAATGTTTGTAGGAGACATTCTAACAGCATAAACAACACCAGCAGCTTTTGCTAAGTCGATTGCTGGCATCTTATCAAAGTCTTTACCCATTGGAGCCATCTTAAGAACAGCACCTTTTGGAGACATACCTGATGATTGACCACCAGTATTTCCATAAACTTCATTGTCAAGCATGATCGTTGTGAATTTTTCACCACGAATCCATGAGTGCATAGTCATAGAGAAACCGATATCCATAGTACCACCGTCACCGGCAATAGTAATAACATCTTTAGTTTTATCTGGGAAACGTAATCTAAATGCACGAGTAAGACCAGAAGCCATTGCATTTTGATCACCATAGTTACCATAAATAAATGGAACTGCAGCTTGAGAGATCGCAAGACGACCACAACCAGCAGTACCTAATGTTACAGTTTCTTCAGGACATGGAAGTGAAGCGAATATTAATCTAATATAATAAGCCATCCAACAACCAGAACACATAGGGTGCTCTTCCATTAACTCTTTAAATTGACCCATGTTACCTGGACCAGCTTCTTCTTGAGTCTTTCCGAATGGACCGTAATCAACTAACTCTACATAATCTTTTGGCAAATATTTCTTGAATATTGGTGCCGGAGTAATATATTTTAAACTCATTCTATCCCCTTTTTATAATTTTAAATCGTACTCTAAACCTAGAGCCGTGTAAAGTTCTCTCATGATAAGTTCAACAGGAAGTGTCATACCACCATAAACTCTTGGACCGTCAACAACAATTCCACCATTAGGTATACTTGCTTTAACTTCAGTCGCTAACCAACCAACAATGTTGTGCTCAGGAACAATAAGTGCCTTTGCATTCTTAGTTGCTTCAACGATTTCAGCAGCTGGGAATGGTCTGATTGCTTTAACTTTAATTAAACCAACACTTAAACCATCTTCTTGTGCATATCTCCATGCTTCTCTAGCTTGTGCAGCAGCACAACCAGATGCAACAACAAACACATCAGCTTCAGGGTTTTGAACCTCAATTGGTCCACCAAGATACTCATAGATGTATTTCATTGCACGTCTGTTACAATCCCAAATCTCTTGTTGCCATACTGCATGAATTAAGTAAGACATAAAGTTTGACTTTTGAACAGGAGCATCACGTTGAATTCTAGCTGGTGGAGTTTCATTATCCATAGCAGGAACTGGTGCAGCAACTGGGTCAAATGGTAAATATGCTAAGTCTTCTGACATCATATCAACATAACCCTTAGCATGTGTAACGAAGAAACCTTCTGTTGCAACAGCTACTGGAATGTAAACATCAACTTTTTCAGAAATAGCAAATGCTGCTAGTGTGTAGTCAAATGTATCTTGCTGATTTTCAGCATGTAACATAACTGCACCACAATGCATCATATAAGCCATTTCGATATTATCAGGTTGAATTGATAATGGAGCATTAACAACACGAGTTAATATACCAAGAACCGCTGGAACACGGTGACCTGGCCATGAAACAATTGCTTCTAAACCACGTAAAAGTCCAGGACCAGATGTTGCTGTAAATAAACGAACACCCGCTCTTGAAGCACCAGCGATTGCTGACATTGTACCAAGCTCTTCTTCAGCTCTGTAGTACTCTTTAATGTGACCTCGAGCAAAGATATCACCAACAAGGTGCATTACCTCTGATTGTGGCGTAATTGGGTAAGCAATTGCCATATCTGTGTTTGATCTTTTAACTGCTTCAGCCATAGCTTGAGCACCTGTGATAAAGTGTTTCTCTCTTGGAGCTTCCTTTAGCAGGTAGTTCATATCAACGTATTTCTTTTCTAGTGTAGGTCTTATATTTGGACTCATTTGATGTCTCCTTTATTCAGTATCAGTAATATGTTCACCCTTTTTTGACATGATGAGACTTCTATACTCTCCATAATCAGCAGGCGATAAATCACTATTATCTTCTTTTTGTAAAGACGGATTTTCTGGTGGTAGAGTAGTCGTCCACTCAATTCCTAATCTGTTTCTTTCTTCAATTAAAATTTCTTTGAATTTTTGAATATCAGATGCATGTAAATCTCTAATTGATGCCATAGCTTCTTCGTGTCCCATATAAGCACATAAAGCAACTGTATAACAACTAGTACCAGCACGAATCATTCTAAGTGTAAGATTCGCATAGTGACAATGCACACCAACAAAAATACAAGCATCGATCTTATTATCTAAAATTGTAAGATTTGGGTGATTTGGATTAATTTCAGCTTTAACATCAATTTTTGGATATTTAGGTCTGTAATCTGGCATTGGGATAATTTTACAATTTGGAATTTCAGATGCAAGATCTAAAATAGCTGCTGCTTTTGCAGCAACATCATCTTTCCAGTCCCATAGAACTTGTGGCCCAGGGAATATCGTAGGATTTTTCTTAGTAAGTAATGCAATCGCTGCATCTCTCATTGCCTCTTCAGGTGTTACAGTATTTCCATAAAGTAAAGCTGAACCACTTGGTGCTAGCTCTACTCCCATGGCAGGCGCTGATGTTGGCATATAACCAGCAGGACCCTCTGTTACTATTTTCGTCATTCTTGACTCCTTTATAATAATGAAAAAGTTTTATAATCTACACACAAAGTGCATAAAACATTTTTAAATTCTATATCTAATTATTTATTTTAAAATTAGACACGCAGTTTTTCTGACTATTAATTCTCTGAAAAACATGAATTTGTAGCTTATTATAGCGAATAAATCTTTAAATATACTAAATATTCTTTTGCTTTTAATGTAAGAACTATGTACATGAGCAATAAAGATATTATGAAAGAGTTAAAATAATTGAGGAGTCAACTACTGAAAGTCCTTAAAAATTCTCCTATTTTAGGGGAATAATTGATGTAATATGAAGTTTATAGTCTTCTAAAACTAGGCTAATTTTGAAGAGTGTAATTATAAATAATCCATAATATATATGAATATAAAATTATTTATATGAGTAGAATAGTTACACTATTTATCTGGTTCAAGAATTTAATTGTAAAAAAAAGTTACACTTTGACAATAATAATTTTGTATTTGTCTAGTTTTAATTAAGGTGATATACTAGGAGGGAGTATCTATTGAGTTAAGTAAATATTACCTGCATAAGCTTGAGATTGTCTATCTACAGCTTATATAAGTATAAAAAAAATGCAGTCTATATTATTAACAACCACAACTACCGGTATCACAACTGCCGCCAGAACTATCAGTTCCACATGAGCTTCCAACATTTGGGTTTGCACTAACTCTAATCATAAATGTTTTTGGACCTATCATCTGAGAAGTAAATAGATGTGTTGTACAGAAGTCTTCATTCATAAACTCTGCTACTATATTTGCATAATTATATGCATCTTGCTGATTGTCAAATGATTTTTCGTTTGCATATTCACTTTTTTTAAAACACGCACATTCTTCTTCCATTTGTACTGTATACATAATATATCCTTGTGTTAATTATTTGTCGAAGTATATTCATTGTTACTGAAAGTGAAGTGGTTTTTCAAAGAAGGTATATTTTATAATAATAAAATTATTTTCGATACTCGTTACTACTGTTCTGATTACCTAACATTAAGCTAATCAGAGTAGTTTAAGGTAGCGGTAAGTTAGTTTCCGCCAGCATCTTTTGGTGAAGCTTCGCTACCATCAAAACCGATAGTCATTTTACTACTGCGCACTAGATCTACGGCATCTTCTACATCATCATCATCTTCATCAACTGGTCTAACAGTGCGATGCATAACTATTTTAGTATCATAATCCACTGCTTCAAAGTAGTGTGTCATACAAAACTGCTGATTCATTAAACATTCCATAACTCTTGCTTTGTTAAGCATATCTTCTCTATTTTCAAACGTCATATTATTTTCCATTCCGCTCTTTTTAAAACAACTACACTCTTCTTCTATTACTATTGTATACATTTTATTTCCTTTTTTATTTTATAATTCTTTAATCACGATAAACTCACCATTTTCATATGAGTAAACCTTTTTTGCTGCTCTGTCTATTATAACAGGGCGTATCCATTCATTTAAAATAAACTCTTTTGCGACAGAGTTTTCTACCGCTTTTCCTACGGTCTCTAGTGGTGCTTCCATATATGTAAGAAGTCTAACCGGCTCATGATAAGCTTTACCCTCTAAAAATACAGACTGTGTTGGGAGACCAATTTTTAAGTCACTATAGTTACCATTAAATACGCCAATTTTTGAAACAACATTATGGTATACCTTAGAACCAGCACCATAGATAGCATTGTCCACTGTAGAGAAATAGTGCTCTAGATTAATCCATTCACCAACAACAAGTGGTCCATCAAAAATTCGAGTTAGTATATCAGCATTTTCATTATCTAATTTAGAATCATAAGAATGCATAAAAAGTCTATTACCAAAAGGCATGTGTTTAATACTATCTCTTGGACCAGTAAATACACCCATATTTCCAGCGAGTCCCCATTCTGGTCTAGTTTCTGACCAATCCATGGACTTAATCATGATATCATTTTCTGTTTCAGTATATGGTAATTGGACAATTCTTTCTTTACGCGCAATACTTGATGCCTTCTTAAAGTCTTCAATAACTTGAGAGAATCTTTGTTTTTCCGCTTGACTTAATATATCTGTATCGTGAAACTCTATCTCATCAGTTGATGTGATATGCATAGTTGGCATAAACTTTACATCAGCAGGAATAGTAATTCCTTTTTTGGCAATAGCTTCTCTTACATCTTGAGAGTTTGCTATCATACATAGTGCTCTATTATTAGGAAGACTACTACTTCCACCACATGCACCACAGTCAAGTGCAGACTCAAAAGGATTATTATCTGAGACACTAGAGTGTCCGGATAAAATCACAAATTCTGCAAAATTGTCAACTTGACCTATCATTGTTAAAAAGTTATACAAATACTGAGTTTTCTCTTCAAGAGTAAATCCAACTTTGGCAAGTTTCTTCTTTTGATACTCATAGTCTTCTGTTGATATATTGTAGCTACTCTCTAATTTACGTAATAAGTATGCTGGTATTTTCACAGATAGTTCATTTCCTAAAATTAAATGATCTCTTATTGACTGCACTTCTTCTTTAGAATATTTATCTGATGAGTTATTAACTAATACTTCAGTGATAATACTGATATGGAGTGTATTTACATACCCTGCTATCTCTTCATTAGACAACTTATCCATTGTATATCTTGTTTTAGGCTTTTGAGCTTTAAAATTTGAAAAGAATTTTGCAGTTTTTTGTGTTGCAAAAGTTTTACCAAAAAGGTTAATTCCAAAAATCCAACCAATAGCTTCAACCATAATATAAGGTGTATATGGATTGTTTTTTAAATCACTTATAACCTTTTTTGTAGTTTTATTTATAGTTTTTTTATACTTATATTCATCATCAACTTCTACCGCTAATTCAAAGATTATATTTCCAGGTGTTACTACTGCTGGGCATAGCGTTTGCTCATGAACCTTATCAAATTCAACAAATGATATAGGAAACCCAAGGAATCCACCTGCACCATAAGTTGTATAGTTACCAGTAGTCTCAATAGCACGTCTAGCAATTTCAGATCGAACATCTAAACACATTGTAACAGAAGCTAATGGTCTAGTTTGTTCGACTTCATCTGTTAACTTCATCTCATCTATAAATGAATGGATGTATGTATCTTCAAGAGATTTAAGCCAAATATAGCCCTCCTCTTCTCTTAAAACTTCCATAATCTTAGCAAGTTCTACTAATGGTATCTCACTGTTTTTCAATATATCATTTGAAAGGTGAACTTGTTTAGCATCTAGTTGAAGTTCTTCTTGTACATATCTTTCCAAAATATCTTCATAGTTTTTAGATTCTTCCATAGCATCAATGTATTTACCTGGTAAATTGTACTTATGCTTAATCATTTTAAGTATCACATAAGCACCATTTTCAAGTGCATAATCATGCAATAAATCAAAGTTGTTAATTTTTCTATGCTCCAAATAGACTACTTCATAATACAGTCTAATAGCCATATAGTCCATAAGTGATGATGGATTTTGTTGTTGTGAAAAATAATTAGGATCCTCAGAACGGTACTTAATAAATCCTGCCCAACCATGTTGTTTGAGTATATGGTTTAAAAGATATCTTTCTTTATTTTTAGCACGTAGTTTATCTAATGCTTCTTCTACAAATTTTTCAGAGTCATGAGGATAATCAAAATCTTCATAAAGCTTAAATGTCTCAAACATCCCAAGTTCTCTGTTTTCCATTGGTAAGGTAGCTTGATCTTCATCTAAAAAACGAGAAATAAATTCAATAATACTTTTTTCAATTACCTCTTTATCATCACGATAAAAAAGAATATCATTGATCTCATAAAGTGTCATATTCTTAGTAATCTGTTTTAGCCATCTCTCTTTATTATGGTAAGAAAATTCATCATCCAAGTAAGCAAGAAGTTCTTCATCAATCTCATGTTCTTTTGAATCGGCCTGCTTTCTAAAATGATTCCATTGAGGATTTACTTCAAGTAAACATTTCATCGCTAAATCATAATATTGAGCTAAGCCATCAATTTCAAGAATCTCTTTTAGATTTTTTTCTAAAAGAGAGTGTGAAATTTTTCTCTCATTATAAAATTTTAAATAATAAGATGGCTCCATATATACTTTCCCACCATATATCTTTTTTGCTTTACTAAGCCCATCTTTAAAGTTAAGATGCTCAAAACCTTTTAATGGATTATGGTGAATGAATGAGCCAATTGGCCAATAATGTGGCACTGTGTTTTTAATAGCGTTTAGTTTATCTATAATACCCATAGAAGTATCTCCCTAATTCCATGAATACTTAATAATATAAGTAAAATTATTATAATAAAATGAGTAATTTTTTCTTTAAAATTCAAATCTACATAATGTATATTTGGATTAGTTTTCCCAAAAATTGATTTTTCTAATACTTTCATAGAAACCAAAAAGTTACCAAAGTATAAAGTAATAACAACTATAAACCACAGTAAGTCCGCTTCACTGTTAAAAATATATGTTAAAAAGAACAAAGAGTTTGGTAAAGGTGGATAAAGTCCAATACTGATCAGATATACTGTAATATGAATTCCTACCAAAGGAGTTGCAAGTGTTATACCTCTAACGTAAAGGTAGTTAGCACTTCCGTAATGCTTCTCATAAAAACTAGCAATTGCATAGATACCAATAAGTGAGACGAGTAATGACAAACTATAGAATGCCCCATGACTTTCAAAAAGCATGAAAAAAGGTGCATTCATAAAAATAAAATAATATGCTAGTTTATAAAAGTTTGTTGTTTGTGTTGCTCTGTATATGGAATAGAGTGCACTCAAAAACGAGATAATAACAAATTGTGTTGGTATTTCCTTCTCAATAAAAAAAGTAAGTATAATCGCTATTAATAGAAATAATCCACTCACTTTAAATATAGATTTACTACTAAAAATATCACTTTTTTCTAAAATAAGATAATAAGGTAATCCACCAGCTAAAAGAAGAAAGAAAATATTAGCAATCATAGTTTCCCCTTCTTTGAACTATTAAATATTTCAAAATAGTATCCCTCTTTTACGAGTAGTTTATAAAATGACCACTTTGTTTTATTTGGACTGTCTGTCTTCATTGGTTTATCTACAATATGCCGTTTATAAATAAAAAACCATCCACTTATCATGATAAGAAAAAGTACTACCAATGAACTCACTAAAGTTACGTTAAGTGTAGCCGCTTCATAAAAGAGTAAAGAGTCTTTGCCATAAAGGAAATGTTCTAAACTCAAACCAATAAACTCATAGGTAAATAGAACTACTACAAATGAACTAACAATTCCTAATATAGCTTTGATAGAATCAAATTTAGACACTTTAAAAAAGGATAAGAAAAGTTGAGTCCCTGTGAGCCAAGCAAATGCTAAAATAACGATAGCTGCATTAAACTCGAAGAATTCCGGGGCAAGTACTACTTTTATTCCAATAAATGCAAGAACAGGAACGAGAGTAAAAAGCACCATGAGTTTGAATGTTTTAGTACTCTTAAATTTTGTATCTTGTTGAGAAAAAGTTTTATGTGAAAGACGCTCTGGAATATTTGGATCTTTTCTAGCATATTTTATTATACTACCTGACTCTAAGAAGAGTGAAGCTTTAAAAATCCCATGAACAATAAGATGATAGATGGCAAGACTAAAAGCACCTAAACCTATTTCCATCATCATATAACCCATTTGGCCCACAGTTGAATAACCAAGTGAACGTTTAATATCTGATACTACAAGCATAAGCATTGATACAAAAATAGCAGTAAAGAGACCAACTACAAATGCAAGATTTAATACCATAGGTGTTAGTATAAGTAAATATGCCATTTTGTTAAGTAAGATTCCTCCAACATTTACAACACCAGCATGCATTAAACCTGATACCGGAGTAGGTGCTTCCGATGTGTAAGGTAACCATATATGAAATGGTACAATAGCAGATTTCATCATAGCAGCCAATAAATAAAGTAGTCCTACTGCAAATATCATTGGATCGTTAATAGGGCTTTGGGACATTATTAGCCATTTCTCTTTTAATACTACTAAATCAAAACTTCCAAAAGTTTGGTATGTTAGAATAACTGCAAGGAGAAATACAAAGTCAGCACTTTTATGAATGTACATAGTCCATCTTGCATTTTTTACAGCAGTTTTAGAACCTACATTAAATGATACTAATAGATATAAACCAACACTCATAAGCTGCCAAGCCAATGCGAGGACAATAAGATTGTTACTCATTACAAGTAAGTAGATCGATGCAAAGATAAAATTTAATAGGATAAAGAATCTTTTATATCCTGCTTCATCCCACATATACTTAGTCGCATACTTTCGAATTACCAAGCCGAGAATCGCAACATAAGGGACTAGTATTGCTGAAAGTTCATTGTAGATCAGTAGTCCATCAAAGCCTATTATCTGTGTATCATTACTGATAACATAATATGACCCCAAAAGTGCAAGTAATGCAATCATACTTGAAAGCATGATACTAATTTTAGGAATTAACTCTTTCTTTTTGATAAAAAAGAGAAGAAAAGCTATGCCAATGGGTATAATTGGAATAAGTAATATAATTTTTTCCACTAAAACTCCTATTTTCCACTAAAAATCTTTAAGAACTAAAGTATTGGTACACCTCTTACTCTAATACACTTATTATTATAGATGAATATTTTTAAATCTAGTCAATAATAAAGAAAGTTATTCACAAGATTGAACCTTGGCACTTCTAATAGTTACATTTATCAATAATATAATTTACAGCCATAATTATTTAAGAACTATTTTTAACATTTTAACTTTTAATTTAAGTTAAATGTTGAAATAGAAATAAATTCTACAGTAAAAACTTAGGAAGCAACAACTTACATAACATATTTATCAGCTCAATCATTTTCCATATAACATCAAGTGTTACTTATTCTTACATATTTACACTTTATCAAAATATTCTATTAGTATCAGTACAACTGGCTTAAATGAAGAATTACCCACAATAAAAATCAATAATAAAACTATAAAATCCCAAGAATAGGCCTATCTAGCCAAGGTATATTTCATTCAATTAAGGAGATAAATTTATTAATAAAATAATTTTAGATAATAAGTTAAAGAAAGGTTAAAGCCTTTTTCAGTAAAATCACAATTGAAAAACATAAAATGTAGCTGATATAATGTGTTATGAATATGGTAAATACTTGTTCTTAAAGATTATTATATTATAGTTGTGTTGAGGCTACATTACCAAATTATTAGTTATTGACATAAATGGTATCTATGTTTAAAGTCATCATAGGAGAAAAAATGTATTATGTAGCAAAAGTTAATTCTGACATGTGTGCTGAGTATAAATGTAACACATGTACACTATATTGTCCAGAAGCGAATACGCTAATGTTCAATAAAGACGGAAATACATCTTGGGTAGATGAAGATAGATGTAAAGGGTGTGCACTATGTGTATACGTTTGTACTGACATGTTAGATCGTAATTGTATTACGATGGAAATGGCTGGACACGAAGAATAGTTAAGTATTTAATTTATATCTAATTTAAACTTATATTATAAAATAATAAATTTATAGGAGAACTTATGGCAAATCAAGGTCCTGCGTATTACTCACCGTATCCTGCGGCAGTATATGAAGGTGTAATTACACCACCAGAGGGTAAAGCACTTTTACTTGAAACAGTAGTAGATGAAGAAGTTGCAATGAGAGAAATTGCAAAAGTTATGTTGACTAAAGAAAATGCAACAATTTTTCCTGGTCCACAAGTATTATACGGTTATAACGAAGAAGCTAAGAAAAAAGCTACTCTTATAAAAGAGATGGCAGAAGTTCTTAATGCTAAAATGATTCCAATGTATGACTATAGACCAAAGTATCCAAAAATTGATGCTGAAGTTGAAATCAATCCAAATCATCCAAACTTAACAATTTGGCATAACAATATCAAAGCAGCAATCTTTATTGGTGTTCACTGTCATTATGCTAACGTTGCGTTAAAAATGGTTAGATGTGAAACTGATTGTTATACAGTTGCAATTTGTGGTCTTTCTGGACACGAAGATGCTATGGCAACATTAAGAGATCAACATTCTTCAGAGCTTGAGAAATTTATCAAGATAGCTAGAGAAGTAAAATCAGAACTAAAATTATAAGAGAAGGAGATAAACAATGAGTAGAATTACTGATATGACAGACACACATAATTGGTCTGGACAAAAATTAGTTACAGCAGATCACATGCTTTTCGATGCTCCAAGAGAAAAACACTTCATGACTGGTTCAGAAGTTTTAAAAGAAGCAATAAAAAGATGTACAGTTGATGCATCTGTATCATACCCTATTACACCACAATCAGAAGCAGCTCACCTTATTGGTGAACTATGGGCTGAAGGTTATGTAGGTACATACTTCCGTGGAGAAAATGAATTTGGTGTAATGTCAGAGGTTGCAGGATGTGCAATGGCTGGTGCTAGAACAGTTACTACTACTTCAGGTCCAGGTACACTTAGAGCAATGGAAAACTTTCCACAATGGTCTGGTACAAGAATTCCTTGTCAACTAGTACTTATGGCTCGTGGTATTAATTCACCACTAACTATTCAACCAGATAACTTAGAAGTTTCATTTATGTTAGAAACTGGTTGTATGATTTGGTATGCTGAAAACGTACAAGAATTATTTGACATGTCAATTGCTGCATTCATCGTTGCTGAAAAGCCTGATGTTCACGTTCCAATTGTTACTGTTGTTGATGGTTTCTTTGTATCTCACACAAGAGAATCTGTAATGTTACCAGCGGACGACATTGCTCTTTTCCCTTATGAGCCATATAAATCTCCATTACCTCCGATTGATTCTGAAACTCCTCCTGGACGTTTTTTAAGAGATCCATTTGTAATGAAGTCTAACTATATTTCTTATGCAACTCATGCTTCATGGCAATGGGAAGTAAGATCTGCGGTTGAGCGTTCACGTCCATATGCTGAGCATTTCTTAAATGGTCTTGTACATACAACTGGAAATGAAGATGCTACAATCGCATTTGTTACTTGTGGAACTGCTTCTCATCAAGCAAAAGAAGCACAAAGAGACTTAGAGAAACAAGGCATTAAGACTAAGGTTATAAAACTTAGAACAATTAGACCTTTCCCAACTAAAGAACTTCTTGCTGCACTTGATGGTGTTACAGATGTTTTCGTACCTGAATTCAACGTTGTTGGTTGGTTAGAAAAAGAAGTTAAAACTGCTCTTTATAATAAACATAGTGCTGCTATAGTTGGCGGTCCAAGAGTTGCTGGTGGTATGAGTATGCCTTCTGAAGCAATTCAAAAAGAAGTATTTGAACACATTAACGGAAAAGGAGCATAGTATGGCAATAGATATATATAAAATCAATCCTGAATTTAGAGACATTATGCCTAAAGAGATCATTGATCTTGAAGAGAACGCTACATGGGCTCAAAACCAAGAGAAACCTCGTGGTATTAAAGAGCTTCCAGAAACAAAAGAGATTCTTGAAGAACACTCATTATGTGCTGGTTGTCCAGAAGCTGCTGCTTTAAGATATGTGCTTTCTGCACTACCTAAACCAGAAGAAACAATCATTGTTAACTCAACTGGTTGCACATCTTTAATGTTCCCACACATTGCTCTTCATACTGTTCACTCACTTTTTGGTAACCAAAATGCTGTTGCAACTGGTATCAGAAGAGTTTTAGACTGGAGATTTCCAGATACTGAAAAAGATGTTGTTGTTCTAGCTGGTGACGGTGCTACTGTTGATATCGGTCTTGACTACACACTTCAATCTTTCTTTAGACAAGAAAATATCACTACAATCTGTTTTGATAATGAAGTTTATGCAAACACAGGTGGACAAGAATCTGGAGCTACTCCAAAAGGTCAAGTTTTTAAAATGGCACCTACTGGTAAGAAGTTCGAAAAAGTAAAAATGTGGGAATTAGCTGTAACATCTGGCTGTCACTACTCTATGAATATGACTGCATCTGCTCCAAAATCAGTTGCTAAAGCTGTTAGAGAAGCGATTTTAGTTGCTAGAGAAATCGGACCAACATTCCTTAACATTTATACTCCTTGTATTCTTGAAATTGGACTAAGTGCTAATGAAGGTCTTGGCGAAATGAAAGATCAAGATAAAGATAGATTTGCTAGTTTCAAGCATGTTTCACCAGAAGCAGAAGAGTTCTTGAAAAAATGTAAAGCAGAAGGAAAGTTATAATGGCTAAAGATTCAATAAAAGTAAGACTTCCAGGTCTAGGTGGACAAGGTGCAGTTACAGCTGCACACATTGCTGCAACTGCTGCTGATACTGATGGTTACTATGCTGTTTCTAATCCATTTTTTGGTGCAGAAAAGCGTATGGCTCCATCTGAGTCTTATACAAGAATTGGTACAGTGCCTATTTATGATAGAGGGGAAGTAATTTATCCTGATATCATTATGATTTTCCACCCACAAGTTATTACTATGGGTAAGTCATACACTATGCCTTTTTATGCTGGTATTAAAGAAAATGGTTTAGTTATCATTAACTCTGATAGAGATCTTTTAACTGATACAGATAAAAAAATACTAGATGACTTAAATGTAAAAGTTTTAACTCATGACTTTACACAGTTTGCTATTGATGAAGCTGGTACTGAACTTGCAACTAACATGGCTATGTTAGGTGCATTATTTGGTGCTCTTGGTACAGTTTCTAAACCGGCTATTGAAGAGGGAATCAAAGATAGATTCCTTAAGAAATATACAGCTTCTGGTGGTACTGCTACACTTGACTCAGTAATTGAAAAGAAATTTAAAAAGAAACAAGAACTTATTGACAAAAACTTGTCAACTGCATCAGCTGCTTATGATTTAACAGCTGCATGGGCTAAGGAAGTTGGTCTTGAGCCAATTTTAGAGCCTTCTAAAAACAACAACGGTAACCTACCAAAATAAATCTTATAACTGTGCTTAGGCACAGTCGTACTCACCCTCTATAAACAAATACCCACAAACTTTTTTTATAAACACTTACGACAAGAGCTTATTAAATAAGTTTTATTAACAAGGAATACACATGGTACAGTCATTTATAATAACAGGATTTTTAGGTGTTGGAAAAACTACAATGCTTACAAATACTGTTAAAGAACACTTCAGCGATAAAAAGGTTGCCATTGTAGTCAATGAATTTGGCGACATAGGTATAGATGGTGACATCCTCAGTAATGTATATAGTGAAGTACTTGAAATATCAGAAGGCTGTATCTGTTGTCAGCTTGCTGAAGAGTTTGAAAGTGGTGTCATTGAAATAATGAATAAGTATAATCCTGAGATAATCTTTGTAGAGACTTCAGGAGCATCTGAACCCTTCCCTATCTTTCTCTCTATGCAAAACCTAGGTATCTCTGTTGAAGGTGTTATCTGTGTAGTAGATTCTAAAAATCTTAACTCTTACAAAGACAACTCAACTGCCCAATACCAAATTGGTGGTTCAAATATCATCGTACTAAATAAAACTGACCTAGTTGATGACAAAGAGCTAGAAGCTGTCAAGCAAGATGTCATTAAAATAAAAGAAGAGTTCAATATTAAAAATACTATGACCGGCAAAACTGTTTTCAATAGCTATGTGATTAATAGTGCCGAACGAGGAATTGTTAATAAAGAAGTCTTTGAAGGTATTTATAAAATTGATGAAATCATAGGATTAGCAAACGATTATAAACATGACAACCACACGACAGAAGATTCAATTACTCAAAAAGTTGCTTATCTTAAAGAAGATATTGTCTTTAATGATGTAGATGAAATACTAAATAATATTCCCGATAGCGTATATAGAGTTAAGGGCATAGTAAAAGTTAAAGATGTAGCAAACCCCTTAGTTATAAATTACTCATTTGGTAATGTCTCTTTTGATGAACTAGACGCTTATGAAGAGCCATCTATCATGATTTTTATTGGTGAATCAATAGATAATGATGTGATTGAATTATGTAGTAAGTTTGAGTATTTGAATATGCCTCAGTTTAGAGTAGGTAAATAATATGACTGAACAATCTAAAATTATTGCAGAATTACATATATTAATTATGGCTATATTAAAGAATGGGTCTGCATCTGTAGAACAAGGTCATGAACTGGATAAACTAGAAGATATACTCTTACAACAAAATTGTTTTAAAGAGATGAAAGATTCTGAGTACACATATCAGGGAGAAGAAATAGCAGCTCTCTTTTTAAGTAACTCATATAACCAAGCAATAGATAAAATGTGCGAATATAATATTTTACCTGAAGATTTTTTTGGATTTACACAATACCACTTTGACGAAGATGATGATGAAGAAGAAGAACTTGTAAAAATGTTTACGAATAATTTTATATCAGAAGTTGTTAAAGCCCATAAAATACATTCAAAATAATCTAACTCTCAATTCTATGTTTTAAGGGATGGTATTATCCCATCTCTACAGAATCAATTTCAGCCTTAAACTCTACAATTGAAGCAGTAACATGGTTAGCTATATCTTCTACTGTATCTTCCAGTGCTGTACTCCCTAGATGAACTTTCCTAGTACGTTTATTATACTCACTAACTACATATGTCAGTAAAATATAGGGATGATCAGATGATTCATGATCAGTTTTAATTGTCACTTCTACTCCAGGAATAAAGTAATCGATATCAATATCAGGATCGACCATTGATTTATTCACCAAAGAAACTAATTTTTCCAGTTTTGTTTTAAGTGTTGCATTCATAATAATTCTCCATAGATAGTTTCTATTCTAATTAAGGATGGTGACATTCTAGTACTTACTATAATTTATTTCCTCATTGATACATTAATTGTATAAACAAGTACACCTTTTAGCCCATTGTAAAGGCATCGGACTCATCTTTAAATGCTTCCATTGACAATATTACGTGTTGGGCTAAATCTTTCTCTGTACATTGAAGAGCTGCCTTACCTAAACTAACCTTCTTGGTCGGTTGAGTCTCATTCGCAGTATATGTTAATAAAATATAAGGATTCCCGTTTACACTACAGGCATCCGATGTTGTTTCTACTTCTGGGATACAATATTCAAGATCCATTTCTGGATCTGCATCTGCTGCATCATTCACAAGCGCTACGATTTTTTCCAGTTGTAATTTAAGTTCTGCTTTCATAATAATTCTCCTATAATATAGCGAGTTTTAATATCTTTTTCACATCCTTTACTTAAATGGTATCACTAAAATTAATGAGTCTTTATTTTATCTCATACTACTAAAAATGATTAAGAAAACTTTAAAACCTTTAGTTAAACAAAAAAAATGAATAAGATTTGTTGTTTAATTGTAACCATGTATAACTTCATGTTAAAATACGAAAAATATTTATATGGAGATGAAAATGGATAATCTGAAAGCTTTTCTTGAAAATGATGATGGAGATGGTCTTATTCAAGAAAAAAAGAGTGAAACAGCTTCTTCCAAAAAAAATCTTAGTAATACTATGAAAAAGAATATGGAGCTTGCTAAGATGTGGGAAGATGCAGCCGAGTATGAAGAAGAATTAGAAACTTTTGAAAAAGAGTTTGCAATTATCAATGCAAATTCTTTAAAAAACCTTCCAGCAGCCTTAACTCAAGAACTCCCAGATGAAGAAAGAAATTATGCAGATGAGCTAAAATCTATCTTGACAGCTATCTGGACTTATAAAGTAGAAACTGAAAAAACCCATCCAAATGAACAATTAGAACTTATCAAAGAAGTAGAATTCTCTGAAGTCATTGAAAAACTAACCACTATGAATCCAGATTATAGTGGTGATTTTGAAAAAGAAGTGAAATTGGCTTTAGTAAAAAGATGGGAAATGCTTATAGAAATAAAAAAAGAGCATATAAAAGAAGAAGAAGATGAGCTTTACATAGCAGGGCTTAAACCAAGTTTTGTAAAAAGAATGTATAAACAGCTCCTAGCAAAATAAATTTTATTTTGCTAGAAACTCGATCTCATCAATTGAAAAATCTTTTAGCTTATCTATTAACCATAAGTGAGCTTTTGAGTTTTCACTAACAAAGAAAGAAATCAATCCTCCATCCTCATCATTTTTAACAAGAATACTATCGTTGTTATTTTCTGCCCATGCAGATAAAGAACCGTACTCTATATATTTATTATCTATCACATAACTTTGTAACATTATTTCTTTTTCTAGAGAGTAAAAAAGAAATCTTTTAGAAGCTATGTCTTCTATCGTTGCTGGGACACTAGAACTAAAATTATGTACTTCATATTCAAAACTTTCTAAAAATTCAGATATGAAATTCTTTGTCCAAGCAAGTACTTGTTTCATGCACTTAGAGGTTGCTGGGTCAGTATTATCCCGATCTAGATATGCTGTATTATAGTCTTTACAAATGTTGCTGTAATCAATTCCAATACCAATAATACTCATACTAAACCTCTTTTAATACCTTAACCTCATTTCCAACAGCTAGTTGACCGTACTCTACTGGAGTAACAAAAATACCACGTTGTCCATGAATAAGCTCTGGAAGTTCAGGTGCAAATGCGTATAAATAACGGTAGCTTTCACATGGTCCATTTACTTCAAATATAACATCGCCAATTTCAATGAGTGATCCTGCTTTTAGATGGTTAATATCAACATCTACATAGATATCTTCCATTAAAACGCCCTGATCCACAACTAGTTCTGCTTCTTCTATAATGTCATAGCTTTTTTTTGAAACAATAACCATCTTATGGTCAGAACCATTCTCATAGTCTCTACTACCCATGATACCATCTTCATCACAATCCATGTCTTCAACACTCATGCGGTGACCTGCACGTATCATATCAGGCATTGTCATGTATAGTGTAAGTACTTTTCCAGTTGTCATTTTTCTTCCTTAATTAAAATTATAATAATTTTTTTGTTTATACTTCTTCGATTGTAATACCCGTGGAAATTATATATAATGGTGCACTACGTACATGTAGCATTGCAGTTCCACTACCTAGTGCAAAACCGAATAAACCATGCTCTTTAATCATGCTAACCCCGAATCCCATATCGAGATAACCGAGGACACTATTAACTAGTATTCTTTCTTCTTTAATGCCAGTAAATGTTACTTTAACACTACTCAAATCTTCGCCATCATCATCTTGTACTACTATTGTAATAACTTTTGAAGAGTCTGAAATTTCTTCAATCCAACGCATTTGAGCATATTTAAAGTCTTCATACTTTTCTAATAAAGCAGTAATTTTTTCCATTATTGTCCTTTTCGTAATTAGACTCGTATTTTATCAACTCAAGACTATAATAGCCCTGAAGATAATGCTTACATTGATTCTACATAGAACTATTAAAGTTCATAGATATATCAGGTAAATATATGTCTATATGCCATTAAATAACATATCTATTCTTTTATCTATTATAATCTATTTATACTCATAATATAGGACTGTATAAGTTGAAAATTCATATTGACATCGATTGTTTTTTTGTAAGTGCTGCAAGAATAAAAGACCCGTCATTAAACAATAAACCTGTTGCTATAGGGGGGAGAAGTGATACTAAAATATTTAATTCTAATGAAAAAAAACAGACTGTTAGTTTTGAAAACTCTGGCTCATTTGTACCCACATTTTTTAAAGAGCATGAAGAGAGTGATGATGATTTAGATGCTTTTAAAGATGCAGATGGACGAGTTAGGGGAATTCTCACAACATCCTCATATGAAGCAAGAGCATATGGTATTAAAACAGCTATGAGCATCAAAGAAGCACTACAGCTTTGTCCTCATCTCACTATTAAATCGCCCAATATGTCACTCTATCAAAAACTCTCTCATGAACTTCATGAATATTTACAAAGTAAAATTCCTCTTGTTGAACAAGCGAGTATAGATGAATTTTATGGTGATTTAGAAGGATGGATAGAGGATGATGAAGTTCAAGGATTTATTACTCATCTCAAAGAGGAAATACTAGAAATTATTAAACTACCGGTATCTATTGGTGTAGCAAAAACAAGATATATAGCAAAACTTGCAACAACAGCAGCAAAACCATTTGGATGTAAAATAGTCCTACCCCATGAACTCAATAGCTTTATAGATAACATTCCTATTGGGGAATTTGCCGGAATTGGTAAAAGCATGAAAGAGAAGTTGCAATCTGTTCACATACATACATTAGGTACATTAAGAGCAAGTCGTGGCGTGGTAGAGTCATGGAGTCCTTACTCAAAAGAACTATATAAAAGAGTTTGTGGTTTAACCGATTCACCAATACAATCTACACATAAAAGAAAGTCCATAGGTATCTCTAGAACCTTTGATGCACTCTATGATAGGGATGAGTTGCAAAGAAGAGTCCATGTACTTGCAAGACACCTTAGTTATGCAATTTTGAAGCTAAATGTTATCCCAACTGTTTTTCATCTGAGTATATCCTATGAAATGAATCAGAATTCTCATAAAAATATATCACTTGCAGAAATTTTTACTGAAAAAAAATTCGACTCATTGTGCTTATCCCTTTTTAATGAAGCTGATTCTCAAAAACGCCTACACATTATTCGACTCAGTATTAACTGTTCAAGTTTTACAAGAGACTCGCGAAAAGAATTGTCGCTTATTGGTTTTAATGACGAACAGAGAATGAAAAACCTTACAAAATCTACACAAATTTTACGAGAAAAATATGGACTCGATATTTTTAAGTGGGGAAGTGAATTATAAAGTTTACTTATTGTATTATATTATTTATAAGAGCCACTTACAGATTCAATTTCTAAAAGTAGTTAATTTTTATTCATCGTAACTGAAGTTTTAAAACTTATTTTACAAGCTAAAATAAAGAAAACTATCACTGAATCTTAAGAAAAATTATAAAGTCAGAATTCCATATTATTCAATTTTTCATACTCCTCAAGTTTTACCAAAACTCTATCCATAAAATCAACAGGAGCATACTTTAGAAGCTCAGTAAATTTTTCATCTGAAGTTTTTGAGTTCATAATAACTTCACCATAGTTTATATTGATATCATTATGAATCTGAGAGCTAATAAAATGATTAAAATATTCTAGTTCTTCTTTTGGAGCATTTTGTAAGAAATATTTAAAACATTTTTTTCTACTCTCTACTGATGTGTCAAATAGTTCTTGTTCTGTTACACCAAGTACTTCTGCAACATAAGATATTAGTTCTACTGGTATATTTATTCGCCCATTTAAATAACTGTATATTGCTGATACTGATGGAACTTCCCCTATACGTCTAACAGTTGGTTTTAACTCTAATAACCTTTGAGTAAAGTATTTTTTTGACATACCTTGTTGTTTAATTATTTTATTTATATTTTCTTGTACAAGAAGCATAATATACACCTTTAATAGTTAATTACCATTAAACTGTAAATATAAAGAGTTAACTATAAATTAATATACACTATGTATAATATATTAATTTAAAACAAAGCCTTTTTATAAAGAATAACTTAAAAAGCAAAGAAATTAAGAAATAGACATCAGTTTATCAACAATATTATTTCAAAGAACAATGCAAGAGCTAAATCTTGCAAAGTTTGATTTTTTAAATACTCTTTTTAAAAGTTC
>NZ_JABIOQ010000052.1 GCF_018698455.1 Sulfurimonas sp. | reverse complement strand
TGCCCGTGGGTTTACTGGCCGTGATGATATTGTTAAGTTTACAGGCTGTTACCATGGTCATAGTGACTCTCTTTTAGTTGAAGCGGGAAGTGGTGCTGCTACTTTTGGAAATCCTTCAAGCCCAGGTGTTCCAGCTGACTTTACTAAACATACACTTTTAGCAGAGTACAACAATATAGAGTCAGTAAGAAAATGTTTTAAGGATTCTTCTGACATCGCTTGTATTATTATCGAACCAATAGCTGGTAACATGGGCCTTGTTCCTGCAGATAAAGAGTTTTTAGCACAGCTTAGAGAATTATGTGATGAAAATGGAGCACTTCTTATCTTTGATGAAGTGATGAGTGGCTTTCGTGCCTCTATAAATGGTGCTGAGTCTATCACTGGAACAATCCCAGACATTCTTACTCTTGGAAAGGTTATTGGTGGTGGTATGCCAGTAGGTGCCTTTGGTGCAAGTGCAAAAATAATGGCACAACTTTCACCAGATGGCCCTGTGTACCAAGCAGGAACACTCAGTGGAAATCCAGTTGCAATGGCTGCAGGTCTAGCGGCTTTAACTAAACTCAAGAAAAATGCGAGAGTGATGGGAGTTTTAGAAGAAAGAGGTAAGAGACTTGTTCGAGGTATGCAAGAAGCTGCAAAAGCAAATGGTATAAATATGCAAATTGATAACAGAGGAAGTATGTTTGGTTTTTTCTTTAATGATAATGAAGTAAAGAACTTTGCTCATGCTTGTAACTCTGATGCAAAGCTTTTTGCAGAGTTTCACTCAAAAATGTTAGATGCTGGTTTCTATTTTGCATGTTCTTTATATGAAACAGGATTTATATCAACAGCTACAACAGATGTGATGATAGAAGACACGATTAATGCTAGTAAAAGAATCTTTAAGGAGATAGCTGATGCCAGATAATTTAGAGAAAGAAGACTTGGGGGAAAAAGCTCCTCGTGTAAAACCAATTATAGAAGCAGTCGATAGTCTTTCATTGGGTATATCGATGGTTGTCGCTGTTTTAATGGGTGTCGGCATTGGTTGGTTACTCCGTAGGTTGACAGATATTAGTTGGTTGTTTTGGGTTGGTGTTGGTATAGGTATTGCTGCTGCAATTTTAAATGTTTATAAGGCATATGCAAAACAATATAAAGTATTTGAAGAATTAGCAAAAGAGCCAAGATATGCTATCAAAAAACAGCTTGATGATGAAGAAGATGATGATGAGGATTATGGTGAAAAAAGCTATTAGCATTTTCTTTATAACCCAAGTTCTTATCATAAGTACATATTTTTACTCTAGCTCAATGTTTGCAAATATAGAGGTCGCGTTTCTAAGTGCATTCTTAGTAATAGCAGGTGCTTCTCTTGCTTATAAAAAAATGGTTGACTCACAACTTCGTAGTAAAAGTTTTGAAGAGAAACGTGATATACTCGATGAGATAGAAGATCCTCATGAACTTTATGATGACAAGGTGAATGACGAAGTCAGAGAGGGTACCCTGGGGTATGTAGAGATTAATGAGGCGAATGCAGATGAGTTAGATTTAAAGACTATAGTTAAAGAAGAAAAAGCTAAGATTAAAACTTTCTCTGTGAAAAGCATGAAGTATGGTGCTAGAGGAACGGTTTCTCTGTACCGTATAGCCCCATATATTTTTTTGATTCTTAGTTTTATTGCTCTTAAAAACAATGAACTACTTGATTTAAGGTTTTATCTACCCTCTTTAGCTTTGGGAATAGTAGTAGGCTCTATCATCTCAAAGAAAAGCCTCTCTTAAGAGGTTATCATAGGTATATTGATAATGAGTTTTTCACCCGTTTCTATATAAAAATCATTATCTTCTGCAAATTGTTTGAGATTATTACTCTTACTTTTATCTATGTTCTTCGCACTTATAGAGATTGCAAAGATACCATACTTTTTATCTTCAAACTTTATATGTTCTCCAATCCTATAAAAGACCTGCGTATCAATAAAGTCATTATCTTCTACACAAGAGTACATTCTATTAAGTACTTTGATAAGTCTGTTTTGATTTAAAATAATATCAGGAATAGTAGGATCATAAGATTTTGTGAACTTTGCTTTTGAATTAATAGAATTTGACGAGATACATAAATCAGTAATTATAAATATATTTACCAATTCTCCATCCGGTTTTTTAGTGTTTAGTTTAAAAGAAGGTATTTGGTAAAGTTTTATACCTATTTGGTCTTCATCTTCATAGCCTACTGTAAGACCAAAAAACTTATAACGACCATACACAAGCTCTATAAAAGTTGTTTTAAATCCGAAGTTTACATTGGCATAGGTTTGTGCTAATTCAAAAAGGGTGTTAGACTCTGTCGCACCAAGTAAAAATTGGGCTTCAGAGTTAAGGGAGATTATCTTTCCATTTGAGCTAAAGAGTACGAAAGGGTTGTAGTCATACTCTACCCATTGTTGCTCAAACGTCATAGGTTTACTCTTCTATATAGTTTTTAAGTTTACGACCTACTTTAGGGTGCTTAAGTTTCTTAATAGCAGAACTTTCAATCTGACGAACACGCTCACGTGTAACACTTAGCTCTTTACCAATTTCTTCCAGTGTTCTATCACTTTCATCATCCATAATTCCAAAGCGCAATTTAATAACGGCTTTTTCACGTTCATTAAGTTGATCTAAAACAGTTTCTATTTGAACTTTTAAATCATCTTTAAGAATAGAATCTGATGGGGAAAGAGATGTCTTGTCTTCAATAAAATCTCCAAAGCGACCATCTTCTTCACTACCAATAGGTGCTTCAAGAGATATAGGCTCTTTTGTGATTTTAATAACATTTTTAACTTTCTCAACAGAAAGACCAACTTCTTCAGCAATAACATCAACATCTGGCTCTTTACCATTTTCTTGTAGATGTTTACGCATAATTTTGTTAATACGGTTAATAGTTTCTATCATATGTATAGGAATGCGAATAGTTCTCGCCTGGTCAGCAATCGCACGAGAGATAGCTTGACGAATCCACCATGTTGCATATGTTGAGAATTTATAACCTTTTTGATATTCAAACTTATCAACGGCTTTCATAAGACCGATGTTTCCTTCTTGAATCAAATCAAGGAAAGGAAGACCACGGTTAGTGTAACGCTTAGCAATAGAAACAACAAGTCTAAGGTTTGACTTAGCCATCTTAGTTTTAGAGATCTCTGAAATGTTTTTACCACGTTTAATCTGTTCTAAAATGTCAGCAAGTTTATCTGGTTCCATATCAAAAGAATTTTTTGATGCTTCTTTTGTTTGAACAAGCTTCTTGATTTCCATATATGTAGAAACCATTGTAGCTTCTGGAACCATATTTGCAATATCTTCTTTGTTTAACTCTTGAATTTTACTTACTAGAACTCTATGGTTTGCTTTTAGGATGTCATTAAATAGTGGGAGTTTATACTCAAGACGCTTAAGCTCTTTATCGTACCCATCATCACTTTTGAGTGCAGTTTCCATTGCTTTTACAAGTTCGTTTATCAGTTTTGAAGTTGGTCCAAGATCAAGAAGACTGGCTTTTAATACTGATTTTTTAAATGTTACTGCTAAAAAGTAGCCAACAATTTCTTCAGTAAGCTCATCATTTGAGTCTTCTAGAAGCTTTTCTGATGATTTTATCCACTCTTTTTTAGCTTTTTCAAGGGCCTTAAAACTTATAGAAACTTTTTCAACTCTACTTTTGTCTTTAGCGGTTAATGTTTTTTCTACAACAACAGTTTCTTCTTTATTTGCATCGTCTGTAGAATCATCACTTTCTTCTTTTTCATCTTCAAAAGATTTAAAAAGTTCTTTTACTCTACGCTCACGATTAATTAGAGGTTCTTTGTAATCAAGAATGAATTCTATAAGATAAGGTACTGAACAAATAGCATCAATAATAATCCTCTCTCCACCTTCAATCTTTTTACTGATCTCAATTTCTTCTTCTTTCGTTAAAAGTGGAATTTGGCCCATTTCTCGAAGGTACATACGAACTGGAGAATCCGAACGTGACCACTCAAGAAGTTCGTGTTCTTTTAGAATATCAAACTTATCAGATTCATTATCTTCAAGCATCTTTCTTTGAGCAACACGACGTGCTTCTGCTTCAGAGTCATTAAGTCTTTTAGCATGTTCACTAGCAGTGTAAATACATTTTTTATTTTTAGTTAAAAGTTTAAGAATATTTTTGACTTGTGCAGCTGATGGCTGTTTTTCAAAAATTTCTATAAGGCCTTCATAAGTAAGACACTCTTTACCTTTGTGATCGTCAAAAAATGTTTCTATGGCTTTGTTGAGTTCTTTAGCTGTCATATAATCATATGCTCCATAAGTTTAAGGTTTTAAGAAGGTGGATTATACCCAAATTAAATAAATAGTTTCTTAAAAAAATGTTGGAACACTCATTGCTTTTATACTTTCAAATAAACACTATAAGGGTATTTTATGCAGACAGGTTACTATGCTTCAGCAGCTGGAATGGTTACTCAGTTTAACAGACTTGACAATATTGCGAATAATTTAGCAAATGTAAATACCGCTGGATTTAAAGAAGATAATTTAGTCATAGGTGATTTTATGAAAGTCTTTAAAGAGGCTAGAGATGAAATGCCTAATGCAAACAACAGTGAAGAAGGTGCCGCATTTATAAATAGAACTATGACTCGTGCACCACAAGTAACAGATTCTTTTACAAATCATTCTCTAGGGACTATAGAAAAAACTTCTAACGATTTAGATTTTGCACTCTCTAGTGAAGGGCTTTTCTTTGTTGTTAAAACTCCACAAGGAGTAAAACTTACTCGTGATGGTTCTTTTACTAAAAATGATGAAGGTACACTTGTTACAAAACAAGGATATGAGGTACTGCCTAGTAATTATTCAGGAAATGGTGGAAAAATCAGTATTGCTCAAGAAGACAATATTATTTCTGTTGATAAAAATGGAAATATTTATACTAATGTTCCAGGAAGTGTTAAAATGAATCAATTATCTTCATTATTTATAGCAGAACCAAAAGATGTAGATTTACTTAAAAAAGAAGGTGATAATCTTTATGCCTTTGAAAATATAGATGACTTAAATATAATAGATAATAGTGGAGCAGTTTCACAAGGATACATTGAAAAAAGTAATGTAAATGCTGTGAAAATGATGACCCAAATGATAGAAACAAATCGTCTTGTTGGAATGTATCAAAAAGTTATGAGTACACAGATGGATGATATGAACAGAGATGCAATTGAAAAACTTGCTAAAAAAGCTTAATTTAAAGGACTGATACCATGATGCAATCATTATACACTGCCTCTACCGGAATGGCAGCAATGCAAACACAAATTGATACTACGGCCAATAATATTGCCAATGTAAATACTATAGGGTTTAAAAAGTCTCGTGCAGAGTTTTCGGATCTTATGTATCAAGTTATGGAATACGCAGGAACATCAACATCTGATGTTACGAAAAGTCCAACTGGTATTGAAGTTGGTTTAGGTGTTCGTTCTACTGCAATTAATAAAATCTTTGCAGAGGGCTCACTGAAGCAAACAGACAATCAGCTTGATATGGCGATAACAGGAAGAGGTTTTTTTAAGCTTGAACTCCCAGATGGTACTGAAGTGTACTCAAGAAATGGTGCATTTAAAGTTGATGAAAATGGTACCATGGTAAATAGTGATGGTTATTCAATGGTACCACAGGTAGTGATTCCACCTGATGCTACAAATATGAGTATAGGTACTGATGGTACTATTACTGTTGTTCAACCTGGCCAAACACAAGCTACACAGATTGGTCAAATACAAACAACTAACTTTATAAACCCTGCAGGCCTACACTCTATGGGAGACAACCTTTATATAGAAACAGATAGTTCCGGACAACCAGTCGAAGGAACACCTGGAGTTGATGGTCTTGGTATACTTAGACAAGGTTTTGTTGAGCTTAGTAATGTTGAGCTTGTTGTTGAACTAACAGATCTGATTACAGGTCAAAGAGCTTATGATTCTAACTCAAAAGTAATCACAACCAGTGATGAAATGCTTCAAACTACAAATAATCTTAAACGATAATAATACCCTAAAATAGTCTTGATATTCTCTAATATTAAGACTCTGCAAAGATAACAATAAATAGTTTTATATTCCTCAAAAGACAATTTAGATATAATCACAAAATAATTTAATAAAATATAGTAGGATTTTATAATGAACAAAGCAAATATAAATGGTAAAGTTTGGACTTTCGGTAAAGATATCGATACAGACTTAATAATAGCGGCTCGCTATCTAAATACATCCGTTCCAGAGGAACTCGCAAAGCATGTTATGGAAGATGCAGATCCAGAATTTGTATCTAAAATGAGCCCAGGTGATATAATAGTTGCCGGTGAAAATTTTGGTTGTGGAAGTAGTCGTGAACATGCTCCAATAGCACTTAAAGCAGCTGGTGTATCAGCTATTATTGCTCCTACATTTGCAAGAATATTTTATAGAAATGCATTTAATATGGGTCTTCCAATATTTGAACTCGAGGAGAGTGCCGAGATTAGTGAAGGTGATACCGTAACTGTCGATATGAATGCAGGTACAGTAACAAATAATACAACAAACAAAGAATATAACTTTACTCCAATTCCTGCGTTTATGCAAGAATTAATAGATGCTGGTGGTTTAATGAATTTCGCTCAGAATGAAATAGAAGGTAAATAAATGACAAAGTATAAAATAACACTTATTAAGGGTGATGGAATTGGTCCTGAAATTATAGATGAAGCTGTAAAAGTTTTAGATGCTGTAGCTTCTGCTTGTGACTTTCAGTTCGCTTATGATGAAGCTCTTATGGGTGGGTGTGCTTATGATATAACAGGTGATCCTTTGCCAGCTGAAACTATTAAAAAGTCTCTTCAGTCTGATGCTGTACTTTTTGGTGCTATTGGTGGAGAGAAATGGGACAAACTTCCTCGTGAAAAACGTCCAGAGAGTGGACTCCTGCGTTTTAGAAAAGAGCTTGGTGTTTATGCAAATCTACGTCCAGCTGTTGTTTACGATGAGCTTATTAATGCTTCATCTTTAAAGCCTGAGATTATTAAGGGTGTTGATATTATGGTCGTTCGCGAACTTATCGGTGGGATTTACTTTGGTGAGCCCAAAGGTCGTACTGAAGATAAGGGTTGGAATACTATGGTTTATACAAGATCAGAAATCGTTCGTATAGCACATCAAGCATTCAAAATTGCTCAAACACGTAGTAAGAGAGTATGTTCTATTGACAAGGCAAATGTTTTAGATGTTTCTCAGCTTTGGAGAGATGTTGTAACTGAAGTGTCTGCTGAATATCCAGATGTTGAATTATCTCATATGTATGTAGATAATGCAGCGATGCAACTTGTTTTAAATCCTCGCCAGTTTGATGTTATGCTTACTGGAAATATTTTTGGTGATATTTTAAGTGATGAAGCTTCTATGCTTTGTGGTTCAATCGGTCTTTTACCATCAGCTTCTGTTGGTGAAAAAATAGGTGTTTATGAGCCAATTCACGGTAGTGCACCAGATATAGCAGGCCAAGGAATAGCAAACCCAATAGCAACTATTGCATCCGCTGCAATGATGTTAAGATATGCTCTTGGTGAAAATACAGCAGCAGATAAGATAGATGCTGCAATTAAAAAAACATTGAGTGAAGGTTACCGAACTGGTGACTTAGCTCAGTTTGATGCAAAAGAAGTCTGTTCTACTAGCGAAATGGGTTCTATTATCGCTAACTATATAGAGAGATAGGGCACAAATTTTATGCAGACACTAACCTTAGCAAATATCTATGAACTTCAAGGTCTAAAAGAAGAAGCATTAGATATTTACAAAGAGGTTTTAAAGACAAATCCTCATAATAGTGATGCTAAAATTGCTATTAGAAGGTTGTCCGGCATGAGACGTAAGTATTTGGATGTAAATCAAGAGATGAAAGAGTATTTTTTGAAGATGGATACTGAAGTTGAGTTTAATGAGTTTGAAAGGTGGTTATTAAAAACATGGAATTAAAAGATGTCATACTATCTACTTTAGCAGAAATGGAAGATGGTTCTGTTGAGCAGCTAAAAGGTGTGAATAAAGAAGAATATTTACCTCAAGCTCAAGAAGAAATTGAAGTAAATAATATAACAGAAGAAAATTTAAACTCCATCGATAATGAACTTGCTTATCTTAACT
The DNA here is from genome assembly GCF_018698455.1 of Sulfurimonas sp. Lineage (GTDB taxonomy): Bacteria > Campylobacterota > Campylobacteria > Campylobacterales > Sulfurimonadaceae > Sulfurimonas. The sequence goes on along the minus strand of NZ_JABIOQ010000052.1, from coordinate 8,361 downwards.
CAATTAGAGAACGATTACTAGTTCTTTTTGAGGGTTTCCAATCACCAAGTAATTCTAGTATAGAATCTAAGGTTGATATGACATTGAACTTTCTTGAGTACACACTTGCTACTATTGATAAGAGAGTGCAGGTAATAGAAAAAGGAAATTTCAGTTGAATCAATACCGAGTCCTCATAGATGCTAATGATGAAAAAGGTTTAGTGCACAAAGTTTCTAGTATCTTTTATAACTATGATTTAAATATACTTTCAAATAGTGAATTTGTAGATAAAGAAAATAATAAATTTTTTATGCGTAGTGTAGTTGACGGTGATATTAATAAATGTGATCTCGAAGAGAGTATAACAAGTATATTACCAGAAAATTGTAGTGTTAAAGTGATTGAACCAAAAAAGAAAAATATAATTATCATGGCAACTAAAGAACTTCATGCACTCGGTGATATACTTATACGCCATGAGGCTGGTGAACTTGAAGCTAATATACTTGCTGTAATTTCAAACTATGATAAACTTGAATCATTAGTAAAAAAGTTTGATATTCCTTATGTAACTATCTCTCATGAAGGGCTAGAACGTTCTGAACATGAAAATAAAATTATTGAGTCAATTAATAGCTTTGGAAATGTAGATTATATCGTCCTTGCAAAATATATGAGAATTCTTACTCCTGAATTTGTTCAAACATATGAAGATAAAATTATTAATATTCATCATTCATTTTTACCTGCATTTATAGGGGCTAACCCCTATAAGCAAGCCTACGAAAGAGGTGTTAAAATCATAGGAGCAACAGCACACTTTGTAAATAATAATCTTGATGAAGGTCCAATCATTGCACAAGAAGTTATTCATGTTAACCATGCATACAGCTGGAAAGATATGCAACGTTCTGGAAAAGATGTTGAGAAAGTTGTTCTTTCTCGTGCGTTAAAATTAGCACTAGAAGATAGAATCTTTGTGTATGCTAACAAAACTGTTATTTTTTAGGATACTACATGGCATTTAATTTAGTTTTAGTTCATCCACAAATTCCTAATAATACTGGTGCAATAGGTAGACTCTGTGTTAATGCTGGTGCCTCTCTTCATCTTATTAAGCCTATCGGCTTTGATATAGATGAAAAAGCAGTAAAACGTGCTGGTTTAGATTACTGGGATAAGTTAGATTTACATGTTTGGGAAAACATTGATGAATTTTTTGAAAAAAATGATATCTCTAGTAATGCCTACTTTGCTACAACTAAGACTGATAGACTATACTTTGAGGCTGACTTTAAAGATGGTGACTTTATCTTTTTTGGAAGTGAAACGAAGGGAATTCCCGAAGATATACTTAAAAAGTATGAATCACAAAATATAACTATCCCTATGACAAAAGAAGGACGTAGTCTTAACTTGGCTATAAGTACAGGTATTGTTCTTTATGATGCTATACGTCAAACATATGACAGTTTTGAGTAGGGATTTAAGAAACTAATGAGTTTTTACATAAATATTATTGTGCTAGCTCTTTTCGTTCTTTTTATGATATTTATCTTTGCTGGTTACCATAAGGGAAAATCAGCTCAAAGAGAATTAGACGAGAAGTAAGGTTGTATTAGCCTTATGCGACTCAGAATTTAGTTCTTCGCTGCATTGAGTTTTTTACTCTAGTACGATTCGGCATTTAGTGCCTCACATGTATTAGGCTTTAGCCTTAAAGTATTTTTTCTGCCCACTTTTCAACACTTGATTCAAATCTTTCAAACATATTCTCTGCATTTTTAATAATTATAGACATTTATTTTCCTTTATTTGTAGTAAATTTGAATTATTTTACTTGATTATGCAATAAAATATAAATAATATGACAAAATGTCATTAAATAGTTGACTTTTGTTCTAGTTTACCTTATAATATGTCATATTTAATTATAAAACAAAGGTTTTAGTATGAATGAGTTCACATCTATAGTAGAAGAGATCAAAAGTATAGTGTCTAGTGATTTTAAACCAAAAAAAGTTTTTGATAAAGATGTAGCAGAAGTTCTTGGTATTACACAAATGAACTTTGCTACAATGAAAAAACGAAATAAAATACCATTTAACGAGCTCTTAGATTTTTGTGCTAAAAAGACAATTTCTATAAACTGGCTTTTATATGGACAATCTCCTGAAAGCCTTATTGAGGCTACAAACAAGTTTTATATGGTGAAATACTTTAGTGATGTAAATGCAAGTGCTGGAGGTGGTGGAGATAATGAATGTGAAGAAATTCAAGAGCTTGAGATTCCAGAGCAGTTTGTTTTTATGCTTGGAGGAGAAAGAGAGCTTACAAATATAGAAGCAATCAATGTTTCAGGTGACTCCATGGAACCAACTTTTAGTTATAATGATATAGTATTTATTAATAGAACTAAAAAAGATTTGAATCGTGGTGGTGTTTTCACTATCAGAACAGAAGCAGGTCTTTTCATTAAACGTATACAAACACGGATAGATGGACAAGTGGATGTAATATCTGATAATTCCGTGTATTCAACTCAAACACTAAAGCCTTCTGAGCTAGAAGTAATAGGTCGAGTTGTCAGTAGATTTGGTGATGTTGATTAAAATAGGATAATAATGTGAACTATATATATGGCTTAATCTCTATTTTGATGCTATCTTCTTGTGCTAGGACTACTGTAATTGTCGAGGATAAGTCCTCTCCTGTGATTATTCTTGCCCCCGTAAAAGAAGAAGTATCTGATTTAAAAAGCATACCTCAGGATGTAACACTTTATAGCGAAAACATAGAAGAGCATATCTATCCAAATGTAATCGATTTTGATAGAAATTATTTTAATCCATGGAATATAGATAAAATGGATATTATTCTAAAAGATGCAATGTGGGCATATAGTTCTTATCAGTATGGTAATAGCTATGGGGAAAATTTACAGCTGCTTTCTCAAAAGTTTTTTGATGAAATACTTGAGAATTCTAGTTTCCAAGATTATTCAAGTGTAAATAAAAGAGCAATTAGTCTCAGAGAATTAAATATACGGGCTTTTCCAACAAGTAGACCTCTTTTGATGGATCCAAATAAAGCAGGGGAGGGTTTCCCTTTTGATTACTTGCAAAATAGTATACTTGCAGCTAATAAGCCACTATTTATTTCACATTACTCAAAAGATAAAAAATGGGTATTTATAAAATGTAGTTTTACATATGGATGGGTCAAATCAAGAGATATTGTATACATAGAGAAAAAGTATACACAGTTATATGAAAAAGCAAAACAAGTATTTATTACTCAGGAAGGTAAATCACTTTATACAAATACTGGTTCATTCCTTTTTAAATCAAAGATTGGGATGATGTTTCCTCTTATTAAAGAAACACCAGATAGTTATATAATTCTTGCTCTTAGTAACTATAAAAATAATAAAGCATATTTTTTAGAATCAAAAATTTCTAAAAAAATGGCAAATCAAGGTAACTTAGCATTTAATAGTCTAAATATAAATAATATAATAAAAGAAGTTTCTAAAACAAATTATGGCTGGGGTGGTATGTATTCACAAAGAGACTGTTCTTCGACACTTAGGGACTTTTTCTTACCATTTGGTGTATGGTTACCAAGAAACTCTTATCAGCAAAGTCATGTTGGTAAAAGTATCTCACTTGAAAATATGAGTGATGAAGTTAAAATAAAAACTATAAAAAAACATGCTATTGCCTTTAGAACCATTCTTTATAAGAAAGGACATATTGTTTTATATGCAGGAACTTTTAATGATAAGATAATCATATATCATAACACTTGGGCAATTAAAACAGAAAAAGAAGGTAATGAAGGAAGGTTTATTATTGGTAAGCCTATCTTTAGTACATTAGAAGTTGGGAAAAATTTAGTGCATCACAAAGAAGACGCTCTTATTATAAAACAACTACTTAAAATGTCTACACTCTAATATCTAAAAGTGCTCCGAACATCTCATCCTGTGTTTTTATAGCCGTTACATTAAGTGCAGTTGCATTTTGTGCAATCATTTGATCTGGAATCTCTTTTGAAATATCTGTTTGACTTTTCAATGAACCATTGTCATCGGCTACTCTATTGTGAGCAGAGACAGAATCTCCATTATCTGAAATTCTTGCATCACTAGGTTTAAATCCATCGCTATTTACATTTGCAACATTATTAGCAGTAGTATTTAACATTGTTTGATGGGCTTGTATTGAAGAAATATTGTTTGATATATTCATGAAATCCCCTTATCTTGAACTATTATAGCACTCAAAGTATAAAGGGAAGTTTAGAAATTTAGTGTAAATCAGAATTAAGTTTTATCTCTCTTGTTGAACGCGAAGCTGTGATTTCGCCAGTCATTGAGTTTTGTCTATAGTGAATACCGTAGAAGCCTGCTAGTTGCTTTCCTTTGAATATTTCACCTTCCATTTTCATGTTAGTGTTTACAGACATTAGTTTTGTAAGTTCCTCAGGATAAATAGCAATTTTAGTACCTTCAAGTATAGCAACACCTGCATCGATAATACAACCATCGCCTAGTGGAATACCACAAGTTGAATTTGCACCTAGAAGACAGTTTTTACCAACACTTATAGGATTTCCATCAGTTCCACTAAGCACACCAAGAATAGAAGCACCGCCACCAACATCACTACCATCGCCAACGATTGCAGAAGAACTAATACGACCTTCTACCATAACCGAACCAGTAGTTCCAGCATTAAAGTTTATGTATGAAGCACCAGGCATTACTGTAGTTCCAGCAGCTAGTTGTGCACCAAAACGTACTTTTGAAGTATCTAGGATTCTTGTGTTATCAGCAGGAATAATATGTTGTAAAAATCTTGGGAATTTATCTACAAAATCAATATGTGGATATTCATTCGCTATTTTTAATTCGATTTCAAACTCTCTCAAGTAATCAAGCTCGATAGGCTGACCATTTGACCATGCAACATTTGGAAGTGCACCAAATGCACCATTTAAGTTAAGTTCACGTAGTCCAACTTTAGCTTGTGAAAGTGCATATAGTTTAAGGTATGTAGCCTCAACACTTTCACATGCTCCATCTTGGAAAAGAAAAGTTACTTTAAACTCTCCCTCGAATGAACCATTACTAATGATTTGTGAATAAAGTGCTGAAATCACTTGAATATTTTTATGTGCATCACCATGTGCTTCATCTGAGTAAGGAGTAAAAGCATTTAAACAGCTCTTTAAAAAATCTATGTTTATGTTACAAACAAATTCATTTTGAGTAAAATCTACTTCTACACCTTGTTCCGCTAATGCTTTAACAAAAATAGCAGCACTTCCGAAGTTTTCATCCCAGTTAATAAGTGGGTAAGTAGCTTGAATAGATTTCTCTACATTTAATTGACCAAGGTCAACTCTACATATACCAAAAGCTAAAGGATCTTTATATCCTTTAGTAGTACTCTTGATGTTTTCAATAAGTGCTTTAAAAGCGTCTGTTGTTTGTGTAATATTCATGTGATTCTCTCTTAATTGATTTATTATTGGAATTATACTAAAAAAGTACTAATTTAACTTTATATATATTGTAAGGTTTATAGATATATTTGATTTTAATTAAGAGGGTTTTAGATGAGGAGAAGGAGCAAGGAAGTTAGTCGAAAAACTTACCTTGATTTGAATTATCTAAAGGCTTTCGTTTCTCTTTGACTAACCATTCTTGTAGTAATGATTCTATGACTTTAGATAGACTCATTTTGTATCTATCACGGGAGTATCTCATTGAATCATCCCATGTCTGTCTGTCTATAAGTAAACTACGTGTGACTTCATCTTTTGGTTTCAATAAATAACGCTTTATAACGCTTCAAGAAGTTCTTTAAAACTTCTATAGCTATCAACAATTTTTTGTTTTTTTACATTTTTTAGAAATTTTTTTGCATATTTTGAGGCTAGTTCCTTTACTCCATATGTTGCAAATCTACTACCAAGGAGTGCTCTGTGACCTTTAAATAAATGGTTGTTAAGTATTAATGCCATTCTTCTTCTCTCTTATATTTTAAAAGTGTAATGAGTTTCATTTTCACTATCTGTCTCTTTAGTGTTAGTTGTGAAATTCATTCGATAAACAATATATATAAAACTAAATAGCAATAAAAGTACCAATAACCAAACTAACATTGTTGAATTCCTTGACTTATGATAAAGAGTAGATCGGCGTATTATTTAATTATGTTAGTTTGTTATAGAATAAATTATAAAAGTAAGCTTTAATCTTTCTCAAATTTATAGTATAATTGCATAAATAAAATTACAATTACAAGGCTAGACAATGGCATCATATGCAGAAAAACTAGAAGAATTACTTACAAAAAGTGTTATCCCTGATTTAATAGAAAGACTAGATGAGATATTTGAAGAGATAGCAGACAACAAAGAAGCAACAGAAGATGCAAAAGAAGAGATAGAAGAGCTTCGTGAGTTTAAGGCAGACTTAGAAGATGTTTTAGAAGACATTCAAACTGGTGAGATAGAAGAAGATGAGTGTAAAGAACTTATAGAAGATATTCAACAAGCTCAAAGAGGAAGTGACGACGAAGACTTCGGTTTTCACGAAGAGTAACTTTTAGTTCTCTTTAGTCACCTCATGAGATTTATTTTTTATAAATAAATCTCTATATTTTTGATGATAAAAATATTTCTAGTTTAGAAACAATCTCTTCTATACTACCTTCACCACTTATCACATGATAGATATTCTTTTCATTATAAAAGCTTTTTATATCATTTAGAGGCTCTATGTAAACTTTCATTCTATTATTAAAAACTTCATTGTTATCATCTGCACCACGAGCACGACCAAGAACTCTATCTCTTGCAGTATCTTCACTAACTCTTATCTCAACAACACTCATTAGTTCAATATTATTGTCATCAAGTAAGAATGAATCAAGTGCGGTCATTTGTTCTAAGCTTCTTGGGTACCCATCAATAATAATATTATCACAAGGAGCATTCTTTATAGCATTTGTAATAGTTTGGATAGCTATTTTAATAGGAACGATTAGACCTTGAGAAATATAAGTATCTATCTCAAAGCCCAGTTTACTTCCGCTAGCTACTTCAGCTCTGAGCATGTCTCCAGTAGAATAGTGTGTGAATACTGTACTGTCTTTTGCAATAAGCTCAGCATCAGTAGTTTTACCAGAGCCAGGAGCACCAATAATTAAAAATAATTTTTTCAAAAAGAAAATCCTTGAAGTTTTATAGTTTGTAGAAGAAGTAAAAAGAATATAATTCTTTTTACTTGATTATTTAGTCTGCTCACGAAGTCTAATGTGTAGGTCACGAAGCTGTGTGTTATCAACTGCACTTGGTGCTTTAGTAAGGATACAAGAAGCTTTTTGTGTCTTAGGAAACGCGATAACATCACGAATACTTGGTTTTTTAGTGATAAGCATCATAAGTCTGTCAAAACCAAGAGCAAAACCACCATGTGGAGGAGCACCGAATTTAAGAGCGTCTAGTAAGAAACCAAACTTCTCTTGAGCTTCTTCTTCTTCAATACCAAGAAGTTTAAATACCTCTTCTTGCATTGCTTCTTTATGAATACGGATTGATCCACCACCAAGTTCTGTACCATTAAGAACGATGTCATAAGCGATAGACTCTATCTCTTCAATATCGTCTTTATCAGTATCTTTTGGTTGAGTGAACGGATGATGAAGTGCTTTAACACGACCATCTTCAACTTCGAACATTGGGAAGTCAACAACCCATACAAATTCAAAAGCATTTTCATCAACAAGATTCATTTTTTCATGTTCTGCAAGATAGTTTCTAAGACGACCCATATAATCCCATACTGTTTTTTTATCACCTGCACCAAAAAATACAACGTCACCAGCTTCCATCTCAAGTCTCTCTACTAGTAAAGCAATATCTGCTTCACTAAAGAACTTGATAAGTGGACCCTTAAGCCCATCTTCTTTCATTTGGAAGTAACCAAGACCATGTGCACCAAACTGACGTACGTAATCTTCAAAACCTTTCATTTCACGTTTTGAGAAAACTAAGTCAGCACCAGGAATTTTAAGAGCCTTGATACGGTTCTTATGTGGTTGCTTAGCGATGTTTGTAAAGATTTCATTATCACAACGCTCGAAGATATCGATAACATCTACCATAGCAAGACCGTAGCGCATATCTGGCTTGTCAGAACCGTAAAGCTCCATAGCATTGTTATATGTAATACGGTTAAATGGAGGCTTTATATCATGTCCCGCTGCTTTAAACATTGCTTCTAGTAAGTCTTCAGCCACTTTTATAACATCTTCTTGAGTACAAAAACTCATTTCAACATCTATCTGAGTAAATTCTGGTTGA